>NZ_CP114058.1:1237145-1546432 GCF_026967475.1 Rouxiella chamberiensis | reverse complement strand
TATAGTGTGATGTTCGTCACACTATAATGATATGTAACAAGATGCTAACACATAAGCCCTTGTTGTTTACGGCGTTAATTATTTGTTATCAAATGGCTAACACCTATAACATGCAAGGGCTTTTCCAATGTTATCCAGAAGACAACTCCTTAAGTCCGGAGCTTATCTCACGGGTTTTGCCGCACTGAATCCCCTCATTTCCTGGGCTGTGCCTCCGGCGCAATCCAGCGATACTGCGTCGTTTTATCACCTCTCGCTGCTGCTGACCGGCCGCCGGGAATTAAGCCAGGTTGTTTCGCAACGCGCGCTTAACTGTCTGAGCGAAGAAGACAGCCAGTTTCCAGGGCAGCTTCGGCAGTTGATGCAGGCTATCGCGGCGGCAGGCATTACCCACGCCGATCAACTCAACGGGCACAGCATCATGACCCAGGATAGTACCGGTGCCACGGTGAAGAAAATCGTTTCGGCCTGGTATCTCGGCTATACAGGGACGCCCGTTTCCCTGCGCGCGGTCGACAACACCCGTTTTGTCACTTACACCGATGCGCTGGCCTATGCCCCGACAATGGATGCCACCGTGATCCCGACCTATTCGCGTGGCCATACCAATTACTGGACTCAACCGCCAGCAACAATAAAAAACGATTAATTCTTTCTCTTTTGATGTGAGCCAGAGATGACTAAACAATATGACGCCGATGTCATTGTGATCGGTTCGGGCGCGCTTGGCAGCAATGCCGCCCATACGCTTGCCCTCAAGGGCCGTTCGGTAATTATTCTTGAAGCCGGTGAAAAAATCCCGCGCTGGAAAATTGTCGAAAACTTCCGCAATTCCTCCAAAAAAGCTAACTACAACTCGCCGTATCCCAACGAGCCCTGGGCGCATCACTCCTACGACGAACAGTACATTGAAAACACCGGTTCCTTCGATTTTCGTCCGGGTATGCTCAAACTGGTTGGCGGCACGACCTGGCACTGGGCCTCGGCCTGCTGGCGCTATCTGCCAAACGACATGAAGCTGAAATCGCTCTACGGCGTGGGTCGCGACTGGCCGATGGAGTACAGCGAGCTGGAACCTTTCTACCAGAAAGCGGAAGAGGCGCTGGGCGTATGCGGCAGCGACACGGACGACCAGAGCGGTCAGGCCGGATCTGCGTTCCCCCCGCGCTCCAAACCCTATCCCATGGCACCGGAAGGCGAAACCTACCTGTTCCAGCGGGTGAAAAGCCGTCTCAGCCCGGCCGGTTACCACTTTATTCATGAGCCGAATGCCCGTGCGACGCGCCCCTATGACGGTCGTCCGGCCTGTAGCGGCAACAACAACTGTATGCCGGTCTGCCCGATAGGCTCCATGTACAGCGGCGACAAGCACGCGCAGCATGCCGAAGACGCGGGCGCGAAACTGATGACCGACGCCACCGCCTGGAAGCTTGAAAAAGGTGCCGACGGCAAGATTGTGGCAGTGCACGTGCGCAGCTCCAAGGGTGAAGACCAGCGTCTGACCGCCAAATATTTTGTCGTGGCGGCGCACGGACTGGAAACCCCCAAGCTGCTGCTGATTTCCGACGTCGCCAACAGTTCCGATCAGGTCGGACGCAACCTGATGGACCACACCGGCATGGGGCTGCAATTTCTGGCCGATGAACCGGTCTGGCCGGGGCGTGGCGCGGTCCAGCAGGGCGGCATATTCAACTATCGCGACGGGGATTTTCGCAAGAATCACGCCGCCATCAAACACGCAATGGCCAACAACGTGCCGAACATGACCGTCGCACAGCGGTTGATTGGCAAAGGGGTGATCGGGAGCGAACTCGACAGGCAAATCCGCCACGATGCGGCGCGCTGGGTCGACATCTCGACCGTTTTCGAAATCCTGCCTCATGCCACCAATACCGTGCGCCCAAGCACCACCCGCAAAGATGCGCTCGGCATTCCGATGCTGACCGTAAACTACGAAGTCGATGATTACGTCAAGGCCGCCAAAACGGTTGTCGACGCCGACTACCGTAAATTTGTCAGTCTGATGGGCGGGACCGTGGTCGAGGACAATACCGGCTGGCAGAACCGCGACCACCTGATGGGCACGGTCATCATGGGCGACAACCCGAAGGATTCGGTAGTCAACCACGAGTGCCGGACCTGGGACCACAGCAATCTGTTCCTGGCTACCACCGGCGTTATCCCTGCATCCGGGGTGATTAACCCAACCTTGACGGGCGTCGCGCTCAGCATTCGCGCGGCAGAAATCATCGACAAAGAGATTTAGGCGGGGAGACGAGATGAAAACCACACACAGGATTTTGACCGCCGCAGCGCTTGCGGCCGGTATTTTTGGCGCAACCTCTGCGCTTGCCGCGGAAGATTCCACGGCGCAGTTGATAAAGAAAGGCGAGTATCTCGCCGTCGCAGCCGACTGCGGGGCCTGTCACCGTCCGTTGCATGAGGACGGCGCGTCCTACGCGGGCGGCTATGCGATTGATTCGCCGATGGGGCGGATAATTTCCAGCAACATCACGCCGTCAAAGCAATACGGTATCGGTAATTACACCGAGCAGCAGTTTGCCGACGCGGTGCGCCGTGGCGTGGCAGCCGACGGCAGCAATCTGTATCCGGCGATGCCCTACACGGCGTATCACGCGATTTCCGATGAAGATATGCACGCGCTGTACACCTATTTTATGCAGGGTGTGAAGCCCTACGACCAGCCGGCAGCCGAGAAAACCGACCTCGCATTTCCGTTCAATATTCGCCAGATCATGTGGGGCTGGAACCTGCTTTATCGCAGCGACAAGCCGTTTGAAAAGCGCGAGGGCGCAACGGACGAGTTGAATCGCGGGAAATATCTGGTCGATGTGCTGGGGCATTGCAGCACCTGTCATACCCCCGCAACATGATGATGGCCGAAGACAGCAGCCAGAATCTGGCGGGCAGTCCGCTTGGCGGCTGGTATGCGCCCAATATCACACCGGATAAATCCGGCATTGCCGACTGGACGCAGAGTGACATTGTCACGTATCTCAAAACCGGCCATCTTGCAGGCAAGGCGCAGGCGGCAGGCCCGATGGGCGAAGCGGTGGAGCACAGTTTCCGTCATCTCGATGACAGTGACCTGAATGCCATTGCCGCGTGGATCCGTCAGGTGCCGCCGGTTTCCACGCCGGTTGCGGCCAAACTTGATACGCCGCCTGCGGCGACGGATATCAATCAGGTCGTCAAAGGTCAGGGCAGTCAGTCTTCACTGGCCGACAGTTCAAGCATAAATGGCGCCGAGCTGTATAACGGTGCCTGTGCCAGCTGTCACGGTATTGAAGGTCAGGGCACAAAGGACAACTTCTATCCTTCGCTGACTCACAATACCGCGGTGACCGGCGCGACGCCGCAAAACCTGGTGATGACGGTAGTTAACGGCATCGAACGCAAGGGCAACGATATCGACGTCGGCATGCCGGCCTTTGGGCAGCAGATGAATGACGCGCAGATAGCCGCCGTCAGCAGCTATGTGCGCACGCAGTTTGGGCAGGTTAACGATTCGGTGACCGCCGAGCAGGTAAAAGCCTTGCGACAGGGCGGCGCGCAGCCTTTCATTGTGCGTTACGTCAACGCGCTGATGATTGGCGGGGCCATTGTGGTGTTGCTGATTCTGTTCGGCTTGCTACGCTTACGTAAGAAACACTAAACGGAAGACCTCGCTCGCACAGAGTGATCGTCTTTTACTGGTTTATCCCTGTAAGATACTGAACAAATTTATGGGGATAACCCTTTTCTCGGAGAGCCGTAATGCCACATGTTGACTTGAAATTTATTACTCGTAACCTGACCGAAGAGCAGCAAAACGCGGTGTCTGAAGATATCATCGCCGTGCTGAAAAAACATTTCGGCAGCACTGACGATTCTGTCTCCATCCGCCTGAACGAAATTCCAAAAGATAGCTGGAAGAGTGAAGTTTACGACCCTATCATCATGGCGCACCTCGATAAACTGGTGAAAAAGCCGGGTTATAAACTCGACTAATCGCACGCCAGACCCACAGCAACAGTGCCAGCCTTGGGCGGACTGTTGCTGTTTATTTTGATGCCATGCCTTGCTATATCGCCGTTTATTCCCTTCATGTTTTAAAAGCATTTAACTTATTGCCGACATTCTTCCGGCCATTGCAGTGCCATTCACGCCTTCAACGTTATAATTTCCTTAATTTAAAGTGACCTAACACTGTCTTGCTTACAGGGAATATCCATGACCGATCCTCAGGTTGAAACAAAAAGCCGCACCACGACGCTGGTTTTCGCCACCCTACTGACCGGCGTGGCAGCCGGTATTGGCGGCATGTTGCTGGCGTTACTGCTGCACGCCATCCAGCATGCGGCTTTTGGCTACAGCCCGAACGCCATCATCAGCGAGGAGAGTTTTTTACAGGGCGTCAGCGCCGCCAACGCGTTTCGGCGCATTGGCGTTCTGATTATGTGCGGGGGCGTGGCCGGACTCGGCTGGTATCTGCTTTACCGTTTCGGTAAACCGCTGGTCAGTATCGCCAATGCGGTGAAAAATCCGGCAATGCCGATGCCTTTCTTCGCCACGCTCTGCCACGCGCTGTTGCAGATTGTCACCGTTGCGCTGGGTTCGCCGTTGGGTCGTGAAGTGGCCCCGCGTGAAGTCGGGGCGATTGGCGCGACCTGGCTTTCGCAGCGTTTTCGCCTGACCCAGTCAGAGACGCGGATAATGGTAGCCTGCGGCGCAGGCGCAGGATTGGCTGCGGTTTACAATGTTCCGCTGGGCGGCGCGGTGTTTACGCTGGAAGTGCTGCTTGGCGCTTTTAGCTGGCCGTTGCTGCTGCCTGCCGTCTGTACTTCGGCGATTGCGGCACTGGTGGCATGGGCGGGGTTGGGCAATGAATCGCAATATCACTTGCCCGCGCTGTCTATCACGCGGGATCTCATTATCTGGTCGGTACTGTGCGGGCCGCTGTTTGGCGTTGCCGCCAATCTGTTTAGCCGGGTGATGACGCGCGCGCGCAAACAGGCCAAACGCAATTGGCAGATGCCGGTGTTCTGTCTGTTGAATTTTACCTTGATAGGCCTGCTGTCAGTGGCTTTTCCTGAACTGCTCGGCAACGGCAAAGGGCCGGCGCAAATTAGTTTCAGCAATGAAATGATGCTTTACCTCGCGTTGAGTTTATTGATTCTGAAGCTGCTGATTATCTGGGGCAGTTTACGCTCGGGGGCAGAAGGCGGGCTGTTGACACCGGGGCTGTCCAATGGCGCTTTGCTGGCCTGCATTCTTGGCATTGCGTGGAATCATTTTTTGCCCGGCACGTCGCTTGGCGCATTTGCCATTATCGGTGCGGCGGCGTTTCTTGCCACTTCGATGAAAATGCCGATAACCGCCGTGGTGCTGATTCTGGAGTTCACCCGCGTCAATCATGACTTCCTGATCCCGATACTCTTTGCGGTAACCGGATCGGTTGCTACCAGCGCCTTGATGAACAAAAGGTTCGGGGATTGAAGGTCGGGTCCGGCAATGAATTGTGTTATTTTACCTTATTGCGTTTATTTTACTGATCTTGAAACCCTCTATGGACAATATTGAAAATCTGACCGCGATGGTGGTCTTCGCCCGCGTGGTGGAAACACTCAGTTTTACCGAAGCCGCGCAGTCGCTGCGACTGTCGAAATCGTCGGTGAGTCGTGAAATTGCCAGCCTCGAGGTCAGATTGGGCGCGCAGTTGCTGACCCGCACCACGCGCAAGATTGCGGTGACGGAAGTCGGGATGCGCTATTACCAGTACTGCAATCGTATTCTCAATGAAATCAAGGGCGCGGAACACTTTATCCGCCATTTTCATGAAGAACCGATCGGCAATCTGCGAGTCACGGCACCGGTCACCTTTGGCTGCCAATGTATTGTGCCGGTCCTGAACCAGTTCATTAATAACAATATTCACGTCAACGTGGATCTCGACCTGACCGATCGACCGGTGAATATGGCCGAGGAACTCTTTGATCTCGCCATCGTGATTACCCGCGACAAACCCGAAAGTGCGCAGATTAAACCGCTGATTCCCATTACCTGGGGACTCTATGCCGCGCCGAACTATGTCGCGCGACTGGCGAAAATCAGTAAACCCGAGGATCTGCCGCGCCATGACTACATCCTGTTTCGGGGTCCGGCCCACACCATTTCGCTACCGTTTTACAAAGACAAGCAGAAGCTGGATATCGACGTGCGCAGCCGTTTTCGCGTCAACAACAGCGTCGCGCTCATGAGTTCGGCCACGGCGGGCGCGGGTATTGCCTATCTGCCGGACTACATTGCCCAGGAGTCGGTGAAAGAGGGCAAACTGGTGCGTTTACTGCCGGACTGGAAGATGGATACCTATCATTCATGGGTACTGTTTAAATCGGAGAATATGCTGTCGGCCAGAGTAAGGCTGTTTGTCGATGATTTGGAGAGAAAGCTGCGGCAGAATTATGGCTGACTCTAAAGAATAAAACGGGTGCCAAAGGGCACCCGTTTTCATGTTTACTGACCAAGTGCTAGCAGAACTTAGTAGTAATTACCCTGACGGTAATCCCATGTCAGGAAAATATCAGACATGATAGACATGATTTTATCGACATCCAGACCTTTACGGATAAGAATTGGGCAAGGGGTCACGCTGCGCTGACCTTTTTGCTCTGGAACCAGCGTACCGTTGTCATCGACCATCGACACCATCACACCCTGCTCATAGCGGGTCTTCTCGGTTTCGTTTGGCTGAATGGAGGTCACGTATTCATTGGCTTCAATGATAAGGTCGGCGTGTGATTCGATACGCTCGCCAATACCTTCTACCTTGCCGCGGTTGCCTTTGCCGGATGGGTTGGCAGAGCTTGCGAAGGAGAATTTACCGTGGTTTTCCCACAGCTCTTTCGCCAGAATTTCGCCAGGCTTGCCGAACTTGATAACAAAGCAGCTGGTGTCGCGCTTGTCCATCATCATGGTTTTGGAGCCGTCGTCAGGAATGCGTGCCTTGGCGTCTTCTTTCCATGGCAGGATGCAGCCCAGCAAAATGTCTTTGTCCCAGTGCTGCTGATACAGCGCTTCGATTTCAGGGTTCAGCTGCGCCAGGGATTTCAACTGCTCCAGTGAACCGCACAGCACCACGCCCGGCTTGTTGCGGTTACGCTCTTTGGCTTCGAATTTACGATCCAGACCTTTGGCATCGGAGGTCATGATGATGTAGCCGACTTTGGTCGGGCAAACAATCATGCCGCCGTCTTTGGACAGAATTTCTACTGCTTCAGGCTGTAACGCGCCATTCCATTGAATTTTTTTGCTAGACATTGTCGACCCTTCCAAAAGCAAGTGATGAAGATATTCGGTGTTTCCGAACCAGTGAAATCATCCTACCGCATTTTTTCTAAACTGCGAGTATCAATCTTTAAATTTGACGATTGTTTCATTGCAGCAACAATCGATGCGAGAAGGGCGCTAATCCTGCTAGTCGGCAAATGCTGGGCATGCTATAAAAAAGCATTCTGCCAACGCGATGCCTTATGATGAAACTCCCTGATTTAAATCTGATTATTGCGCTTGATGCGCTGCTGGAAGAGGGGTCCGTGGTGGGTGCGGCCCGCCGTATGAATCTCAGCGCGCCCGCCATGAGCCGCACGCTGGGTCGTATCCGGCAACAGTTAAATGATCCTGTTCTGGTCAAGGTCGGACGCTCGCTGGTGCCTACGCCCCGAGCGCTGGCGCTGCGCGAACAGGTACAGCAGACGCTGCACAACGCGGTAAACCTGTTGCAGCCCGAAAACATTCTCGATGTTACCCAACTGACGCGAACCTTCACCCTGCATGCCAACGACGTGTTTATCAGCGCCTTCGGCGGCGAGTTGCTGGCCCGCCTGCGGCAGGAGGCCCCGAATGTCGGCCTGCGTTTCACGCCCGAAAGCCACACTGATGAAAACGGTCTGAATGAAGGCAAGGTCGACCTGTATATCAGCGCCATGCGGCCATTTGCCGACGACATTCACCTGCAAACCCTGTTCACTACCCGCTTTATGGGGCTGGCGCGTGAAGCGCACCCGATATTCGACCAGCCAATCACCCCCGAGCGTTTCGCGACCTTCGAGCAGATAAGCGTCTCTCGACGTGGTCGCGCTCGCGGCCCCATCGATGAGCGGCTTGCGGAACTGGGTCTGACGCGACACGTTTCGCTGGTAGTGCCTACCTTTCATTCCGGCGTGTTCTCGCTCGGCCATTCGGATTTGATCCTGCCGTTGCCTGAACACGTGGTGCATGCCGTTCAGAAAATGGGTATCCGCCTGCGCGCCTTTGCGCTGCCGTTCGACGTCGACAACATTCCCATTGTGCAGGCATGGCATCCGCGTTTTCAAAGCGATGCGGCACACCGCTGGTTCCGCCGCATCGTGCATGACCTGTGTATCCGTGCGCCAGACGCACGCCTCGCGTGCAAAGAAGGCAATTTCTGAATTCCTGAACTCTCCCTAGACTGAGCCCCTCAATCAATGGGAGAGGATATACCATGCAAATCAAGGCGCAATCCCGGCCAGCCGCGCCTGCCGGGAGCTTTACACTGCGCATCCTGACCGGACTTCTCGGCGTTCTGCTGGCGTCGCTGGTTGCCGGACTTAATGAACACGTGACCGATATCGCCATGATGGATGTCCGTGGAGCCATGTCGATAAGCCACGACGAGGGCAGTTGGCTCACCACACTCTATGAAGCCACGCAAGTCGCCGCGATGGCCTTCGCGCCGTGGTTTTCGGCAACCCTGTCGCTACGGCGTTTCACGCTGGGCGTTACCGGCATCTTCATGCTTCTCGGCATAGCCTGCCCGCTGGCGCCGAATCTGCACATGCTGTATGTCTTGCGCGCGCTGCAAGGGCTTTTTGGTGGCTGCCTGCCGCCGATGCTGATGAGCGTGGCACTACGATTCCTGCCTCCCGGTATCAAGCTCTATGGATTGGGTGCCTACGCGCTGACGGCAACCTTTGGGCCGAATCTGGGTACGCCGCTTGCCGCACTGTGGACGGAATATGTTGGCTGGCGCTGGGCGTTCTGGCAGATAGTGCCGCTATGTCTGCTGGCAATGGCCGCCGTTTCCTGGGGCATTCCGCAGGATCCTCTGCGCCTCGAGCGGTTCAAACAGTTTAACTGGCTTGGGTTGCTGCTGGGGTTTCCGGCGTTCACGTCGCTTGTGGTGGTGCTTGAACAGGGAACCCGGCTTGGCTGGCTCGACTCGCCGTTTATCAGTCACACGCTGTTGCTTGGCCTGGCCTGCCTGACGCTTTTCTTTGTCAATGAATGGTTTCATCCGCTGCCATTTTTCAAGGTTCAGCAGCTTGCACGCCGCAATCTGTTGTTTTCGCTGATTACTCTCGGCGGCGTATTGATCATTCTGGTGGCGATTCCGGGCATTCCGGCCGGTTATCTGGCCGAGGTGCAGGGATATCGTCCGCTTCAGACGGCTCCTCTGGCTTTGTATGTGGCGCTGGGTCAGCTTGCCGCCTTGCCGCTGGTTTCCGCGCTTTGCAACGTGCCGAAGATTGATTGCCGCTGGGTATTGGCAGCGGGACTGAGTCTGATTGCCGTTACCTGTTATCTCGGCAGCGCTATGACCTCCGACTGGATCCGCAACAACTTCTATGGCCTGCAAATGTTGCAGATTCTGGCTCAACCGATGGCCGTCATTCCGCTACTGATGCTGGCAACCAACGGCCTGCCGCCGATCGAGGGGCCTTCTGCTTCCGCGTGGTTCAATACGGTAAAAGGTATGGCGGCGGTGGTCGGCACAGGCGTGCTGGAAGGCCTCACCACGTTTCGTGAACATTTTCACTCCAACATTTTGCTGGATCAGTGGGGCAATCGGACCGCATTCACGCCGGGTTCGCTCGGGCTGGAGAATCTGGCCGAGCAGGTCCGGGCTCAGGCGCTGGTTCTCGCCTCGGCCGATGTTTACCGGGTGATGACGCTCCTGACGCTCGGGCTGGTGGTCTTTATTCCGATGATGGCGACGCGCGTGTTTCCGCCGCGGCCCGTGGCCGGATCGTAATTTTCGATAATATTTCTTTTATTCAGGGTTGTTCAATGACACAAAATTTACTCAAGAAAAACAAGGTAGTAGCCCTTGCTGGCCTAGGCGTGATGGTGCTGGTGCTGACGGGCATGAAGCTTATTTCACCGACCGCCGATCAAACCACCAATGATGCCTTCGTCAGCGCGGACTATACCCTGGTTACGCCACGCATTACCGGGCAGGTTCTGCATGTCGGGGTGGAAGATAACCAGTTTGTGCATCGGGGACAGATGCTGGTTGAAATCGACGACCGCGATGCGCGCGCCGCCTTGAATGCCGTGCAGGCCGAGGTACAGGTGCAGCAGGCGATGGTCTTGAATGCGCAGGCAAGTCTGGTGCAGCAGCAGTCGATTATCGCGCAGGCCGCGGCGGCGCTCTCGGCCAGTCAGGCGAATTTTGTCTTTGCCAAAGCGGACCTCGCCCGCTATCTCGACCTCGCCGCGCAGGGGGCGGGCAGCAGGCAAAATGCTCAGTTGGCGCGCTCAAGAATAGATACCGCACAGGCAAACGTCGCGCGCGACAAAGCCACGCTCAACGCCGCACAGGAAAAAACCGCCATCTTGAGGGCAGAGAGCGAACGCGCAGCCGGTGAATTGAAACGCGCACAGGCCGCGCTCGAAACTGCGCAACTGACGCTCTCCTATACCCGAATTGTCGCCCCGATCGATGGCTGGGTGGGAAAACGCACGGCGCGGGAGGGCGCCTACGTGACGCCGGGTAATCCGCTGCTGGCGCTGGTCCCGCTCAATCGCGCCTATGTCGTGGGCAATTTTCAGGAGACGCAGCTTGCACAGGTGCATGCAGGGCAGCCGGTCGATATCCGTGTCGACAGTCTGGGAGGCAAGACGCTGCACGGCGTCGTTGACAGCTTCGCCCCTGCAACGGGACTGACTTTTTCGCCTATCACGCCGGACAACGCCACGGGGAATTTCACCAAGGTGGTTCAGCGGATCCCGGTGAAAATCCGGCTTGACGCCGGTCAGCATCAGGCCGAACGGCTGCTGGTCGGCATGGCCGTCGAAGCCACCATTCATACGGCGGCAACGGGGAGCAAGACGTTATGAAACCCGTTTGTCTAGCATTGGGCATTACGTTGTTGAGCGGCTGTATGGTAGGGCCCGATTTTACACCACCCACTAGTAAAGCGCCCGCCGCGTGGCCGCAGGGCATCGCCGAAAGCCAGCCGGTAGGAACGTCTGTCGATGCCCGCTGGTGGACCCTGTTTCATGACCCGCAGCTCGACCAGCTGATTGCCCGTTCGACGCGCAGCAATCTCGATTTGCGCGCCGCAGGCGCCCGACTTTTGCAGGCTCGGGCAGCACGGCAAATCGTATCCGGCGACAGCACGCCGACGGTCACCGGCACGGCCAGTGCGCAGCGCGCCCGCAACAGTGAAGAGGGGCTTCAGGATATTTCGGGGCTTGAGGGCAAGAAAGCCTACAGCGTCTGGCAGCCGGGCATGGATGTCTCTTGGGAAGTCGATATGTGGGGACGAGTGCGGCGTGAGTTGGAGTCGGCCGACGCGTCAGTCGAAGCCAGTGCCGAACTGCGTCGCGACGTGCTGCTGACGGTGCAGGCCGAGACGGCGAGTGACTATATTCAACTGCGCAGCTTACAGGCGCAGCGGGCGACCACGGAACAGAATCTGGCGCTTGCGCGTCACAGCCTCAAGCTCACCGAAGTCAAGATGCGTGACGGTGTCGCAACGCGGCTGGAAGGGGCCGAAGCACGGGCGCAGGTGGCACTGATTCAGGCGCGTTTGCCGATGCTCGATCAGCAGCAGTCTCGTCTTCTGAATGCCCTGAGTTTTTTGCTTGCCGAACCGCCGGGCGCGTTGAAAACCGAACTTACGGCAAGCCGCGCAGTACCGCCGACGCCTGAAAAAGTGCCTGTCGGGCTACCGTCCGAACTCGTTCGTCGTCGACCGGATATTCGCGCAGCCGAGGCTAAACTGCATGCCGCAACGGCCGATATTGGCGTGGCGACTGCCGATTTTTATCCACGCTTAACCTTGACCGGAGACGTCGGGCTTCAGGCAATGCAATTTAGTCAGCTCGGAAATTGGGGCGCGCACTTCTTCAGCTTTGGGCCGAGTTTATCGTTGCCTATCTTTGAAGGAGGACGTTTGCGGGGGCAACTGGCGTTGCGCAAGGCGCAGCAGCAGGAGGCGGCAGTAAATTTTCAGCGTACGGTATTGAAAGCCTGGCATGAAGTTGACGATGCCCTGGTGGATTACGACACCTATCAGCAGCAGCGCTCGCAGTTGAATACCGTGGTCGAAAACGATCGGCTTGCACTTGATGCGGCCCAAAAACAGTATGTGGCGGGCGCGACTGATTTTCTGAATGTCCTGACGGTGCAGCAGGCGCTGTTGAATGCCCAGCAGGCGCAGGTGGCAAGCGATGCCGATGTGTCGTTGTCGATGGTGCGGATTTACAAGGCGTTGGGAGGAGGATGGTAGGAGAACGACGTCGGCTCCCGCAAGAGAGCCGACGTAAACCCTTAGTGGCCGGGTCTGTAACCCCGGCAGCCGTACCAGGCGATGTAGATATAACACACCAGCGGCACGACGAAGGAAACCAGCAAGGAGACGTGGTCCGCCACGGCGGCCTGCACGATAGGCATCACGGCACCGCCAACGATACCCATGCACAGTACGCCAGACGCGCGACCGGTCAGCCCACCCAGTTTGTTCAGCGCCAGCGAGAAAATGGTCGGGAACATGATGGAGTTGAACAGGCCGACGGAAAGGATAGCCCACATGCTGAATGTACCGCGCATCAGGATGGCCGACGCAATCAGCAACACCACGACAAACGCGTTGAACGCCAGCAGGCGATTGGCCTTGATGCGGGTCATCAACACGCTGCCGATGAAGCGGCCAACCATCGCGCCACCCCAGTAAAGGGCCAGCTTGTGACTCGCTTCCACGGCAGAAAGGGCAGCGATATCCGGGCGTTCAAGCAGGCTTATCAGGTAGCTGCCAATGGACACTTCCGCGCCCACGTAGGCAAAGATACCGATAACGCCCAGCACCAGATGCTTTTTCTTCCACAGGCTGTGCTCTTTGCCATCATCCTGTTCGATTTCATTGCTCAGCACCGGGAGCTTGCTGAATTTAATGACGATGGCGATAAGGATAAGCAGCGCCGTCAGCACCAGATAAGGCATCTGCACGGAGGCCGACTCGCTGGCGTAATACTGCTGCAACTGGTCCGCCGGCAGCTGGTTAATCTGGTCAGCGCCCAGCACAACGGCCGAAAGGATAAACATGCCGCCCAGAATCGGGCCGAGCGTGGTGCCGAGCGCATTGAATGCCTGAGTCAGGTTCAAACGGCTGGCGGCCGTTTCTGCCGTACCCAGCGAGTTTACAAACGGGTTGGCCGCTACCTGAAGCAGTGTCAAACCAGAGGCCAGAATGAACAGCGACAGCAGGAACAGGGGATAAGAACGCAGGGAAGCCGACGGATAAAACAGGACACAACCGGCCGCGGCGACCAGCAGACCCATGATGATCCCGGCCTTGTAACCAAACTTGCTGACCACCTTTCCGGCAGGATAGGACATGACAAAATAGGCAACGAAGAAGCAGAACTGAACCAGTGACGCCTGCACGTAGCTTAATTCGAACAAGGATTTCAGGTGCGGGACCAGAATATCATTCAGTGAGGTGATTAAGCCCCACATAAAGAACAGTGCAGTTAGCAGAGCCAGCGGCCCTTTGTAACTTGTAGTTTTGTCGTTCATGTAAATTCCTGTTACCTGTAACTGTCAGATTATTCGCCCATTGGCGCCTCTGACTCGACGATAAAATGCCGATGCCCGACTTGGCATCGTTATCTGACCCTGATGGCAATGACACACGCGTAGAAAGGTGACTTGGCGCACATTTTTTTGCGAGCGAAAGATTACATAAACTTGAAAGTAAGACAAGCGATGCCCGGTAAAGCAGCCATTTGGTTTTTGGTTGAAGAAGTAAAAATGTATTTCAATAACAATGCGTTAGTGCATGTTAGTCACTATTTGTACAGGGAATAGGCGCGCCCTATTACTATATTTGTGATCTAGATCTCATAAGTGGCCGTTAAGCAGGGAGGTCAAACAGGAACAAGCTTGCGAATTTCTTCAAAAAAGCGGGCGTAAATCAACGCAAAATCGAATAGGCTAAAGTTTGGATTAGAGGAATGAAAAGGGTTTTGATACGCTTTGACCACACGGTTGCCATGAGATAACCGGCTTACCTTTTCTTATTAATTTTGCCACCGACGGAATCCCCATGCCGATTAAATTGATTGCTGTAGATATGGACGGAACCTTTCTTGACGACGAGAAACGTTACGATAAAACGCGCTTTATGGCGCAATATGCCCAATTAAAGGAACGCGGCATTCGCTTCGTGGTAGCGAGCGGCAATCAGTATTATCAGCTGGTGCATTATTTCGAGGCTATCCAGCACGACATCGCCTTTGTCGCCGAAAACGGTGCCTATGTCGTCGATGCCGGTGAGGAGATCCACTGCGGCAAGTTTGCCCGTGAAGAGGTGGCTCGCATTCTCGACGTGCTGGCGGCTATTCCAGACATCCACCTGATCGTCTGCGGCAAAAACAGTGCCTATGCGCATACCTCAATGCCGCAGGCGGTTGTCGACAAGATGTCCAACCATTATCGCCGACTGAAAAAAGTCGAGGATTTCTCAGAGGTTGACGACATTATCTTCAAGTTTTCTCTGGGTGTGCAAAATGAAGTGATTCCTACGTTGCTTAAAAAACTGGCGTCGGCGGTGGGCGACATTACGCAGCCGGTCAGCAGCGGTTTTGGATTTATCGACCTGATCGTACCCGGACTGCACAAGGCCAACGGGTTGAGTTTGTTGCAGGCGCGATGGGGCATTCATGAAGACGATGTGGTGGCTATCGGCGACAGCGACAATGACATAGAAATGCTGCGTCACGCCCGTTACAGCTTCGCCATGGCCAATGCCAGTCCTGCGGTGGCGGAAGTCGCAAGCTATTCGACCGAGAGCAATAATCAGCAGGGCGCCTTGAATGTGATAGCACGCGTAATAAACGGGGATGCGCCGTTTTAGTTCAAAGAAAGTTTTTCGGTACGACTATTCTGACTCGGTAATAAAATCGCTATAAAGAAAGAATAATTAATCGAAATACTCGCCGCGATTTATTATGCGGCATTTGGAGAGGGTCAAATGGACAAGGCTAAAGATATTATTCCCCAGCTACAGCAATTTTTATCTGCTGAACAGCTGCTGACCGGTGAAAATGACAAGGCTTATTACACCAGGGGATTCCGGGTCGGTCACGGCAAGGCGCTCGCCGTCGCCATTCCCGATTCGCTGCTGCAACTCTGGCACATTCTCAAAGCCTGTGTCGCCTGCGACAAAATCATCCTCATGCAGGCGTCCAATACGGGCGTTACCGGCGGGTCCACGCCGGATGGCGACGATTACGACCGCGAGGTCATTATTGTCAGCACCCGCCGAATCAAGGGCGTGCAGGTCATCGACGACGCGCGTCAGGTGATAGCCTTCCCCGGCAGCACCTTGACCGAACTGGAAAAAGCCCTGCAACCGCATCAGAAAGAGCCGCATTCGGTGATTGGTTCGTCCTGTATCGGCGCGTCGGTCGTGGGCGGCGTGTGCAACAATTCCGGTGGGTCGCTTATCCGTCGCGGGCCGGCCTTTACCGAAAAATCGCTGTTTGCACAAATCGATCGGGACGGCACGCTGTCATTGGTCAATCATCTTGGCGTTGATCTCGGCACAACGCCTGAAGAGATGATAGCCCGCCTCGAAAAGCAGGATTACACCACCGGCACGCAGAGCGACTGGGACGGCAAAATCTGGGCCGATGACTACGCGAACGTTATCCGCGATGTCGAGGCCGACAGTCCGACCCGTTTCAACGGCAATGTGCAGTATCTGCACGACAGCGCAGGCAGTGCGGGCAAGGTGGCGGTCTTCGCCGTGCGTCTTTCGACGTTTGAACGCGGCGACGAAACCCAGACGTTCTATATTGGCACCAACGACGAAAAAGAGCTGGTCGCACTGCGTCGCACGCTGTTGCAAAACCTCAAGGAACTGCCGCAGCAGGCAGAATATATCCATCGCAACGCCTTTGATCTGACCGTGCGTTATTCAAAACACGTGTATTGGGCTGTTGATCGACTGGGGCCGGAGTCTTTACCTTCGCTGATGGCAAAGAAAGCGCAGTGGGATGTACGAGTTAAAAAAGCCGGTTTTCTGCCGCTGAACCTCGTGGACAAAGTGCTGCAAAAGGTCAATAGCCTGACGCCGAAACGAGTGGCGAAGCGCATCCTGAACTACCGCGACCAGTTCGAACATCATTTGATGATCAAGACCGAAGTGCGTTTTGCCGGGGAGTTGCAGCGGTTGCTGAGGCAGTTCTTCGCCGATAACACGGGTCAATTCTTTGCCTGCGATGAACGCGAGGAGAAAGACGCCTTTCTGGTGCGCTTTGGGGTCGGCGGTTGCACCGTGTCCTATTGTGATTATTGGGGCATTGACGCCAACGAACGTCTAATGGCTTTTGACGTGGCTCTACGCCGCAATGATGACCAGTGGCGTATTATTTTGCCGCCGCATTTACAGGCGCAGGTGCTTGAAGATTCCTGCTGCGGGCATTTCTTCTGCTTTGTAAACCATCAGGATTACATCCTCAAACCGGGTGTTGATCCTGTGGCGTTCAAGCATGAAGTGCTGGAATATCTGGACCGGCGCGGGGCGAAGTATCCGGCCGAACACAATGTCGGCCATCAGTATCAAGCTTCCTCTGACTATGAGCAGCATATGCGCCAGCTTGACCCAACCAACAGCTGCAATCCGGGCATCGGGAAAACCAGTAAAAACAAATACTGGGCCTGATCTGCGGCCTGTCTCTCGGCTCGCGTGTGTAAATGACACAAAAGCCGAGTCGACATTGTCCCTCAGAAACCGTGCTCCTGCGCCGCCAGAATGTCATGGGCGGCTTTAACACGTGCTTCATTCGGATAGGATTTATTGGCAAGCAGGATAATGCCCCTCTTTTTGACCGGCACAAATAGCGCATAGGTCGAGAAGCCATTAGTTGAGCCGGTCTTGTTATAAATCGCCTCTTCACGCGGTGGTTGCGGCGGTGAAATAGCGTAAGCCCTTTGCGGATGAGTGATTATCGCCGCACCGTTGTTCTCAAGCAAGGTGGGAAGCGGGGTGGGATAGGAATAACTCTCCCACATTAAATCCTGAGTAAAGTCCGCCACCTGATAATACCCCGTATGCGTGGCATCGATAGCCGCCTGCCAGCTCGCCTCGACAGGCTGCGCACGCAGATTGATATTCAGGTAGCGTATCAGGTCGGCAGACCCTGATTTCAGACCATAGGCTTCGGCGTCCAGCACGCCCGGATTGACCCGCACTGGCTGATTCTGCTTGTTATAGCCCTGAGCGTATGCCGACATTTTATTCTCGGGCACCTGAATGAAGGTGTTATGCATTCCGAGCGCCGGAAGCAGCCGTTGCTGCATTGCGTCGGTGAACGGTTGCTCCAGACGCCTTGCCGTAAGCATGCCCAGCAATCCGATCCCCATATTGGAATAAATACGCTGCCGACCCGCCGGTTGCGCAGGCTGCCAGGCTTTCAACCAGGGCATCAGGTGCGGGATATCCTTAATGCCGTCCGGCTCGAGCAGGGGCAGGCCGGAGGTATGTGTAGCGAGATTTAACAGACTGATGTGGTCGAACGCCGTGCCTTGTAATTCTGGAAGATAACGGCTTGCCGGGTCCTGCCAGTGGATTTTCCCCTGCTGCTGCGCCCAGCTTGCGAGAGTTGCGGTAAAGGTTTTACTTAAAGAACCAATCTCAAACAGCGTGGTTTGGGTCACCGGTTGACCCGTTGCTTTCGACGCAACGCCGTAGTTGTAAAACTGCTCCTTGCCGTCAATCGTGACCGCAATCGCCATGCCGGGTATCTGATAGCGCTGCATAAGGGGCTCTATTATCTGGTCGATTTTCTCGCGCAGAGGCGTTTGCGCCTGAGCCGTGCCCATCATGGCAAGAAGCAGCGCGGTTGTGGCAATCCGTCGAAGGGGCATCGTATTGAAGTCCTTGTTAAAAAAGTGGCATAGGAAGCGTCGGAACACAAAAAGCACGGAAATTAGCCAACCAGTCTACGAAAAATCCAAAAAAATCAGGAAGGGTGCTCACGCCTTCCTGATTTTTTCATGATTTATTTATGAGTATTGCTGAACGGACGTTATCTGGCCGCGTTTTGCTGCTCGGTAAAACGTTTAAACACTTCCAGCGTTTCGTCGCTGACATGGTGCTCGACACCCTCTGAATCCAGACGGGCGGTTTCAGGGCTGATACCCAGTGCGATGAAGAAGGCTTCAACGATATTGTGACGTTCGCGGTTTTCCGCCGCCAGTTTTTCGCCTTCGGGGGTCAGGAAGGTCCCGCGATAGGGTAACTGGCGTACCAGTCCGGCGCTGGCCAGACGTTTTAGCGTTTTCGCCACCGTAGGCTGGGAAACCCCAAGACGCGCGGCTAAATCGACCTGTCGCGCCTCGCCAAATTCCTGAATCAGATCCGAAATCAGCTCGACATAATCATCCATTAATTCCCGACGATGCGCTTCGCGCACCTGTAAAAAGCCCTGAGCGTGATCTTCCACATCCAGCAATGGACCTACTTTCTTATTTTTCACTACGCCCGCCTTTTTCTTGCTCAATGGCTTTTTACTTATTTAAAAACCTCACCACTACGGCCAAATTCTTCGCAGTAATGTGAAGCATTGTAAACCAAGTGGGAGCAACCACCAATTTTTGATAACTTTGCTTTGGCTAACTAATATAGCCTGTGCTATACCTGTTTAATAAACCTTCGTTTAGCTGCATGCAAGATGCCAGGGAGTGTCGATGAATAAATGCCTGAATGCTCTGAAGCTGTATAGTCGTTCACCGTTTCAACTGCGGTTGTTACTGCTGAGCCTGATTGTTGCACTGATAAGCGGCAATGCGCTGGCCGAGGACGGTAAGGAAAAAAGAAGTTTAAGGTCGTCACCACCTTTACGGTGATACAGGACATCGCGCAAAACGTGGCGGGCGAGGCGGCAACCGTGGAGTCCATTACCCGGCCGGGGGCAGAAATACACGACTACCAGCCGACGCCACGCGATATCGTCAAGACGCAGTCGGCGGACCTGATTCTGTGGAACGGCTTTAATCTGGAACGCTGGTTCGGGCGCTTTTTCGCCAATATCAAGGATGTGCCTTCCGCGACGGTGACCGAGGGCATTGAGCCGCTGCCCATCAAGGAAGGGCCGTATCGCGGCATTCCCAATCCGCACGCGTGGATGTCACCGAAAAATGCGCTGATTTATGTCGACAATATTCGTGCCGCGCTGGTCAGGTATGATCCCGCGCACGCCGCGACCTATAACCAGAATGCAAAAAACTATGCCGCGAAAATCGCCGAGCTTGATGCGCCGCTGCGTGAACGGTTGGCGAAAATCCCGCAGGCGCAGCGCTGGTTGGTGACAAGCGAAGGGGCGTTTAGCTATCTGGCGAGAGATTACGCCTTCAAGGAGGCCTATCTCTGGCCCATCAATGCCGAAGAGCAGGGCGCGCCGCAGCAGGTTAGACGGCTTATCGACCTGGTCAGGCAGCAACAGGTTCCGGTGGTTTTTAGCGAAAGCACGATCTCGGACAAACCGGCCAGACAGGTGAGCAAAGAGACAGGCTCGAAATATGGTGGCGTGCTGTATGTCGATTCACTCTCGGGGGCAAACGGCCCCGTGCCGACCTACATCGACCTGCTGAACGTTACCGTAGGCACCATTGCAGAAGGGTTCGGACAATGAACACGACACGACTTGACCTCATCGTAGACAACATCGCCGTCACTTACAACAACGGCCATACAGCCCTTCGCGATGCCAGTTTTACTCTGGGCGGCGGGTCTATCTGCGCGCTGCTGGGCGTTAACGGAAGCGGCAAGTCGACATTGTTCAAAACCATCATGGGCATTTTGCGACCCACGCAGGGACGCGTCACGCTCGACGGCGTCGGCGTGGCCAGGGCGCTAAAAGAAAACCTGATTGCCTATGTTCCGCAGTCGGAGGAAGTCGACTGGAACTTTCCTGTGCTGGTGCAGGACGTGGTCATGATGGGCCGCTACGGCAAGATGAATTTCATGCGCATTCCGGGCAAAGAGGATAAACGTCAGGTTGATTCGGCGCTTGCCCGCGTAGGTCTGGACGGACTGGCCGGGAGACAGATAGGGGAGCTTTCCGGCGGTCAGAAAAAACGCGTGTTTCTGGCGCGGGCGCTGGCCCAGCAAGGACGGGTGATGCTGCTCGACGAGCCTTTTACCGGCGTGGATATCCAGACGGAAAACGCCATCATCGACCTGATGCGCCAACTGCGCGAAGAGGGGCATCTGATTCTGGTCTCGACCCACAATATCGCGAGCGTGCCCGAGTTTTGCGACCGCGTCGTGCTTATCAATCAGACCGTGATCGCCACCGGCCCGCTGGATACCACCTTTACGCGCCCCAATCTGGAAGCTACCTTCGGCGGCGCGCTGCGCAACATGGCCTATTTCGCGCCCGATGCGCCTTCCGCTGCCAACGCGCCGTCACCGGTAAGGTTGGTCAAATGATCGAACTGCTGCTGCAACCCTTCCAGTACAACTATATGGTCAAGGCCATCTGGGTCAGCGCGGGCGTTGGCGCAGTGTGCGCATTTCTGTCGGCCTATCTGATGCTAAAGGGCTGGTCGCTGATGGGCGACGCGCTCTCACACTCCGTGGTGCCGGGGGTGGCCGGGGCTTACGCACTGGGTTTTCCGTATGCGGTGGGGGCCTTTATCACCGGCATTCTGGCCGCGCTGTCGATGACCCTGCTGCGCCACTACACGCGCCTGCGTGAAGACGCGATTATCGGCTTTGTTTTCTCGACCTTTTTCGCACTGGGTCTGCTGCTGGTGTCATTGAATCCGACGGCGGTGAACGTGCAGTCGATTCTGTTCGGCAATATTCTCGGCATCGACGAGGCCGATATTCTGCAAGTGGAGATTATCGTCGGCGTCTCCTTGCTGGTGCTCTGTGTCGTGTGGCGCGATCTGCTGGCGGTATTCTTCGATGAAGCCCATGCCGTATCGATTGGCCTTTCACCGCTCAAGCTGAAAATTATCTTCTTTACCCTGTTTAGCGCCTGTAGCGTGGCGGCCCTGCAAACGGTGGGCGCAATTCTGGTGATTGCGATGGTGATTACGCCGGGTGCCATCGCCTATCTGCTCACCGACCGGTTTTCACACCTGCTTGTTATTGCTGTCGCCATCGGCGCGCTCAGCAGCGCCGTGGGCGCGTGGCTGAGCTACTTTCTTGATGGCGCGACCGGCGGTGTGATTGTCACGCTGCAAACCAGCCTGTTTATTCTCGCCTTCCTGTTTGCGCCGAAACGTGGATGGCTAATCACGCGTTTACGCGTGCGTGATGCCAGGAGAAATGCCTGATGCTTGAGCTGATTATGGAGCCGATGAGCTTCCCGTTTATGCAGCGCGCCCTGATGACCGCCATCGCGACAAGCGTGGTATGCGCCCTGTTTTCCTGTTTTCTGGTGCTGAAAGGCTGGTCGTTGATGGGCGATGCCATCTCGCACGCAGTGTTGCCAGGCGTGGTGCTCGCCTTTCTGCTCGGCCTTCCTCTGGCGGTGGGCGCGTTCGCCTCGGGCCTTTTTTGCGCGGTCGCGACAGGCTTTATCAAGGAACATTGCCGAGTCAAAGAGGATTCGGTGATGGGCATTGTCTTCTCCGGCATGTTCGCGGCGGGATTGGTGATGTTTTCGCGCGTCGATACCGAGCAGCACCTTAGTCATATTCTGTTCGGCAATGTGCTTGGCGTAACCGATGACGAGATGCTGCAAACGCTGATTATCGCGGCGATCGTCACTGCCGTCATCTTATTCAAATTCAAGGATTTGATGCTGTTCTGCTTTGACCCGATACAGGCAAGGGTGGTCGGGCTGCCGGTGCGGTTTTACCACTATGCGCTGTTATGCCTGCTGGCAATGACGATTGTGGCGGCATTGCAGGCCGTCGGTGTCGTGCTGGTGGTCGCCATGCTGATTACACCGGGCATCACGGCCTTTCTGCTGTGCAAGACATTGAGTCGAATGATGATGCTTTCCGTGACCGCGTCACTTATTGCCGCCGTTGGCGGCACCTTTATCAGCTATTACATCGATGCCGCGACCGGGCCGACCATCGTGGTGCTGCAGTCGGCCTTGTTCCTGCTGGCGCTGACGGTCAATCTGGTGCGCAAAACCCTCGCCAATCGCGACGTGAAGAGACAGAAAAATGCCTCTGGCCTTCGCGCATCATAAGTTAAGCCTATTATCTCTCTGACTGCCGTCAGGCTATGTTGAAGAGGCCGCAACGATGGCAAATTCAATTCTGATAAATGGGTCGCGACGGAGAAGAGATGAAAAAAGTTTCACTGTTGGTTTTGATGGTCATGGCAAGCTGCAAGGCTTTCGCGGCACCGGTTCCCGCCGAACTGAAACTGGGTATCGACCCGACGTTTCCCCCTTTTGAATCCAAAACGCCACAGGGGCAGATTGTCGGCTTTGACGTTGACCTCGGCAAAGCCATCTGTCAGAAAATGCAGGTAAAGTGCGTCTTCGTCGAAAACAGTTTCGACGGCCTTATCCCGGCGCTTAAAGCCAAAAAATTCGATGCCATCCTGTCTTCACTCTCAATCAACGAGGAGCGCAAAAAGTCTATAGCCTTCTCCTCAGCGCTTTTCACCACGCCGGTTTATCTGGTTACCGCCAAAAATTCGGGGCTTTCCGCCACACCGGAGGCGCTCAAGGGCAAGCGCGTCGGCGTACAGCAGGGATCGGTGTTTGAGTCCTATGCCAATCAATATTGGCGCGCAAAGGGCGTCGAGGTCGTGTCTTATGGCTCTCCCGATGAAATCTATGCCGATTTGGCGCTGGGTCGACTCGATGCCAGTCTCGACGATGCTGCATCGGCCACCGCGTCATTTCTGGACAAACCGCAGGGCGCTAATTTTCAGCTAAACGGTAAGGAAGTGTATGACAAAGTGCTGTTTGGCAACGGCACCGGACTCGGTTTGCGCAAAGGGGACGAACCGCTGAAGGCGGCAATCGACAAAGCGATTGGCGAGATAAAAGCTGATGGCACCTTTGCCAGACTCAATAAAGAATATTTCAAGTTCGATGTCAGTCCGCGCAGCTAGCGCGACGATATTTCATGCATGATGGCCATTCGCGCGCGGGATTCCTGCAAAAAGTCTCCGCGCGCGAGCGGCATTAT
This sequence comes from Rouxiella chamberiensis, assembly GCF_026967475.1. Taxonomy (NCBI): domain Bacteria; kingdom Pseudomonadati; phylum Pseudomonadota; class Gammaproteobacteria; order Enterobacterales; family Yersiniaceae; genus Rouxiella; species Rouxiella chamberiensis. Next base: position 1,523,007 of record NZ_CP114058.1, on the reverse strand, counting down.
CGCATTATGCAGGCACGATGCCGCGCGCCTTGAGGCAGGCCACAAGCGTAGTGAATGCCGTCTCCATCTGCGGGATTTCGACGCAGCCATAGCCGAGAATCAGCCCTCGGCGCGCGCTGTTATGCATGAAATAACCAGAAAGCGGGCGTGTCAGCACGCCTTTTTGCTCAAGCTCGGCGCTCAGGGCAACATCATCGAGCGTATCCGGCAGCGCCAGAATCATATGCAGCCCGGCACTGCTGTATTCACAGAGAAAATCTTTGCCCAGCTCCTGCTCAATCATCCTTGCCAGGGCATTTCGCCGTTTACCATAAGAAAGTCGCATGCGGCGAATATGCGCGCCGTAATGGCCTTCGCGAATAAACTCCGCCAGCGTGAGTTGCGCCAACCCGTTGCCGCCGCGATACAACTCCGAATGGGCAATCTTGAGTCTGGCTGCGAGACTGCGCGGCAGCACCACGTAGCTGGTCCGCATTCCCGGAAACAGCGTCTTGCTGAAGGTGCCGATATAAATGACGGGCGCATCGGGCTGCAAGCCCTGCAACGCAGGAATCGGGCTGCCGGAGTAGCGGAATTCGCTGTCATAGTCGTCTTCGACAATCCAGCTGCCGTGCTGCACCGCGAGTGACAGGAGGCGCTGCCGCCGTGCCAGACTCATCACCGAACCGAGTGGATACTGGTGCGACGGCGTGACGCAAATCAGGCGCGGCGGTGTTTCGTCGTCGAGCACATCGGGCGGATCCATACCATTTTCATCGACCGGAATGGCGCGCATCTCAATCCCGTTAATCGACAGAATATTGCGAATACCCCAATAGCTCGGCTCTTCAATCCAGGCGCTGTCACCCAGATCACACAACACCTTTGCCAGCAGATCGAGCGCCTCGTGCGTACCCGCCGTAATCAGTATCTGTTCCGGGGAACAGTTGACCGAGCGGGCAATTCGCAGGTAATCGGTTAGCGCGTGCTGCAAGGGCGAACATCCGCCGTGGCGCGAATAGGTGAGATATTGCGGGTCCAGTTTACGATTAAGCCGGTTTTGCAGTTTGCGCCAGATGGCGTGCGGGAAGCGGGTCACATCCGGCACGCCGGGCATAAAGGCGCCCCACTGGTGTGGTGCGACGCCGGTGCGCCCCAGCAGTTGCGTACCGCGTTTTGAAAGCTGAACCTGATTGCGCACCGGCAGCGTCACCGGACGAGCCTGCTCGGCGCTGAATCCTTCCTCCGGCAAATCGGCGTTCACGAAGGTACCACTGCCGGTACGTGTCTGAATATAGCCCTCGGCTTGCAGCTGTTCATAGGCGGCCAGCACGGTATTGCGCGAGATGCCCAGCTCTTTGGCGAGATCCCGCGAGGCGGGCAGGCGGCTGCTCGGCGAGATGCTGGCATCCAGAATCGCCTGCCGCAATGCCTGATACAGCCGCTTGTTGAGAGGGCTCCCGGTGACGGAGCCAATACGATGCATAATCAGATCGGAAAGTAGCGTGCGCAATTGGTACCTCAAAATAAACAGAACTGGCTCTGGATTATAGGACCGGTTTAACGATAAAAAAGCAAGAGGAAGTGAGTGATGCGCGAGATTTTTAACCCGTCACTCCACCCATTCATTCAAGGCGTGTCTTAATAAAACTAGCGAGTCGGGGTTATAAAATGGATCAGAGCGAATTGGAACAGCGTCGTAAAGCCGCCACACCGCGTGGTGTTTCCGTGATGTACGATTTCTACGCGGGCAAGGCCGAGAACGCCACGCTGTGGGATGAACAGGGCCGTGAATTTATCGACTTTACGGCAGGCATCGCCGTGCTGAATACCGGCCATCGCCACCCGAAAGTTGTTGCAGCGGTGAAGGCACAGCTTGAGCTGTTTACGCATACCGCCTATCAGGTAGTGCCCTACGCCAGTTACATCACACTCGCCGAGCGTATCAACGCGCTGGCACCGGTTGAAGGCGCGGCGAAAACCACCTTCTTTACCACCGGGGCCGAAGCGGTCGAAAACGCGGTGAAAATCGCTCGCTCGGCCACGGGGCGTTCTGGCGTCATCACGTTCTCCGGCGCATTCCACGGCCGCACGCTGTTGACCATGGCGCTGACCGGCAAAGTCTTGCCGTATAAAAAGGGCTTCGGGCCATTCCCGGCTTCCGTGTTCCATGCCCGCTATCCTAACGCGCAGCAGGGCGTGAGCGTCGAAGCCGCGCTGGAGAGTATCGAGTACCTGTTCCGCGCCGACATTAGTCCGCAGGATGTGGCGGCTATCGTCTTTGAGCCGATTCAGGGCGAGGGCGGTTTCAATATTGCGCCACAGGAATTTGTCGAAGGTCTGCGCGCCCTGTGCGATCAACACGGTATTTTGCTGATAGCCGACGAAGTGCAGAGCGGCTTCGCGCGCACCGGCAAGATGTTTGCTATGGAGTATTACGGCAGCGCAAGGGCCGACCTTATCACTATGGCGAAGAGCCTCGGCGGCGGTCTGCCTATTTCTGGCGTAGTCGGTCGTGCCGAGGTTATGGACGCGCCCGAGCCGGGTGGATTGGGCGGCACCTACGCGGGCAGTCCGCTGGCCGTCGCGTCGTCGCTGGCGGTGCTGGATATCATTGAGGAAGAGCAGCTTTGCGAACGCGCACAGAAACTGGGTGCCGAGCTGGTGGAAGTGTTGCAGCAGGCGAAAGCGGCCTGCCCGGCGATTGTCGATATCCGCGCGCGCGGATCCATGGTTGCGGTAGAGTTTAACGACCCGCAAACCGGTAAACCTTCCGCCGATATTACGCGCCGCTATCAGCGTCTGGCGCTGGAAGCCGGTCTGATGCTGCTGAGCTGCGGCATTCACGGTAACGTCATTCGTTTCCTGTATCCGCTGACCATTCCCGACGCGCAGTTCAAACAGGCGCTCGACATCCTGACGCAGGTACTGAAAGACTAACGCTCACCCCTTATCGCGCCCGCGTGCTGCGGTAAGGGGAACCTGTTTGCAAGATTGATAGCTGGTGATTGTTAAACCGGTAAATGAGCTGGAAGTTGTAGCGCAAAGCAGACTTCCTGGAGTAATTATGGCCTCACTCTCCACAGCGATTAGCGTTGAGGAGAAAAGCTCAGGAGGCCAGTAAAGTTATGGACAATGTCATTCAGAGGCTGAATTCCGCGCGTCCGGTAAATCACGTGTGGCAGGGCGTTCGTCCCGACACCCGTATTTCTCCGCATCTCCAGACCATCAATAATAGCCTCACCGTCATGTCGAGCTTTATCGCCGATACTTTTACCGAGTCGATAACGACTCAACGTTCGATTACTACAACCACTAATAAATCGCACCCCTTGCAGGTGTGGCAATATGGCTTGATTGCCATTGCCGCCTCGGTAACCCTTTTTTATGGCGCGCGTCTGTTGTCCCAGACCATCAATCGCTGTTTACCTCATCAACTTGCGCCCGACATTCAGGATAATCAGCAAAATTACCTTATGCGGCTTCATGAGATGTCGACGTTGCGAGTAAAGGAAGGGGCGAGAGACATTATCAAAAAAACAGCGGAGGGCGTATTTCGCCGTTTTTTAACGGGTATGGAAGAGAATCTGGACGGCCTGGACGCCACCGACATTGCGCACAGCGATACCAACACGTGCTTTATGTTAGCCATCCCGTTTAATCAATTTTATATAAAAAATCATACCGCACTGAAAAATCACGATTTATGGCTAAAAACCTTCCTGTTCAAAGACAACGCGACCTTGGTCGAGGACGACTTGAATGCACTTTATAGCGAATTAATGCTTCTGCAACTCTCCGCGTTGAAGAAAGATGTCGAAAGCGCCATAAAAGTGTTGGGGAATAAAAAATATAGCGCGTCAATTCAGTCTTTATTCGGCCGATTAGGCGTATCGAGCAGTAAAGAGCGTAGCTTGATTAAGAGCTATCTAAAAATATCGTTAACACGATGCAGGGATATTATTGATCTCATCACAAAGGATCCCGCAGACGCATTAATATTTTTCCATCAGGGAACGCTGTGCGAGGTAAACGCCTTTGTCAGTCCTTGCGACAAAGACCATCACCTGCAACTGTCGAATCAATTACTGGGCAGAAATGCCGAATGCCAGAAGAAAACGCTGTTGCATGAGATTTCGCATTTCAGTGATGCAGCAGGGACCGGCGATTATCTCTATGCCACCGATCTGCAATACGAGTTCTCGCTGTTAAGTAACAGAGTTCTTAAAACGGAAGACGCCAGGCTTCAGACTGCCAGAATGTATCCGCTTGAGTGGCCTCTCAACATTAAAAAAGTGACCTCACCGCTGGTGATGGCGGTGCTGAAACTGAACAATGCCGATACCTTTGCCTGGATTGCGCTTAAACTGGCTCAACTGGACAACGCCGTCGAGCGGGGTGAATTTGTGCTCGGCGACGCCTGGGAAACGCTGCCCGCGCTGCCGCTGCCGTGGGCCGGACGCGCGGCCCACGGGCTTGGAGGTTAATCGGCCTGCGTTATACCCATACCTCGACCTGATGCGCCTCTCCGTCATCCTCGACAGGAATCAAGGCGTCGGCCAGCGGTTCGCCGTCCAGCAAGACCTGCGGACCGTTTTCGGCGCGTTTGACGGTAATGCGGTACTGGCTGCTGCCTTGCTGGTAGGTGAGGCTGATTTCCGGCCAGTCGGCAGGCAGGCGAGTCGTGATAGAAATAAATTCGCCGTGACGTTTTATGCCGAGCAGGGATTCGGTGAGCAGTCGATAAGCCCAGCCCGCCGATCCGGTGTACCAGCTCCAGCCGCCCCGACCTACATGGGGTTCCACACTGTAGATATCGGCGGTCATGACATAGGGTTCCACCTTGTAACGATGAACGGCATCGCCAGAAAGGCTGTGGTTGATAGGGTTTATGGCCGCGAAGAGCTGCCAGGCACGCTCGGTTTCGCCCATTTCGGCGAAGGCCATCACCGCCCAGATTGCCCCGTGGGTATATTGCCCGCCGTTTTCCCGAACGCCGGGTAAATAGCCGCGAATGTAACCGGGATTTGGCCCGTTATCATCAAACGGCGGAGTCAGGAGTTTGATGATGCCGACCTCTTCATCGACCAGTCGATGGTCGAGGGCGTGCATCGCCTGACGGCTGCGCTCGGGATCCTCCGCGCCTGCCAGCACCGACCAGCTTTGCGCAATGGCGTCTATCTGGCATTCCTGATTCCGGTGCGAGCCAAGGGTTTCTCCGCTGTCGAAGAAGCCGCGCAGATACCATTCGCCGTCCCATGCGTGGTCATAAAGATTCTGTTTGAGCCGTTTGGCCTGCTCATGGCAGAGCGTGGCGGCCTCGTGCTGCCCCAGTTTTTCGGCAAGCGGCGCAAAGCGCTGCAACACGTTGAGCAGGAAGAAACCGAGCCAGACGCTTTCGCCTTTACCTTTGATGCCGACATGATTCATGCCGTCGTTCCAGTCTCCGCTGCCCATCAGCGGCAGGCCGTGCTCCCCGAAATCAAGACCACGCTTGATAGCGCGCAGACAGTGCAGGAACAGCGTTTCGCTCAAGGCACTCGGTAACGGTAACCCATAAAAGGACTCTTCATCCGCGGCCAGTAGACGTGTCTCGATGTAGCCGACCAGCTTGTCGGCAACCTCGGTATCATGGGTGACCTCGATGTAGTGACACAGCGCCAGCGGCAGCCATAGATAGTCGTCGGAACAGCGCGTGCGCACCCCTTTACCGGACGGCGGATGCCACCAGTGCTGCACATCGCCCTCGACAAACTGATGCTCGGCACACAGCAAAATCTGCGCCCGCATCCGCTCGGGGGCGGCGTGCGCCAGCGCCAGCGTGTCCTGAAGCTGGTCCCTGAAACCAAAGGCCCCGCCGGACTGATAATAGCCGCTGCGCGCCATGATTCGGCTCGACAGCGTTTGATACACCAGCCAACCGTTGACCAGCAGATTGACCGCAGGCTCGGGCGTGGTGACCTGAATTTTATCCAGACGCCGATGCCAGTGGCGATGGACGCGATCCAGTTCATTTCGCGCGGCCTCTTCCTGCATAAATTGCTGGATAAGCTGCTCTGCCTCGAATGCGCTGTTGCCTAGGCCAAGTACAAAGATAAAGGTGCGCTGGTCGCCATCGATAAGTTTGGTGGCTGACTGCACGGCGGCGCAGGGGTCAAGCCCTGAACCTGGTTCTGTCGGCCAGTCTTTCGAGCAGCAGTGCGGCGGGGGCGGAAGGAGAGCCGTTGCGACCCAGGAAGTCGCGGCGATCGCCTGTGATTGAGCAATGCACGCCGGTGACCGCAAAGAAGGCGGTGCGTTCGCCCTCCGTGTCGCTGTAATGGTTGGTGGCAAGCACGCCACAGCCGCCGTTGACCTGCGCGGGGCGGGTGGCGATATGCATGGCGGATTTCGCCCGCAGGTCGCTCATGACCCATTCCACATAGCCCGTGACGGAGAGTTTTCGGGTGCGGCCCGACACGTTGCTTAACGTCAGGATAAACAGTTTCACCGGCGCCTGTTCTGCCACCAGCATGGTCAGTTCGCTGTCAATGCCGAGATGACGGTGCTCGAAGACGCTGTACCCGAAACCGTGACGGCTGAGATACTCATGTTGCGTGCGCACGGGAAGCGGCGTCGGAGACCAGACTTCGCCGTTTTCTTCATCGCGCAGGTAGAAGGCTTCTCCGCTGCCGTCGCTGACCGGATCGTTCTCCCAGGGCGTTAAACGATATTCATGGGCATTTTCGAACCAGGTGTAGGCCTGACCGCTTTCCGAAATCACGCTGCCGAAATTGTCGTTGGCAATTACGTTTGCCCACGGCGCCGGGGTGTTTTTGTCTGCCGTGAGGCGAATCTGGTACTCGCGGCCATCGGGCGAGAACCCGCCAAAATCGTTGTAGAATTTCAGCTGCTGATGGTCGAAGAGACGCGGCGGCACGTTCATGGGCGGCAGATTGCTGAACGTGACCAGCTTGGCCTGAATGCTTTGCGCGGGTTGGACTTTTTTATTGAGCTGATCGATAAGCTCGCCGTTGCGGTCATCGATAACAATGGCCGCCACGCTCATAAACAGAATCAAGTCTTCCGGCGCAATATGCTCGCTGGTTCTGACGTAAATTCCGCCATTTTTATCGATAAGGCTCGACTCGGCCCCGGCGGCCACGCGATTCAGGATTTGATTGTGCAGGTCCTGCTGATAGCCCTCGTGGGAATCGTTGAGAATCACCAAATCCACCGCCAGTCCTTTCATCCGCCAGTAGCTGTGGGCCTGAATCAAGGTGGTAACCAACGAAATGTTTTCGCTGCGGGTAATCACCAGCAGAACGATCGGCATATCGCCGGACAGGGAGTGACTCCAGAGCGCCGACTGGCCACGGCGATTGCGGCTGAGCACCTGCGAGTTGGGGCGCATTTCGGGGCTTGGAAAAATAACCGAACCCGCGAGCTGATTATAAAGATTGGCCTGTTCTTCGTTGGCGTTGATTTGGCGCAGTGTCACCTGACTGTGCGAGCGGGCAAAGGCAAAGACGCGGTCGGCGATGTTGTGGTCGCGGTACTTTTCCATCATGCCGAGACTCTGGGAGCGCGTTTCGCCGATACCGTAGATAAGGTCGATAATCAGCGGGACGCCGGGTTTCAGCTCGATTTGATGGCGGATAGACAAGATGGGATCAAGCACCGGACCTGCGCTGTTATCGAGTGCGCCTGTCCGATGCATGGCCTGTGGCGAAGCGGAGGTACGGCCGCGTCCGATAAAGGCTGCGCGATCGGTGGCAAATGAGGTGCGTCTGTCCGTTTCACCGTGAATGGCCGTGGTGTGGAACAGCCACGGGCAGGCTTCGTTTTCTTCGCGCGGACGACGATGACAGAGAATGCCCTCGCGGTCGGCCACTAATTCGGTTTGTACGAACAGATTGCTGAACGCGCGATGCGCCAGATCGTTGGCCAGTGGCGCGAGCACCACTTCGGTGTAGGTGGTGAGTTCCAGAATGCGGGGCTGACGGCCTTTGTGTATCAGGGTCAGACGGCGGATTTCGACATCGTCTTCGGGCGAAACCACAATTTTGGTCTGAACCGTCAGAGAGCCTTCCACGCGGGTGAACTCGGCGGCGGCATCGGTAAAGACGGCTTCATAATGCGCCGTTTTATGGTCGAGCGGGATCCCGGCCGGTTGCCAGGTGTTGGTAAAGAATTCGCCGGTTTGCGGATCGGCGATATAACAGAAGGTGCCGAAGTTGTCTCGTGTGCCGTCTGCGCGCCAGCGGGTCAGGGCAATGTCGCGCCAGGTGCTGTACCCGCCGCCGGCCTGCGTGACCATCAGGTGATACTGATTATTGGAAAGCAGCTGCACTTCCGGCGTGGGGCTGTCGACCCGGGTGAAATGGCGATAGGACGCGCTGACAGGTTGCAGGGCATCCACGGTGTCGAACTGCCGACGCGGGCTGTACATGGTCGGCGTGTCGGGCACTCTTTCCTGCAACAGCGGCAGGGCCGACTGCAACCAGGGATTGGCCACGAAGCGTTCGACCATTGGCGCATTCAACAGCGTATGCGACAGCGCCAGAAAACTCATGCCCTGATGGTGGGCCATATAGGTGCGAACCAGCGAGAAGATTTCACCGTGGTTGAGCCGTGAACGCGAATAGTCGAGCGCCTCGTAAAAGCCGTATTTGCCGCGTGCGCCGAGCGTGTCGAGTCGTTGCAGGTTGTCGCAGGCTTCCTGAGGTTCTACCACCAGCGCCATCAAGGAAGCATAAGGAGCGATGACCATGTCTTCGCCAAGGCCGCGCTTCAGACCCAGCCCCGGCACCCCGAAGGCGCGATACTGGTAGTTTTGACTCGGGTCGAAGGCGGCGTAGGCCGACTCTGAAATCCCCCACGGCACGCCGTTTTCCTTGCCCCAGGCAATCTGGCGATTCACCGCGGCACGGCTCATCTGCGCGAGCAGCGAATTAGGGTAAACCGGCATCACCAGTTGCGGCATCAGGTATTCGAACATCGAGCCGCTCCATGACATCAGCGACGGCGCTTTGTCGACCAGCGTAAACAGGCGGCCCAACGCAAACCAGCTTTTCTGCGGCAACTGGTTGGTGGCGATAGCCAGATAGCTGGTGAGGCGAATTTCAGACGGCAGAAGGTCATAACTGCCGCTGTCCAGCTTGTTGTTTTCGCAGTTATAGCCGACGCTGAGCAGTTGTGTTTCTTTGTTGTAGAGGAATTTAAAATCCATGCGCGCGTGATCGCGCAGGCGCAGATCGAGTTCGTTGATAAGCGCCAGTCGCTGATGGGCGATATTGGCCGCCAGCGCCAGCTTGTGGGCCTCAAGCACCGAATTTCCCTTTTCCTGCTCGGCGATCGCCATTTGTGAAATCAGCAACAGGGACGGCATTTTACCGTTGACGGGCGCTTCAATCATCCAGTCAAACAGTAATGACCACTCCTGAATGAAGTCCGCGAGCTGCGCCGATAATTCGCTGAGCCAATGACCGTTGATATTGCTGTGTTGCAGTAATTCTTCACATTGGCGCTGCATCTCTTTGAGCAGACCGATAACCAGATTGACCGGTGAAGCCGTCGCCTGCTGCCAGACATGGCGCAGTTTGCCTAAACCGGCTCGCATGGCGGGAGTCGCTTCGCTTTCGGTCAGCAGCAGGGTGTCTTCAAGGCCCGCCAGCATTTGCGTAACATCGAGCGCCGGTCGATTGCGCAGATGCGTGATCCCCGTGCCCAGCACCAGCAAGTGTCCGGCCAGATTGCCGCTGTCGACACTGGAGATGTAGCGCGGATTGAGAGGCGCCAGCGAGCGGGTGTCATACCAGTTATAAAGATGGCCGCGATAGTGCTCGAGTTTGTCCAGCGTATCCAGCGTATTGCCCGTGCGCGTCAGTAATGCGCCCTGCGACAGATAACCGAAATCCATGGCCGTAAGGTTGGCGAGCAGCGACAGCCCGATGTTTGTGGGAGAAGTACGGTGCGCCACTTTGGGTTCGGGCACTTCCTGATAGTTGTCGGGCGGCAGCCAGTTCTCCTGCGGATTGACGAAGGCAGAGAAGTAGGACCAGGTTTCACGGCTGATCCGGCGCAGGAAAACCCGCTGCGTGCGATAGACGGTGGCAACAGGTTGTTCGGGCGTGCGGCTCATCCAGCCGACCAGCACCGGTGCCAGGATCCATACCAGTCCCAACGGCAGCGCGAGGGGCATAAAGGCCGGATTATGCTCGAGCGTGAGCAGGATAAGCAGTAATCCCGCCAGCGGGTTGACCCACATCACGCCATAAAGATTGGCTATCGACAGCGAAAAGTAGGGTTTACAGGTTTCGCTGCTGCTGGTCCACTCCTGCAAGTGGCGATGGCTGACGTTCAACCGCCACAGGGTCACGAAAATGGCCTTCAGGGTGTAGCCGCTTTCGTGGGGCAAGGTGGCGAGGTACAACCCGATGCGCGACAGCCGCGATAAAATCCCGCACATCACGGACATGAAATGCGGCATGAGATGGATGTGCGCGCCCTTGTTGATGAGATTAAAACCCAGCGCCATCAAACTCGGGAACAGCAGCAACGCCGTCACGAATTTTAGCCAGTACATGGGATTCGGCACCAGCAACAGTGCGCTGAACAAAATAATCAGCAGAGATGGCGCAACCAGACTGCGGCGCAGGTTGTCGAGCAGTTTCCAGCGCGACAGCATGCTGAGCGGATTGGCGCAGAAGGTGCCGTCTGCCTGCCGAACCCGCAGACGCAGCCAGTTCAGTAACTGCCAGTCACCGCGTATCCAGCGGCTTCGGCGGGCAACATCGACCAGATAACTGGCCGGATACTGTTCATACAGCACAACATCGCTTAACACGCCGGAACGGGCGTAACAGCCTTCAAGCAGGTCATGACTCAGCACCAGATTTTCGGGACAGGTATTTTCGTTGGCGAGCGTGAACATATCCACGTCGTAAATTCCCTTGCCGACGAAGGAGCCTTCCCCGAAGAGATCCTGATAGATATCCGACGACATGGACGAGTAAGGATCGATACCCGGCAGACTGCTGCTGACCGCCGCATAGCGGCTTTGTCCGTAACGCGGGATCTCTTCGGCGAGCCGTGGTTGCAGAATGCCGTAGCCTTTCACGACACGGTGCTGGGCGGCATCGTAAAACGGCCGGTTCAGCGGATGGGCCATGGTCGCAATCATCTGATGGGCGTGATCGCGCGGCAGCAGGGTATCGCTGTCGAGGGTTATCACGTATTTCACGCGCGAAAGCTGTTGCTGCGAAGCACCTATGCAGGTGGTGAATACGCCCTCGGCACCACGTAGCCAGCGGTTCAAGGCGGCCAGCTTGCCTCTTTTACGCTCCTGACCCATCCAGACACCTTCGGCCGTGTTGAACAGACTTTCACGATGTAGCAGGCTAAAGCGTGCGACGGAAGATTCGCCGGTCTGGTCATAGCGGCGGTTTAACTGGCCGATTTTGCTGCTGGCATAGGCGAGCAGCAGGTCGTTGCCCGGACTCGCCGCACTGTCGCTATCGAGAAAATCGGCCACCAAAGAAAAATAGAGATTGGGCGAGGTATTGCCGAGATAGCAGACTTCAAGGGAGTTGATCAAGCGGTCGATTCCCTGACGGCTGCTAAGTAGGCAGGGAATGGCGACCAGGGTGCCGCACTCTTCGGGAATATGCTGGGAAAAATCCATTCTGGGCAGAGAGCGCGGCGTTCGGCTGCGTGTCGCCATCTCACTGAGCATGTCCATCGTGAACTGGCTGCACATCAATACAATCGGTACAAGCAGGAGCCATAAGGTCCAGCCCATGCCGCTTTGCCGGGTTTCAAACAGCAGATTGGCGGTCAGGGCCGTTATCAGCAGACTCAGACTGCCGAGCCATGAAAGCAGCGGCGTTTTATTCATCTGATGACGGAAGTAGTTCATTTTGGTGTAGCGAATGTTGAGCGTACTTTCGAGGCCGCTGCGGCCATTATCGACCAGATAGTAGCCCACGTGATGCTGCTGACTACCGGGTTGGGCCACCTGACTCAATGCAATCACGCGGCGGGCGATTTCCTGCTCGTTGAAGGCACAATGGCGGGCCAGCTTTTCGATGACATGGCGGTAGTTGTCGCGGGTGGCAAAAGACATGGCGGCGTAGATTTCGGCCGGGTCCTGACGCAGAATCTTCTCGACCACGCTGACGCTTTCCGCGAAATCGGCCCAGTTCATCTCATTCAGTTTTCTCAGACCGGCGATGCTGTTGCTCACCGAAAGCTGGCTTAACGCCAACTGCTGGTTGTAACGATTGATCATTTCGGCCGAGGTCAGGCCCACATCGGCCAACCGCTGTTCTATCCAGGTAAGGGGCAGCGCCAGCATAGAGCCGTGACCTTGCAGTCGACGCACCAGTTCGGCGACGAAAGCGCTGGTGCGCGGGGGATTGGTCCGCGCCATATCGGCAATCACGATGATAAGCTCGGCGGGCCGGTATTCTGCGCTATCCTGAATTTTATTGGCCCAGAATTCGGCCAGATTACGCTCCTGCTGCGCCTTGGTGACTTCTATGCTGATACGGCGCAGGTTTTCAATCAAGGCCAGACGCAACATGCCCGGAAACGCCCAGAGTTCCCCCAGCTTTAACGGCGTCACTTTCTGATACGAGGCGATAAAACGGGTGAGTGTGGTTTCATCCCAATGACCGTCGCTGTGCGCAATGGCCTCGGTGGCGATATCATAGATGCGCGGACAACTTTGCGGACTCACGAGCGTAGGCAGGCCTTTACCGAAATTTTTAGGCAGCAGTTGGCGCACCAGCCTGATGTGTTCTTCGATAAGATAAAAGTTGTCGAGCAGCCATTCTCCGGCGGGCGCGATACTTTTTCCCCGCCCGCCGAGAGGATATTGCAGTTATCCGACAGAATTTTTTCACTGTCAGTCAGCCGGTTAAGCAGGTAATAAGGGGCCTTTTTGGGGGAGAGCTTGTGGGATTGCGCCAGCTTTTCGCCGAAGCGCTCCATTTGGTCGGCGGAGAAAATCTCGGCCGCAATGGGCATGATTTCGCGTTCGTCATCATCACTACTCGACGCTATTCCCTGTGAGGCGTGGAGATCCCTTCGATTCTTGATCCATGGAACGAAAGCCATTTTCACGTATATGTTTCCTCGTGCGTACGCATGAGTGAGAACGAAAAAAGGTCTGTGTACGCACAGCAAAGAATAGATGAAGCCGATAGAGGCTGGCCTCACGGGGCGGCTAGGTCAAAAATTAGCCAGATAGGTCTAGTTTAGCAGGGAAAGTAGTAGAGATAAGGGCAGGCATGAGTGTGCCCGATACATTTTGTCTGAAATCGCCTCGTAACGCGCGAAGGCGATTAAGCGAATTCCACGAATTGACGCGCCGGGCCTGACGGGATGAATTTCAGAGCAGAAAGTCATGCAGGTTCCAGCCGCGTTCAGGGTGACTGACGTAGCAATTTTATACAAGCTTATTCGACAGTTTCCGGCGTTTAATGCTTCTCGCATGATTAATAACGATAAAGCGTTCAATTATGTGATTTTAAAAAATGACAGGCGTAGATCCTGTTTTCCTGTGCGGTCATCGATGCCCTGTAAATATTTCCCTCATCAGTCCCTTGAAATATCGCGTTTTGGTGAATTAATTCGGTAAAAATTTAAGATCCCCTAAACAAAATAAATAGCCAGACTTATCAAGAATAATTTAATCAAATATTTAAATTGTGGTTAAGATAAATCCGAAACCCCCGGCGGGTAATAATCATGAACTATTATTTTACCTGTTGCTAGTCACTATTGAGCATCTTATTTAGGAGAACGTCATGGCCATTTCTACATTAAAAGAGTTATTTATTCACGACTTATCTGATGTATACAGTGCCGAACGACAAATTACCAAGGCGCTGCCCAAAATGGCGAGAGCGGCAACCGATCCCAAACTGGTCGAGGCCTTTAAATTGCACCTTGAAGAGACTCAGGGCCAGCTTGAAAGGCTGGACAAAGTGGTCGAATCTTCCGACGAACTGCGCATCAAGCGCATGAAATGTCATGCCATGGAAGGGCTGGTGGAAGAGGCGCAAGAGCTTATCGACTCGGTTGAAAAGGGTGAAGTGCTTGATGCGGGGCTAATTGGGGCGGCGCAAAAGTCGAACATTATGAAATAGCCACTTACGGAACCTTAGCCGCGCTGGCTAAAAAACTGGGTTATACCGAAGCGGCCACGCTTTTACTTGAAACCCTGCAGGAAGAAAAAATACCGACGAAAAACTGACGGCAATCGCAGAATCTCAGAAGTAATTATTGGGCAGAATGCTTTTTTGTCATGACACATTCAGGTTATTACATCAATACCGACCAAGAGGGAACGACTATGAGTCACTCAAAAGCTTATGAAGATTATATCGACTGGGTACGCGATGCTCATGCCATGGAAGAACAGGCAGAAGCCATGCTCAAAAAAATGGCCGACCGTCTTGAGCACTATCCCGTGCTGCAGGAAGGAATAACCCGCCATATTACCGAAACGCAGGATCAGCAGCGTCTCGTAAAATCCGTGCTCGACAGACTCGATACCTCCAGTTCAACCTTCAAGGATGTCGCAGGGAAAGTGGCGGCGGCCGGTCAGGCATTTGGCGGGATGTTCGCGAGCGACGAAGTCATTAAAGGCAGCATAAGCGGCTACGTTTTCGAACATCTCGAAATTGCCTCCTACACGAATCTTATTGCCGCAGCGGAAGCCGTTGGCGATTTGGAAGGCGCCAAAATCTTCCTGCAAATCAAAAAACAGGAAGAAGCGATGGCGGCCTGGCTCGCCGAGCATAGCCCTGCCGTGACAAAAGAATATCTGGCACGTCTTGATAATCCGGATCAAGAAAGCAAACGCTGATTCGCTTAATACCTATTGCGTTATGCTCGTTTAATTTACGAGCGCCTTAAACCCGCCAATGGCGGGTTTATTTCAGCCTTGACTGCAACGACGTCAATAAATATGAACCAGTAAGGAGCCCTTATGAGTAAACATAAAGAGTTTGATAAAGACGAAGAGGATTTAAAACGGGCTAAAGATAATCCTCAGCCCGATACCGAAAAAGATGATCCTCACAATGCGCCCGAATCCGGCGATAAAGCGCCCACCTGACAGGCTCGGCAATTAAATGGCTCCCGATGCCGGAGCCATTCCCGGTACCAGAATTATCTTCCTGCAATCCTCCCGACGTTTTTCAAATATCTCATAGCCTTTTGCCGCCTCTTCCAACGGCATGGTGTGGGTGACAATTTCTTCAGGTTTAAGTTGGCCTTGCTCGATTAATTCCAGTAATTCGGGCAGGAATTTATGCACGTGAGTCTGACCCATCTTGAAGGTCAAACCTTTATCAAAGGCATCGCCGAACCAGGAAGCCGTGAATAAAGCCTGCGTAAACCCCGGTACGCTGACAATGCCGCCTCGTCTCACGGCGGCAATGCATTGACGCAACGCCTTGCCGCTGCTGCCTTCCAGTTTCAGATTGGTTAAAATCGTTTCCGTCATGCTGCCTTTGGCTTCAAAGCCGATGGCGTCGATAACGGCATCCACCCCGCGATGATTGGCAGTATGTTCAATGATATAGGCTGCCGGATCGTCATTTTCGTCAAAGTTAATCGGGATTACGCCATAGCGCTGCTGGGCGAAGTTCAGGCGGTAGGGATGATGGTCAATCATGAAAATCTTGTCGGCACCGAGGTAACGGGCGCAGGCGGCAGTAAGCAAACCGACGGGGCCTGCGCCAAAAATCGCCAGGCTCGAACCCTGTTTAATCTCGGCATTTTTAACGGCTTGCCACGCGGTAGGTAGAATGTCGGAAAGGAACAGCACCTTTTCGTCGGGCAGAATATCCGGCACTTTAAAGGGACCGGTATTGGCTTTCGGCACCCGGACATATTCGGCCTGTCCGCCCGGCACGCCGCCGTATAGATGACTGTAACCAAAGAGTGCAGCGGGTGGCGTGATGGTTTTACGGTTTAGCGCGGCGCCTTTTCCGGGATTGGTGGTTTCACAGGCGGCGTATTGACTCATATGGCAAAAGAAACATTCCCCGCAGGCAATTACAAAAGGAATGACGACGCGATCGCCTTTTTGCACGGCCGTAACGCCTGCACCAGTTTCCACAACTTCACCCATAAACTCATGACCAAAAATATCGCCATGTTCAGTGCCCGGAATTTTTCCGCGATAAAGATGTAAATCCGATCCGCAAATGGCGGTTGCCGTCACTTTGAGAATAATATCGTCGCTCGCTTCAATAATCGGGTCAGGCATATTGTCTACACTGACTTTATGCGCACCATGATAGGTAAGTGCTCTCATATTAACTTTCCTTAAGCGAAATGATCTACGTGAGGAGGTTGACTAGATAGAGTTAGCCAATATATCAATTAAACTTTCACACGAACCTCTTTAAAAATAGTCCATCTTCGCAATATTTCTATGTCTCCGGTGAATTAAGCGTATTGCAGGGGGGTTATTTTTTAGCGCCGACATAGCTAAGCACGGCCACGAATGGAGCGGCAATAAAAGATAATATAAACCGCAATAGCACACCACAAACAATCAAGGTAGAAAATAAACCTGTCTCTTTCGAATGTAAAAGCGTCGTGATAAACAGGGCGATAAAGAGAAACGCCAAAAATAATTCGGGAAGGGTATTCGCCAGAGCTTGAAAGACACTGGACTGCGCAAAAAATTTAGGGGTTCTTTTCCATTTGAGGGTAATTGTCGTGAAAGCGGCAATCGTTGCCAGCATACAGGTAAAGGTCAAGGCTCGCCCTATCCAGTAACTCATGAAAATGAGCAGAGGGGATGGACAGCCCGTCATACGATAACCCATCGCGATAAGGACCAGAGCATTGATGGAGAAAGAGAAAAAGATGAACAGGCCTGTTACAGGGAGGGCGGGGTCTTCAATATTATGGCTTGTCGGTGGGTCGAGCAATGCCGTGAAGGATACTGCAATAACGAAAACGAGCAGGATGATACCAAAAAACATTTGCAGACTGCGTAACACTTCCATGGTTTTAGACCAGCTTGAGAGCGAAGCAGCGCCGCCCAGACACACCGGCAAAAAAGACGCCAGTGGGCAAAGAGTTGTTGAACGGGGCCTGCCGTCCAGCGAAAGCGCTGCTGTTTCAGGCTGCCGAAAGATTCCGGAATGGTGCCGCGACCGAAAGTATCGCTAAAAAAACGGCCTTTACCGCCTCCGGCCCGCAGGCGAACGGCGATTTCCGAATCTTCGGTCAGGCACCATTCAGCCCAGCCTCCGGCTTCTTTAACCGCAGCCAGTCTAAATAGGCACATAGTTCCAATGGTGTAAGCGGAATCAAGTTCATTGGTGCCCACCAGCAAATACTTGGAAGCCACCATGTATTCCCAATGGCAAAGTTGGTGATAGTAGCTGCTGTGCTTATCATGGTAATCATGGGAAGTTTGCACAAAAACTATTTCGGGATCCCCAAACCACGGGGTGAGCGTCGAGAGAAAATCCGTTTCTGCAATATAATCGGCATCGACAACGGCAATCAGCGTGGTACGCGCATCGACTTTATCGAGACAAAAGTTTAATGCGCCCGCTTTGGCGCCTGTCATGTTTTCAATATGAAAAAAGCGGAAACATTCCGCCTTCAAGAGAATATTTAATTGACGGCAGCGGATTTCTACCGGTTTCCACAGTGCCGGATCGGACGTATTATTATCGCAGACAATAACTTCGTAATTTTTATAATCAAGTCGCGCTAATGCTTCCAGTGTTTCAATGACCAGTGCCGGGGGTCGGCATGGCAAGGAACATGGACTGAAACGAAGAGGTTATTAACCGGATTTTTGCATTGATAGGCATTATAGGGTTGTGTCCATATTTTTCTGATAAGCAGGCTGTAGGTGCCTATACCGAGAAAATAAGCCAGCAGTGCTTCTGCACAAATGATTGGCGGGAGCAAAAATACGGGTGAGAAATGTGTGCCGAGCAATGATGAACGACTCAAAAAATTAGCGTACCACATTAGGCCCGAGAGGATTAAAAGGGGTGACTGAACAAGAATACAGACGCCAGAGACGCTGAAATTTGGCAAGATTTTGCTAAAACCAAAACATAACAAGCCTAGTATGAGAGTAAAGAAAAATGCCGGAAGCATCGCCGCAAAGGGCAGAGCGATTAATAAACTCAATACCAGGGTTGAAATTATCTGCAAGCCCTCATGGTGGTCTTTCCATCGAGTTTGAAATGCCGTAGACATCGTTAATACGGTCATAAATGCAGAGCTTATTGCCAATCCAGAACTCATCACGGCAAAAGCCTGAAGGTAATCTGCAAATGAAAAGCTATATTGTACAGCCATAGGGTACTTCCTTCTCGTTCCATACAATGGAATGGTGAGAGTGGTTAATTAACGCGGTTATTATGCATTCATTATGCCGCCACTTCATTGTAGCCGACGATGTACAAGATTATCGTCAATATCTTGGATAAATAATGGGCAGAGTATAAGTGGCTTAATCGCCTGCTGTTTTATCTGTCAGTGTCCATTCTAAATTTGAATTTTAAAGGTTCAGCGCCTTATTATGTCTTTCCCGAAGTGGCGACTACACTTTATTTAATGCTTATATAAGGAAACACATAATGTCGTCAATACAACTCGACGGGAATTCGCTTTCGCCTCTGGGAATGGGGAGTTGGCATTTGGGACAAGGCAAACGCACCGATCGCGAGGAGATAGAGGCGCTGCGCACGGGCGTTTCTCTGGGAATGAACGTTATCGATACCGCCGAAATGTACGGTCGGGGCCGTTCCGAAACATTGATAGGCAAAGCTATCGAAGACATTCGCGATGACGTATTTCTGGTTTCGAAAATTTATCCGTGGAACGCCAATCGGCTGTTGATGGCGCGCAGTTGCGAGAACACCTTGAGACGCCTCAAGACTGACCGTCTTGACCTCTATTTGCTGCACTGGCGTTTTGGAAGTTTCCTCGGCGAGATGGTACACGGCTTTGAGAAGTTAAAGGCCGAGGGCAAAATCAGGGCGTGGGGCGTGTCCAATTTCGATACGCAGGCGATGGAAAGTCTGCTGAAAGTCGAGCAGGGCGATCGCTGCGCCACCAATCAGGTGTTTTATAACGTTGGCAGTCGTGGCGTGGAATTCGACCTGATTCCCTGGAGTCAGCAGCACAATATTCCACTGATGGCTTACTCGCCGCTGGGCGGCAAAGGTGCCGACCTGGCGCATCACCCGGTTATCCTGAAGCTTGCAGAAAAACATCAGGCAACGCCCGCCGCCCTGTTACTGGCCTGGACTATCCGCAATGGCCGCACTCTCGCTATTCCGGAGTCCGGTACCGCCGCGCATGTCAGAGACAACGCCGTGGCGCTGTCCATCTGGCTGGATAACGAGGATCTCTCGGCCATCGACAAGGCCTTTCCGCCACCCACAGGTAAACAGAAACTCGAAACCCGTTAACCTTTCTGTTTATCCAATCTGCCGCGCACGGCCCGCCAGCGGCGCGAGGATGAGTTGCAAGAGGTTACAACCCAGCAATATGGCAAGCGGTAACGTCCAGTTGCCGCTGTGCTGGTGGATAATGCCAAAGACCAGCGGCCCCAATGCGGCAATCCCATAGCCTACGCACTGTGCCATTCCCGAGAGCTGCGCGGCCTGCCGGTGATCCACGGCGCGAAGGTTAAATAGCGACAGGCAGATAACCATCGATGCGCCCGCGCCCAGTCCGGCAATGGTTAACCACAGCAGCGCCAGCGCAGGGGCAAACAGCAAGCCTGCCAGACCCACACTGATTGAAAGCGACGCGCAAAACCCGATCATCCGTTGATCCCGCAATCTTTTCAGCGCCGACATACACATCAGGTTGGCAACAATCGCGACCGCCTGATAGACAAACAGCATCCAGCCCGCGGTAGATTGACTAAAGCCATGGCTCTGCGCAAACGGCGTGAACCAGTCAATCAGGGTATAAAACACCATCGATTGCAGCGCCATAAACAGCGAAACCTGCCATCCAAGCGCGGCGCGCCACGGCGATCTCAACGGGGTAGCCCGACCCGCACCGCCAATCGCGGTAGAAGGCACGGCCGACTTGCCCGCGTGCATCACCAGCGGCAGCCAGACCAGTGCAGCGATAACGGCTGGAAGAGTCCAGACGCCGACCGACAGCGGCCAGCCGATACCGCCCATTGTTGCCAGCGGCACCGCAATACCCGACGCCACACTGGCCGTGATCGCCATCGTTGAAGCATAAAGACCAATGTATTTGGCGGTGTGCTGTTTGAAATCACGCTTAATCAAAGGCGGTAACAGCACATTGGCGGCGGCGATGCCGGTGCTGAGAATAAAGGTGCCGAGCCACAGCCCGCTTTCAAATGGCAGAATACGCAAGAGAGAACCTACGGCAATCAGGCATACCGCGCCCCACAGGCTTTTTTCCAGCCCGATGCGATTGCCAAGCCATGACGCACAGGGTGCGATGACCGCAAACAGCATCAACGGAATAAAGTTGAACAATCCGGCCGCCGAGGCGCTCAGATGAAAGGTAGCGCGGATATTCTCGAGCACAGGTCCGGTAGAAGTGATGGGTGAACGCAGGTTTGCGGCGGTGATAAGCACAATAAACAGAAAGTAACCGGAGCTTGAGAACAGAGAAGAACGCGAAGAGGGTTGAATCATGAGATCACCGCACAAAGGGCAGAATCAGCCTGCCGATGGTGCGTTGGTTAACGTTAACGCTTACGCAAAAGGGCTAGGCCCTGATGTCTGGTCGGGGATGTTACCGAGTGCGAATAAAATTGTAAAGCCCCCGCATTCAGGGGCGGGTGAATGTCAAAACGTGGGCAGTGAGTCGATAAGCTTGCGCGTCCACGGATGTGCAGGGCGATGGAAAACCGTATCGACCTGGCCCTGTTCCACGACTGCGCCGTCTTTCATCACCACGACGCGGTCGGCAAGATGATGCACCACGCCAAGGTCGTGAGAGATAAACAGCAGCGCCGTGCGGTGTTCCGCCTGCATCTCGGCGAGCAGATCCAGCACCTGCGCCTGCACGGATACGTCAAGCGCGCTGACCGGTTCATCGGCAATCAGCAGCGCCGGATTGGGCGCAAAGGCGCGGGCAATCGCGATACGCTGTCGCTGACCTCCCGACAGTTCGCGCGGAAAACGTTTCAGAAAACTGTCGCCGAGCTGAACTTCGTCGAGTAACTGGCGAATGCGCTGCAGACGCGCGTCGCCATAAATGCCGACGCTGTCCAGACTTTCGCCAATGATTTTCTCCACGTTATAGCGCGGGTCAAATGAACTCAACGGGTCCTGCGCTATCAGCTGAATACCACGCCTTCGCAGGCGGCGTTCGGACTCGGCCACCTGGCTCCAGCGCTCACCCTGAATGTCGATGTGGCCGCTGCTTGGTTCGACAAGTCCCATCACCATTCGCGCTACCGTGGTTTTACCAGAACCTGACTCACCGACAATGCCCAGCGTTTCCCCTACGGCGAGAGAGAAACTGACATTGTTGACGACGGATTTTTTGGCGTAATGCTTATGAAGCCCGTTGACCTCCAGCAGCGGCTGGCCTTCGGCTATCTGCTTGGCAGGCAGAGCCAGACCACGCTCGCCGGAAAGCCGAAGTCCGCGCGTGGCGGGGCTGGGCACGGCGGCCAGCAACTGTTGGGTATAAGGGTGGCGTGGCGCACGCAGCAGTTGCTCTCCCTGACCTTCTTCGACCACTTCGCCGTTTCTCATCACCAATACCCGGTCGGCGAGCTTGCCGACAACCGAGAGGTCATGGCTGATGAGTAACAGACTTTGCCCGCCGTCGCGGCGTTTTTGCAGCAGGTCGAGAATTTGTTTCTGCACCGTCATGTCGAGCGCGGTCGTGGGCTCGTCGGCAATGAGCAACTGAGGTTTGCCGGCCAGTGCCGTGGCGATAAGCGCCCGCTGGCGCAAGCCGCCCGAAAGCTGATGCGGATAGGCTGCAAGTCGCGTCTCGGCATCGGGGAAACCCACGGCGTTTAACAGCGCAATCGACTGGTTGTGCAGCGAATCAGGGTTTCGCGTTTGGCTGGCCCGCAGCGCATCCTTGAGTTGTTGACCGACTTTTCTCAACGGGTCCAGCGATACCAGCGCGTCTTGCAGCACATAACCAATCTGCCGACCGCGAATTTTTCGCCAGCGCCGCTGGCTGGCGTTCAGCATATCTTCGCCGTTTATCAGAAAGCGGTCTGCGGTTATCCGAGCTTTTACATCCTGCAACCCTATCAGGCTTCGGGCGGTCACCGTTTTACCCGAGCCGGACTCGCCCACAAAGGCCAGCGACTCGCCGTGTTTCAACTGCACGTTAATCCCGCGAACAACGGTTTTGTCGCCAAAGCGGACCGTCAGATTTTGAATATCGATAAATAAAGCCTGAGTCATGGCTGTTTTCCTTCAAAAGCGGCCTGCCAGTAGCGACCAAGCGTGTTGACAGAGATAACGGTCAAGGTAATGGCGACACCCGGCCAGACGGCAATCCACCACGCATTGCGCAGGTAATTGCGCCCCTCGGCCAGCATCAACCCCCATTCTGCGGTAGGCGGTTGCGGTCCCATGCCGAGAAAACTCAACCCCGCCGTCCCGATGATGGCGGTGCCTAAGCCCAGCGTTGCCAGAGCAGGCACATGCGCCACGGCATGCGGCAGGACGTGACGCCAGATAAGCACTCTGCGCGTTAATCCAAAGGTTTTAGCCTGTTCAACGTAGCCGGAAGACATCACCAGAAAGGTTTGCGCCCTGACGACGCGTGTAAAGCGGGGAATGGAGGCCACGCCGAGAGCAAATATCAGGTTGGTGGTGCCGGGGCCTGTGAAAGCAATCAGCATCAGCGCCAGCAGCAGGTCAGGGAAGGCGGAAATGACATCCACCGCACGGCTGATAAATTCGTCCAGCGGGCCTTTGGCCAATCCCGCCAGCAGACCCAGCATACTGCCGATGCTCACGGCGACGGCCATCGACGCCAGACTTATCAGCAGCGAATAGCGGCTGCCGTAGATAATACGCGTCAATACATCGCGACCCAGCTGGTCTGTGCCAAGCCAGTGCTGCCACGAGGACGGCAGCATGGCGTTCAACGGGTCGGCATTCAGCGGGTCGTAATGACTGAGATAGGCGGGCAGCAACACGGCAAGCAGCACCAGAAACAGGAAGAATACCGCCAGGCCGTAACCCACGGAGTAATGACGTTTTGGCACCTGGCCGGAAAGAATCTGACTCATGACGGGGTCTCCGTGAGGTCATCGCCACCGCGAAGACGCGGGTCGATCAGCAGATAAAGAATGTCGACCAGCGTACTCATCACCACATAGACAAAGGCCGAGAAGATGGCCACCGCCAGCACCACCGGTAAATCCTTGCCGAGTACCGCATCGACGGTAATCTTCCCGAGGCCCGGACGACCAAATACCTGTTCGGTTATCACCGCGCCGCTCAAAAGGCCGCCTATCAGCCAGCCGGTCAGGGTCACCGCCGGTAGGGCCGCATGGCGCAAGGCGTGACGCAGGCGAAGCGGTGAGGTTGTCAACGCCCCAGGCGCGAAGCGTCAGCGCAAAAGGTTCATCGAGCGCGTCTTCCAGCCCGCGTCGCAATACCTGTGCGACCACTGCGCCCTGCGCCAGTCCCAAAGACAGCGCAGGCAGCACCAGCGACGAAAAGCTGCGGTCGCCCGCGACCGGAAACCAGCGCAGGGTAAAGCTGAAAACAGACAACAGCACGATGCCGAGCCAAAACGAGGGCGTCGAGGCCAGCAGCAGCTCAAGCGAACCGGCCACGCGACGCCCCCAACGGCGATGCGCGGTCGCAACCGCCATCACGACCGCAAAAACCAGACTCACGACCAGCGCCAGCGCGGTGAGTTTCAGCGTTGGCCAAAGCTGATTCAAAATCAGTGCGCTGACGTCGGTATTCAGAAGGTACGAACGGCCGAAATCGCCGTGCAGTATGCGCCACAGGTAGTGCAGATACTGAAGATAAAGGGGCTTGTCCAGCCCCCATTCCGCGCGAATCGCTGCCTCGATTTCCGGCGTTCGCACCTGTTCACCAATCAACAGGCTGACAATGTCGCCCGGCGCAAGATAGACGCTGATAAATGACAACGTCACCGCCGCCCAAAGCACCAGCGCGCCGCTGAAAATACGTCGGACGATACGGCCGCCGAGCGCCGACAGGGGCGAATGGCCCGCCTTGGGTCGCGGCTGTGAGGTAAAGGTACTCTCGACTGACATGGTTGCACTCCTCGCGCGTAGTCTGTGAATCGATTAATGCTTGCTCAGCCAGACGTCGTAGGTATTTTCCGGCATCTGCTTGAACGGGCGGAAACTGATGCCGTGAACATAACGGGCAGCGGCAATCTGGTCTTCGGGTTCATAAAGCGGGATAGCCAGCGCCTGCTGCAAAATGGCGACGTTCTGAAGCTGGCTGTAAAGGGATTTTCGCTGGGCGTTGTCCTGCGTTTGCCAGGCGCTCCTTAGCAGGGGCAGCAGCTGCGGGTCGTCCGTGCGGCTATAGTTGATAGCGCCGCCGGCATTAATCGGCAGGTAGTGATTTTCGATATCGATACCGTCGGTTGGCGTATTCGAGTTGGCAATGGAGCCAAATTTGCCGCTGTTGCGCACCTCGACATAGGTCCCCGAATCGACATAGCGGATCTTCAAATCGACACCCAGCTTCTGCCGCGCCTCTGCCTGCAGGGCCTGCAACAGCACATCGCGCTGATCGCGAACCGTGGCCTGCGCCTGCACTATTTCAATGGTCAACGGCTTGCCGTCTTTGGTGCGAATGCCGTCGCTGCCCCTGGTGTTCCAGCCCGCCTCGTCGAGAAGCTTGTTGGCAAGGGTCGGATTATTGCCGTATTTGCCTTCCAGACCGGCGTCATAGAACGGATCCAGCGGTGAGGTAATACCCCAGACGCGTGTGCGCTGCCCGCGATAGATTGACTGCAAAACAGGGCCGATATCCAGGCCCTGCAACAGCGCCTGACGCACTTTCAGCTCCTGGGTCGGCCCGTATTTCACGTTGAGGAACAGTGAATAGGGCGTGCCGGTGTTTAGCGCGTGCTGATAAGTAAAGTCGGGATTGTCCTTGAATTCCCCGGCATCATTGCCCGAGACTCCTTCGATGACGTCAACCTGACCCGACAGCAGCGCGCCTGTACGCACCGAAGATTCAGGCAGGAAGCGGAAGGTTACGCTGTCGAGATAGGCGGGTCCCTGATGCCTGGCGTTCGCCGAAGCCCATTGGTAGTCAGGGTTACGCACGAATTCGATTTGCTGGCCCTTTTCATAGCGCTTGAGAATGAAAGGACCGGTGCCGATAAGGTCGGGACCGCCCGCTTTTAGCTGGGAAGAATGCCACGAATGCGGGGAGATGAGTTTCAGACTGCCGGCAAACGACAGAAACGGGCTATAGACGTCCTTGAGGGTGACGACCACGGTATTGTTGTCGGGAGTCGCGATATTGGCGATGCGCGCCCCAAACACGCTAAGCCCGGAACCGGCGCTGTAGGCAGGGTCCTGAAGATGGCGGAAATTATCGGCCACCGCCTCGGCGTTGAATTTTTCGCCGTTCGAGAATTTCACGTCATCACGCAGTGTAAAGGTGTAGGTTTTGCCGTCCTCCGAGAGCGTATAGCTTTTCGCCAGCCACGGAACATAGCTACCGTCCGCTTTGCGGGCAAACAGGGATTCATAGGCGGCGCGAAGCAGCAACTCGGTTTTGTCCTGGCCGTTAAGCTGCGGATTTAGCGTGGCGGGTTCTGTCTCGACACCCCACGTCAAATTGCCGCCCCTAACCGGTTGCTCGGCAGCGTTGGCCGGTTGCGTGGCTGAAACAATCAAGAGCGTTAATGCAGAAAGAGAATAAACGATTGACGTTGGTTTCATGGAGTTCCCATTATGGTTTGAAAAAGTAGAGGCTTTAAATTTTATATTTCAATGCCTTCTAAATGTCTTGCGCGTTGATTATTAATGGAGGATCAAGGCGATGTAAAATCACTTTGGTTGCTTAATATTGAAGGGAAATGACTTAGTGAAAAACAGAGGAAATACGGGGCGTGCAGCCTTAGCGCTATTTTTGCTATGCAAAGCGTAAAATAATGTTTTCCCTTGTCGACGGTTTGCGGTTTACTCGTTTTTGCCGACGTAGCGGCAATAAAAATTCCCCAGATAATGATATGGCATCAGACCCGTTCATAAATAATTGAATTATTCCAGCGTGGTCCGTGATAACAAATAAAGAGGGTTCAAAATAAAGGATATAACCGTCCTTTTTTTGAGCCCTTTTTATTTGGCGTTATTCTTTGACTCAGCGCGAGTGAGTGGGACGTCTCAAACCCAGATGGCCGCGCAGGGTATCGGCCTGGTAGTCACTGCGGAACACGCCGCGCTCCTGAAGCAGCGGAACAACTTTGTCGAAGAAGGCATCCGACGCGCCCGGTACATACGGCGGCATAATGACGAAGCCATCAACCGCGCGTTCG
The DNA here is from genome assembly GCF_026967475.1 of Rouxiella chamberiensis. Taxonomy (NCBI): domain Bacteria; kingdom Pseudomonadati; phylum Pseudomonadota; class Gammaproteobacteria; order Enterobacterales; family Yersiniaceae; genus Rouxiella; species Rouxiella chamberiensis. Next base: position 1,496,517 of record NZ_CP114058.1, on the reverse strand, counting down.
CGATACCAGGTGGTTATTCTCTCGGCCAGCGAGTCGGCGGTACCGGCGACGATAAATCCCGAACGGGCGACCCATTTGGCAAACTGGCGCAACGTCATGCCGTTTTCGCGTGCATGGTTGAGCATCGGCTCGAAACGCTCACGACGGCCAAGCTGGGCGGCAATATCCGGCACGGGTTCGTCAAGGCTGTGCCGACCCCAATCGTAATTCATGGTATTGGACAGATGACTGAGAGTGGCCAGCGGATGGTGAAGCTGCGTCAACGCGTTGAGCATCTCGTCGGCTTGCTTCTGAGTGTCGCCGATGATGGGTTGCAGACCGGGCAAAATTTTCAGGCTGTCGGCTTCACGACCTTGCTCAACCACCAGACGTTTTAGCTGCGCGTAGTAGCGCCGAGCCGACGCCAAATCCGGTTTTTCGGCCGCAAAGATGGCATCGGCCTGCTTCGCGGCAAGGGCCGTGAAGGCGCCCGAGCCTCCCGCCTGGATAGTGACGGGATGGCCCTGCGGCGATCGCGGTACGTTGAGCGGACCTTTGACCTTGAACCACGCATTGTCGATATCGGCGTAGTGAATCTTGTCGCCGCGCGCATAGACTCCGTGTTGCCGATCGCCCTCGATAGCCTCATCTTCCCAGCTGTCCCATAAGCGGCGAACGGCGTCGATAAAGGCTTCCGCCTTGAGGTAGCGCTTGTCGTGACTCAGAAGCTGCTGTCCATAATTGGCGGCTTCGGCGTCGCTGGTGGAGGTCACGACATTCCAGCCTGCGCGACCGCCGGTCAGGTGATCCAGCGTTGCCAACGTGCGGGCTGCGGCAAACGGTTGGCTAAAGGAGCTGGAAACCGTGCCCGCAAGCCCGATTTTTTCCGTGACGGCACCCAGCGCCGAGAGTACCGAAAAGGGCTCGGGACGCTCGATGACCCGATGTCTGACCGCCTCGTTGAAACTACTGTTATAGATATCGTCGATAGACAGCTTGTCGGCCATAAAGACCATGTCGAATTTGGCAGCCTCGGCTTTCAACGCCAGCGTTTTCAGTGTCTTCCAGTCGGAGGCGTGCGGTACCGGCGTTGACGCGGGCATGCGCCATCCGGCGTAATGGCAACCCGTTGTTTCCAGAAACAGGGCAAGGTGCAATGAGCGCATATCTATTGTCCCCGAGTTGGAATTTGGGCTTCAGGATCGGTACTCAAGTCGTATTCGAACCACTTCTCGGAGATCTTTTTCAACGTGCCGTCCTCACGCAATTGCTGCAGGGCCAGATCGGCTTTTTTGCGCAGATCTTCGCCGCGTGCATCCTTTCTGAAGGGTAAGGCCACCGGTTTTACGCCAAAAGGCTGGCCCACGACTTTGAGCGGCAGGTGCTTGTGTTTGATCTGGCCCAGCAAAATGACCTGACCCGAGACAAAGGCATCCACCTTTCCCTGCGCCACGGCGTTATAAATCAGGTCTTCCCCCTCGAAACGCACCAGTTTGATTTGATTTTGCGGATCATTTTCTTTCAGGGTGTTGGCAAAATTGGAGCCGAGCGAGGCAGCTACGGTCTTGCCTTTCATATCTTCGAGGCCATGAATACTCGTATTGTTGATGCTGACCGCCAACTGAGCCGCAGAGTAGTAATAGGGCGTGGTGAAGCCGTACTTTTTACGACGCTCCGGGGTATCGGCGAAGTTACCGACCGTATCCACCTTGCCGGTTTCAAGCGATCCCAGCGCACCCACCCAGTCAGACGTCACCCACTGGACTTTGTAGTGCATCTTCTCTGCCATCGCGTTAAGGATATCGACGCTGAAACCTTTGATTTCGCCTTTGTCGGTGAAGAAATGCGGATAGCCGTCTGGCGTCACGCCGACGCGCAGCACCGGCGTGTCATCCGTTTGCGCGGCGGGTTTGTCACAGGCGTTGAGTAGAAGTATTGAACAAGCGACCAGCGCCAGATTGAACCGGGTCATTCTGTTTTCCTTTTATTTTGCGTCGTTAGTGGACGTAAGGTTTATTGATGAATTTTTCGAGACGGCGTTGAAGCTCGCTGAGAATAATGGTCAACGCCCAGTAAATAAGGCCGACCGCGAAGTAGGCTTCGAAATACTTAAGCGACTCTGTCGCCGCCAGTTTGCCTGCGGCCAATAATTCGCTTACACCCAGCGTGAAAGCCAATGAGGAGTTTTTAATCAAGCCGATATAGACATTGCCGGTGGCGGGAATGGCGTTGCGGCAGGCCTGCGGAAAAAGAATGCGGCGTGAGGCCTGAAACAGGGTCAATCCCGAGGCCAGAGAGGCTTCGAGCTGGCCTTTGTCCACAGAGTCAATGGCGGCGCGAAATATTTCGGCAAGGTAGGCGGAGGTATTCAGGCTGAGACCCAGAATAACGGCGTTGATGGCGCTCATTGCGTTAAGGGCGGGAAAGAGCTGCGGTAATCCAAAATAGATAATAAGCAGCTGTACCAGCACCGGCGTTCCCCGAAAAAAGGAAATATACAGATGCGCAAAAGCTTTCCCTATTTTTCCGCTGCGCAGGAGCAGGGCAAAAATAATCCCGAGAATCGTAGCCAGCAGAATGGAGAATAAGGAGATAATAAGCGTTATCGGCAAATAGCCGAGGATCTGAGGGATAACGCTCAGCATATAGGCAACGTCGAAATTCATGATTGGGCATTCCGTTAACGTGAGTGGTTGACCCCGAGAGGCACGGCGGCGTGGAGGATCATTAGTTCAGGCGTAATCGTGTAAAAAGGCACGGGTTCGCGTTTCGGCCGACGCCCGAAAAATCTGTCCCGGTTTTCCCTGTTCGATAATCTTGCCGTGCTCCATAAAGAAGATGCGATCAGACACGTCGCGGGCAAAGCTCATCTCGTGGGTCACAATCATCATGGTGAGTTTCCGGTCGGCAAGACCGGCAATAAGGTTCAGGACGTCACGGCGCATTTCGGGGTCGAGGGAGGAGGTGGGTTCATCCAGTAGTATGACCTGTGGATCGACACTTAATGCGCGCGCAATGCCGACGCGCTGCTGCTGACCGCCGGACAGGGTGGCGGGATAGGCATCTGCCTTATGGGCAAGGCCGACCTGCGATAACAGGTCCATGCCGCGTTCATGCGCCTGCGCTTTCGTGAATCCCAGGGTATAAATCAGGATTTCGGTAATGTTTTGCAGCGCGGTTTTGTTTTTGAACAGGTTGTAATGCTGGAACACCATGGAGGTCTGGCGGCGAAACGCGGCGGTTTGTTTTCGGGTCAGCGTTTCGGCATCAATGTGTTGTTCACCTATCTGCAAGTGGCCGCTATCAGGCTTTACCAGCAAATTAAGGCAGCGCAACAGTGTCGATTTACCCGAACCGGAAGGCCCGATAACAGACACCACTTCGCTGCGTTGAATGCTGAAATCAACCTCCGAGAGGGCTTTAAACTGCTGAAAACTCTTGTTCAGTCCGCTGACCGTTATCATGATCACTCCGAAGAATTAACTATTGCTAATCAACGGATTATTCCCTGCCTGAGTCATCACGACAAATGCTTAAAACGGCAATGGTTATGTGCTTTTCTTTAATCGAAGCAGCGATTGAGCCTCTCGATGACCTTGATTAACTCGGCGCGGGGCAGCGCAAAGTTCAGGCGCATGAAGCCTTCTCCGGCCTCGCCAAATTTCAGGCCGTTGTTCATGAACACGCCCGCGTCCTTCACGAGTTTGCTCTGCAACGCGGACTGGCTCAAGCCCGTCTTCCTGAAATCGACCCACGCGAGGTAAGTGCCCTCGAGATGAAAAAGCGTCACGTCTTTAAGGGGGCGAGTCCTTGCTCGAGCAAGGCGTAGTTGCCTTTCAGGTAATGCAGAAGGGCATCCAGCCATTCTCCGCCGTGCCGATAGGCGGCAACGCAGCCTGCCATCGCCAGCATGTCAGGTTGATGCACACTTAGCTGATAGAGGTTATGCCGCAGTTTTTCTCTCAGGTCGGAGTTTTTGATTATAAGCTGGGCAACGGGCAATCCGCTCAGGTTGAAGGTCTTGCACGGCGAGGTAAAGGTAATAATGAAATCGGCGAACTCCTCATCGAGCGAAGCAATCGGCGTATAGGGGATATCGCCAATAACCAGGTCCTGATGCACGTCGTCGGACACCAGCAGTAACTCGTGGCGCTGGCAGAAACTGTGCTATCTGAATTAATTCTTCGCGGCTCCACACCTTGCCAACGGGATTATGCGGATTACAGAGGATGAGCATCCGGCTTCGCGGGGTGACTTGCGCCTCGAGGCGTTTGAGATCAAGATGGTAGTGATTCTGAAGTTCGACCAGCGGCACGTTTATCTGCCGACGTCCGGTGTGGTCGATGACGCGGTTAAAGGTGCCGAAACCCGGCGTCAGCACGAGTATGTCGTCATCGGGCTGCGTACAGGTGCGAATAATCACGTCGAGGGCCGTGATAACCGACTGACAGGAAAGCAGCCACTGCGGCGAAATCTGCCAATGGTGGCGGGACGCCTGCCAGTCGCGGAAAACGGCGGGGAAATCTTCCGGCCATTCGCTATAGCCGAGTGCGCCATGTTCCAGCGTTTCGCGTAGCGCGTTCAAGACGACGGGCGGAGAGTTGAAGTCCATGTCGGCTATCCAAAGCGGTATGACCGGTTCTCCGACTGATGAAACGAGGCCTTCCACTTCAAGCCATTTGGTGGCGCGCGTGGATTTGCGGTCTATGGGTATATCAAAATAACGCTGCGCATTCTGTTCAAGGCTCACTCGGCTATCTCCGGGACATGTAGGCATGTAAAGTATTGATAATAGGCGTCGGGCATCAATTATAGAAAGTCATCGGGCAGATGCCCATGCTTCATCCCAAAGTAATCTCGTTTCTGTCAAGTGACCCGGTCAGGAAGGGATTTGCCCCGCCTCTGTAATAGGCGTCGAGTTTTTCCCGGCTGGTGTCGTAGTCCGACACATAGAACTTTACGCCGCAGTAGTCAAGCCCATCGAGGCTGGCCAGATATTTATCCAGCGCCTTGTTGACGTGTTGCAGGTTGAGTTTCTGACCTATCAGCGTCGCGACCTTGTGCATCATTTCGATGAAGGGCATAACGTCGCGATGAAAGCGCTGACCCGTAGAGGAAGGGCTGACTTGAATCGCGCATTGGTTGAAGTCTCCGAGGGTAAATTTCAGGATGCAGTCTGAGGTAATCATCTGATTGCCCTGTGACAACGCCTGTTGCACGCGCTCCAGCCTTTCTCGATGACACTGTTTTGCTACCAGCAGATAAATGCCGTTGGCTTTACTGATATCTTCGATGGGTCGCCCGCGTACTAACAGGCAGGCTTGATAAGAAGGCGAGTCCATGACCGAGTGTTCCAGCGGTGTAGGGGGATCCAGTGTCAGTAACAGGGTCGCGCCACGCTGTCTGTCGTCTTCGGCCAATGCCGTCGCGCCGATACTTTTATTGAGATAAGCCTGTTCGGTCGTGAAATAGAGCGCCTGATTATCGGCTTTCTCCCGAAATGCCCTGCGTGCCTCTTCATAGCCTTGCTGCTGATAATCAATATCAATCAATCGCCAGCGGATAGTCTGATAACCGGCTTTCTTCAGTTGATAATCAATGAGTCGCTCCGTGAGCAGTCCGCCCGCGCCGAGTGAAATAAATGTCAGGGCGGTGTCTTTCATCGGCAGATGCTCGAGAACGTGGTTGACCATCTTGTTGATAAAGGTGATACGTGTTTCCAGCGAGGCGATACGTTGATTCTCGACCCAGGAAAGTTCACCCATACGGCGAATATTGTGCGTGCTGCCCGGCTCGAGATAACTTTCACGCAATACATGGCGCAGCGTAAGGGGGTCGAGTTGCGGATCGGCAAAAGGGATCGCACGGGGCGGGCTAGTGGCATGGCTTATGGCGGGCAGCATCGGCGGTTATCTCCGTGACAGAGGGTGAGTATCCTTATCTTTAAACGCGTCAGAGAGTGTAAGCCGCTCGCCAGGGCCGGAATACATTTGTCGTGCATTTTTGCGGCCAACCTCGACGGAATCCTTTTTTCAGACTGATTGATGGCGTGTAACCAGGCAATCAGCGCTATTTGAAAGAGCCGAAGGAAGTTATCTGCGTCGAGTGGTGAGCATAAAGTCAATAAACAGCTCAATCAGGCGATTATGAGGCTGATTACGGGCGCGGATAAGATAGATAGGCACCGAGACGCTTGGATGAAAAGGGATAAATTTCACGCCATCCGGCGTATAAAGCCGCGCCGTTTCGTCATCCACAATCCCTATTCCGCATCCCTGTTGCACCATGACGCACAGCGCTTCGCCCAAAGAAATATCGATAGTGGAACGGTATTCGATGCCGGCCTGCGCCATCGCGCGGTCGAAATTCTGTCGCAGTCCATCGGCGGGGCCGAGCGAGATAATATTCTCATCCCGCAAATCTTCGGGAAGCACGCGGTGATACTTCGCCAGGCGATGGCCTTTAGGCACCGCAATCAGTCCTTCCATTTCAAACAGCTTGTCGCGCAGCAGGGAGTGGTCTTCGGTTCGTGACTGGGCAATGCCGACATCTATCTGCCCATTGCCGACCAGACGCGCCATATCATTGGACGACGCGGTGATTAACGAGAGGGAAATCTGCTGATAACGCGCACTGAAATCCGCAATTGCACAGGCCATCCATTCCCGGCCAAAGGTATGAACCACCCCAATGACCAGCCGCCCCTGTTTAATCTGCTGCAAGGTTTTACCAAACCGCTTAAGGTTTTCAAAACCGAGTGCCACACGTTCGACTTCGGTATAGAGAGAGCGTGCCTCATCGGTAGGCAGCAGCCCTTTGGCGGTGCGGGTGAAAAGCAGTAATCCAAGATCCTGCTCCAACGTTTTCAAGGTCTTGCTCACCGCAGGTTGCGATACGTGCAAAATCTCGGACGCATCGGTAATCGACCCGCTTTGCATAATGGCTTTAAACACCTGAACCTGACGGTAATTCATCGACGCTTCCTCGTTAAGTGGATCATTTTGGGGCATGCGATATAACCTGAAGTTAACAAGCTATCAATAATATGAAATTGACGCAAAGCCCCTTTTCCCATTGAATGATTTCAACGCCCCGTGAAAGGGTGAAATAAAACCCTCGATAATAGCTTGATTAAAATAATAAATTTGAATTCAGATCTGCCGTATTCCCTCGCACCCAAAAGGCCGTGAGGTTCTTCATTGGTAATAACAGTTTTGTACTTTTATAACCTGACAGAGGAAGAGAAATGAGTCTGATCACCTGCGCACGTTCCGCCTTATTTTCATTATCGCTCCTTGCCGTTGCCACGTCGGCGGCCCTTGCCGCTCCCACCCAAACACTTCGTGTCGCCGTAGGGGCCGATCCGGCAACCCTCGACCCGCAATTTAACGATTTGCCTACGGGCGATACGGTGGAAGCGCTGGTGTATGAGGGACTGTTTCGTCTCGATGACAACAATGCCATTCAGAAAGGGCTGGCTACCGATTATCACTTTTCGCAGGACGGCAAGGTCCTGACGGTCAAGATTCAGACGGGTCATGTTTTCAGTAACGGTGATCCGCTGGACGCGCAGGCGGTGGTCGCCAGTTTCCAGAGATTGCTGTCCGAGAAAAACGGGTCTATCTATCGTGGCATCTACACCGCGCTTGGCTCCGTGAAGGCGATAGGGAATGACACGGTCGAATTCGACATGACGGCGCCCAACGGTCACGTGCTGCTGTTGCTGGCCAACGAGAGCGGCAGCATCGTCAATGTGAAGGCGGCCGACAAAATGGGCGCGGAATACGGGCACAAACCGATTGGCAGTGGACCCTATCTGGTCGATTCCTTTATCGGCGGCGAAAGCTATCGTCTGGTGCCAAACCCGAAATATCAAGGCGATCGTCCTGCCAAATTAAAGTCGATTGATTTTACCGTGGTGCCTGAAGATGCCTCGCGTATGGCGCTGCTTGAAACGGGAGATACGGATATTGTCGAGCGGGTTCCGCCGGAGTCGGTTGCGCAGATTAATGCGCTGCCGAATGCCAAGGTGATTACGCCGCCAAGCATGTTCTCAATCAACATGGAAATTGTGATGCGGGGGCCGCTCAAGGACCTTCGCGTGCGAAAGGCGTTGAATCTGGCCATCGATCGTCCCGGTATCATCAAGGGCGTGCTGGGCGGTATGGCTATTCCTTCCGTGGGAATGGTCGGGCCGGGTACGCAGGATTCACTGCGTAAAACCTTCGACCCGATAGCGTTCGACCCTGCACAGGCCAAAAAGCTGCTGGCCGAGGCGGGATACGGTCCGGGTAAGCTGGCGATAACGCTGACCTGTCCGACGGGGCGTTATATCAAGGACGCCGCCGTGTGTCAGGCCGTTGCCGGTTCGCTACAAAATATTGGTGTGAAAGCGACGGCCCATGTCGTGGATCGCGGCACCTGGACGCAAATCATCAGTCTGCCGCCCGAAAAGCGTCCGGATAATCTTGCCATGATTGGTCGCGGTACGGCGGGCATGGACTATACGCTCTATCGTCTGTTCCATACCGGCGTCAGCGCCAATACCTCCGGATTCAGCGACCCGAAAGTCGATGCACTGCTGGATCAGGGACGGGCAACGACCGACCCCGAGAAGCAGAAACAAATTTATGGCGAGATCCAGACCGCCGTGTGGCAGCAGATGCCGTTTATCTTCCTGTGGTATCAGAATCAGGCGCTAGGGGTTTCCGACAAGGTGCAGGGCTTCAAGGTGCGTCCGGATGAAACCATGGACTTCGATCAGGTCACGCTCAACTAACTACGAGGGGGACACATGTTTATCGTTAAACGTCTGCTTTCCGCCGTACCGACCCTTTTTATCGTCTCGCTGCTGGTGTTCTTTCTGGTGGATTTTATCCCCGGCGACCCGGCACGCATGCTGGCCGGACCGATGGCGAGTAATGAAGAGGTGACGGTCATTCGCGATACGCTTGGCCTCAACGATCCGCTGGTGGTGCGCTATGGCCGCTTTGTTCGCGGCATGGTGGACCCGTCGGTGATGACCTCGTTTCGGACCCATCGGCCTGTTGCCGTCGAGATTGCCTCGCGGTTGCCCAATACGTTGATTGTCGCCGTAGGAGGATTACTGGTGGGGCTGCTGCTGGGCACACTGGGCGGCATCCTCTGCGCACTGCGGCAGGGCGGCCTGATGGATACGGTGATAACCCTGTTCACGCTGGCCGGTATTTCCATGCCGATTTACTGGCTCGGATTGCTGTGTATCTGGTTCTTTGCCGTCTGGCTCGGCTGGTTGCCTGCGGCGGGCGCCACGACCTGGAAACACTTCGTGCTGCCGATTCTGGTCGTGGCGACTCGTCCGGCGGCGATGTTCAGTCGTCTGGTGACCGCCAGTCTGCTGGAAGCCATGAGTAAAGATTATCTCGATACGGCGCGCGCCAAGGGACTAAGTGAAACGCGTGTCATTTTGCTGCATGCGCTGCGCAATTCGCTGATTGCCGCCATCAGTGTGATCGGGGTGCAATTCGGCGCGATGCTGGGCGGTTCCGTGGTGACGGAGACGGTATTCGGCGTGCCGGGCGTCGGGCGTCTGCTGGTGGATTCTGTCTCGGCGGCTGATTATCCGGTGATTCAATATACCATTCTGCTGTTTTCGGTATTTTTCGTGTTGATTAATCTGGCGACCGATCTGCTGACGATGTGGCTCGATCCGCGCGCTTCCCTGCAAAGTGAACGGAGTTAAGATGATTACTGAAAGCAAGAAAACCGAGGCTCGCCTGTTTACGCGGCCGGCCAAAAGCTCGACCTTTCAACGTCCGTCTCGCTGGATGGCGCTGGGAGCTATCTATCGTCAGCCCAAGGGGGCAATCGGTCTGACGCTGGTTATCTGCTACGCACTGCTGGCACTGTTTGGGCCGCTGGTGGTGCCTATCGACCCGATGGCGCAAGACTTCTCGGCCACGCTGCAAGGGCCGACGATGCAACACTGGTTTGGTACCGATCAATTGGGACGCGATGTGTTCAGCCGTATTCTGACCGGCGCACGCACCTCTATCGGTATTGGTATCGGCGGCGTGCTGCTGGCGTTTGTGATAGGTGTACCGCTCGGGGTGCTTTCGGCCTGGAAGGGCGGCTGGATAGACTCGCTTGTCATGCGCGCCATGGACGTGCTGCTGAGTTTCCCGGACATTATCTTTGCGCTGGCGGTCGTCGCGATTTTCGGGGCGAGCACGCAAAACATCATCATTGCCGTCGGGCTGATTTCGGTGCCGGTGTTTGCCCGCTCAACGCGCGCCATTACGCAAAGTACACTGGCGGAGCCTTATATCGAGGGGAGCGCGTCGCTGGGTTGCCCGCCGCTGCGTGTCGTGCTGCGTCATGTCATGCCCAACATCAGCGGTCCGCTGTTGACGCTTTCAAGCCTGCTGTTTGCCTCGACGCTGCTTTCCGCCTCCGGACTCGGCTTTCTGGGGCTGGGCGTGCAACCGCCGGATCCGGAATGGGGCACCATGCTTGGCGAGGCGCGTTCCTATATTCGCAGTAATCCCTTGCTGCTGGCGTTTCCCGGCGTGTTTCTCGCAGTCTCGGCGCTGGCCTTCAATCTGCTCGGCGAAGCGCTTCGAACGATTTATGACCCGCTGGCAAAACGTATTCCCGCGCGTCCCTCCCTGCTTAAACACCTGCTGGGTAAGACAAAAAATGTTACGCCAAGGGTGAAAACGCCGCAGATACTCTCTCATGCCGTCGAGGTAAAAGGGCTGCGTATTGCCTATAGAACGCCTAAAGGATTACTGGATGTCGTGCGCGGTGTCGATCTGGTGCTTGAGCGCGGTAAAACGCTGGCGATAGTGGGGGAATCAGGCTCGGGAAAAAGCACGCTGCTGCGCGTTATCGGCACGCTTGTCAATCCGGGAGAAGTCTCCATTATCGAAGGTCAGGTCAAGATTGATGGGCAACCGACACAAGGGCTGCCGACCGGCGAGATTCGCAGGCTTCGTCGGGAGAAAATCGGCATTGTGTTTCAGGACGCGGCCAGTGCACTGAATCCGGTGATGACTCTGGGTGCCCAGCTTGGCGAGGCGGTTTCGCTGGTTGAAAAGCTGAGTCGCGAGAAACTGCGTCAACGTTGCATAGAGCTTTTGACGGACGTGGAGATTTCGGATCCGCAAAGGCGTCTGGGAATGTATCCGCATCAACTTTCCGGCGGTATGAAACAGCGCATCGTGATTGCCATTGCCCTGGCGCAGAACCCGACCGTATTGCTGGCCGACGAGCCGACCAGTGCGCTCGACGTGACTATTCAGCAACAGTTATTACTGCTGCTGCGTAAAATTCAGCAGCGGCGCGGGATGGCAATTCTGCTGGTTACCCACGACTTGAATCTGGTGGCGCGCTATGCCGACAGTGTCGCCATCATGTATGCGGGCAGGCTGGTGGAGACCGGCGCGGTAGAGACAGTTTTTCGGCAGCCGCTGCATCCCTACAGTCAGGCGCTGCGCGCCTGTACGCCGCATGCCGGTGAAAACGGGGCGCAACGTCTCACTACTATTTCCGGCGAGCCGCCGTCAATTGGCCCGCTCGCCGAAGGATGCGCGTTCCGCAGCCGCTGTCAGCGCAGTCATGGGCGTAGCGCCTGTGCCGAGGCAGTGCCGGAAGCGAGGTTGTTGCAGGCGCGTCAGGTAGCCTGTGTGTTTGCCGAGGAGGCCTGCCATGTTTAATCGTCATCCCGTTGCCTTGCCGAGCTGGCCCGCTCGCGGTGAAGATCTGATTGTGGCCGACAATGTCAGTCGTCATTTCAGCGGTGCGCGGCAATATTTCACCTCTGCGCCGCGCCCCGTGGTGCGGGCGGTCGATAATGTCTCGTTTTGCGTCAAGCGCGGAGAATGCTTTGCCATCGTCGGTGAGTCGGGGTCGGGCAAGAGTTCTCTGGCGCGGCTGGTGGTAGGGTTGCTGGATCCCACGGCTGGGACGGTCAAAATCAATGGGGTCTCACAATCGACCCTGACATCCAAAGCCCGCCGCGCCATGCGCCGTTCAGTGCAGCTGGTATTGCAGGATCCGCGCGCCTCGCTGGACCCGCGCATGACGGTATTCGACACGCTGCGCGAGGCGCTACAGGTTCACGGCCTGCATCCCGAAAAAGACGCGCGTACCCAGCGAATCGAAACCGTGATCCGCCAGGTCGGGCTTAGCGTCCAGCATTTACATCGTTTTCCACATGAACTGTCGGGCGGGCAACGTCAGCGTGCGGCCATCGCCCGCGCCATCATCTGCGAGCCCGAAATTTTAGTGCTGGATGAGCCGGTCAGCGCCCTCGATGTCTCCGTGCAGGCGCAAATCATCAATCTGCTGCAAGACCTCCAGCGCGACCTGGGTCTGACCTACGTGATGATAACGCATGACCTGGCGCTGGTTGCGCATATGGCTGACCGTGTCGGCGTAATGTACCTCGGGCGTTTTGTGGAACAGGGGAGCGTCCGCGACGTGTGCGGCTCCCCGCGCCATCCGTACACCCAAAGTCTGATGTCGCTGGTTCCCGAAAAAGACCCGCTGGCGCTGCGCGATGTCGAGCCACAGGTGTTGCGCGGGTCGATACCCAGTCCACTCGCGATACCCTCGGGGTGTGCCTTTCACACACGATGTCCGAGAGCGCGTCAGTTGGCGCTGTCCGGCGACGTGCGCGGCGTGGTCGATACGCCGGAAGGCGAGGTACCGCGCCGCTGCGCCGAAGATGCGCCACCGCGCAACCGGCTTGCGGGCGGCGACAGTGTGGCGATGTGCCATTTTGTCGACGATCCCCTTCTGGACTCGGAGGTCATTGTCCGCGTGCAGCCAACGGCCTGCTGATCTCGGCTGCGGGTTCAGAAATGATTAAGGTTGAGAGAAAAGAATCTGCCATTTTACTTAAAGAGAAGGTACAGCTATGTCCAGTCAAACAAGTGAATTCGTTATCGTCGGTGGGGGTATTTATGGTTCCAGCCTCGCGTATCAATTGGCCAAGGCAGGTAAAAGCGTGCTGTTGCTTGAAGGCGGAGAGATTGCCTCTGGCGCGTCCGGCGGTCCCGGCGAGCGCGGCGTGCGCGCCAACCGCCGCGATACCCGTGAACTTCCGGTCGCTGCGGTTGCACTGGCGCTATGGCAAAAATACCAGCAGGAATTCGAGCACGGCGTAGGTTATCGCCGCATAGGCGGATTGCAGGTTTTCGACGTCCCTTATGGTTATCGTGAACATGAAGTTCGCGGGCAAATGGAGGCGATGGCGCTGACGCAAACCCGTCTCGGCGCGCCTTCCGAGCTGTTGAATCTCGAGCAGACGCTGGCGCGAGAACCTGAGTTGACCCGCTCGCTGATTGGCGCAATTTACTGCCCCAATGACGGCGTGTGTGACCATACCTATGCCACGCAGCAGTTCGCAGCCGAAGCCATCAAGGCTGGCGCAGTCATTCGCACCGGCGCAAAAGTCACCGAAATTCTGGCCGAAGGCGGACGCGCCACCGGGGTAAAACTGGCAAGCGGCGAAACGATAGCCGTCGGCAGCCAACTGATTCTGACGGCCAATGCAGGCACACAGACATTGCTTAATCCGTATCTGCACGCGCATGAAAAAGCACCGCTGTGGCACCTGATGCCGCAAATGATTTATGTCACCAATCCGCTGAACAAAAAAATCAATCATTTGCTGTCGCACGCGCACCGCAAACTGGCGGTCAAGCAGATAGTCGACGGAACATTAATGCTGTCAGGCGGCGCGAGCGTAAGCTATACGGCAGAAGGGCTGTGGAAAGGGTCGTTGAGTTCGACGGCCAATAATCTGAGTGACGCGATTGCCGCGTTTCCGTTTATCGACCATTCTTCTTTCGTCAAAGCCGATGCCTCGCGCGTGGAAACCGTCTGCGTCGACGGCATTCCAGTAGTCGACAAACCGCAGGCGCTGGAAAATACGCTTTATGGCTACGGCTGGAGCGGACACGGTTTTGCGATTTCACTCGGCATCACCAAATTCATGAGCGACTGGCTGATTCAGGGTGAACGTCCTGCCGCGCTGGCACCTTTCACCTCTGCGCGCTTTACGCAGCCGCTGACTTTCGTTAACGAAGCATTGGAAGGATTATAAGATGGCGAGCACCTTTAACATCAATAAACCGGGCAAGCATTTCTACGACCTGTCGGCGGTGGCCGGTGAGGTGGCGGGCATTCAGGGCGATGTGTTGTGTTGCATCAATCAGGGCGAAGGACCTACCGTACTGCTTTGTGCAGGCATTCATGGCGACGAATACGAGCCGCAAACCGTGCTGCGCCATCTGGCGGAAACCTTGGAAACCGAGCAGGTTATTGGCCGTCTGATTATTATTCCGGCCATAAACTATGCCGCCGCGCAAAGTGGTGCGCGCGTGTCACCCGCCGATGGGCAAAACATGAATCGCGTGTTTCCCGGCAAGGCTGACGGTACGCCGACGGAGCGTCTTGCGGCGTTTATCACCCGCGAAATCTTCCCCGCGACCGATTTGCTCATCGACGCGCATACCGGCGGCAATGACGTGAATGTCGTGCCGATGATTTTTGGATTTAGCTCGGATGAGTGCGTCGTCAGCGATCCTGAACTCACCCGAATCATGGAAGCCTGGGGTTATCGCTACATTCAGCATGTGACGGGCATCGACTCCACAATCTGCGGCGCGGCGCTTGCGGCAGGCATCGCCTCGGTGGAAATAGAAGGGGGCGGCGGTTGTCTCAGGTCGGAAGAGCTTTCGACGATCCACGACGGATTGTTACGCGCATTGGCGGCCTTGGGCGTGCTGCAACCGCTGGTTGAGCCTCAGCCCTTTACAGGTTTGCATCTCAGCGCAGGTCCTGAAGCCCAGCTTGTCGCCCCACAGATGGGCGTGGTCGAACATAAGGTGAATTTAGGTGACAGTGTCACGAAAGGTGATGTGGTTGCGCTGCTTTATCCTCTAGCCGGCAAAGCCTCTGCACCGCGTGAATTGACGGCACCGGTGAGCGGCGTGGTATTGCGTCAGGCGCGCAATGCCTATTTGAAAGAAGGGCAGTTGGTGATGAATCTCGGGGTGATTGTCGGCTAGAAGGGTTTCCTCCGCGGTTGCGGAGGAAATTAATGGTCGATTCTAGCTTGCAGTGGCGTGTTTGATGACGCGAACCGGAGCCGATTTATAAGAGGGCGTGCCGCTCTCTTTGTCGTAATAGGAGAGCGGAATCAGCACGTTGGCCTCGGGGTAATAGGCGCCAACCGATCCGGGGGCGATGTTGTAAGCCACCACGGTAATGTTTTCCAGACGAAGATGACTGCCTTCCACGCGGGATTCGATATCCACGACATCGCCGTGTTCAAGCCCACGCTGCTGCAAATCCACATCATTCATAAACAGAATGTCACGACGCCCGAAGACGCCCCGATAGCGGTCATCCATGCCGTAGATTGTCGTGTTGTACTGGTCATGGCTGCGCAATGTCACCATTCGCAAGATATCGTCGCCTTCAACCACCTGATCCTCGTTGATGCCCTCAAACACGGAGAACATCGCCTTGCCGCTCGGCGTCGGCCATTTGCGTTCGGTAGGTGGCAGCGGCATGCGAAAACCATTTGGCTGGTCGATGCGCGCATTATAGTTATCGAAACCGGGAATGGTCTTCTCGATAAGGTCGCGAATGAGACGATAATCGGCCACCAGTTCCATCCAGGGCACGCGGGTATCCTCAAGCGTGGCTTTGGCCATGCGCGCGACGATATCGATTTCCGACAGCAGATGCTCCGAGGCGGGCTTCAGCTTGCCCGATGAGGCATGTACCATCGACATCGAGTCCTCCACCGTGATGGCCTGACGTCCGCTTGCCTGTAGGTCAAGTTCGGTACGGCCCAGACAGGGGAAGACAAAACTTTCGCGAGCGACCAGCAGATGTGAACGATTAAGCTTGGTGCCGACCTGCACGCTCAGGTCCAGCGACTTCATGGCCGCATAGCTCTTCTCGGGATCCGGCATTGCGACGGCGAAGTTTCCGCCTACGCAGATAAGCGCTTTCGCTTCACCGGCGACCATCGCCTCCATGGCCTTGACGGCATCATGGCCGTGGTTTTTCGGCGGCGTGAAGCCAAATACCTGCTCCAGTTTTTCTAGAAACGCGGCAGTGGGTTTTTCGGTAATACCGACCGTACGGTTTCCCTGTACGTTCGAATGGCCGCGAAGTGGGCAGACTCCTGCACCCGGTTTACCGATGTTACCGCGCAGCAGCAAGAGGTCGGCAATCAGCCGCACGTTGGCCGTCCCTTTATTATGCTGGGTGATGCCCATGCCGTAAGTGACAATGGTAGCGTTTGACCTGGCGTAAAGCTCGGCGACCTGCTCGAGCTGGGCGCGGGTCAGACCGGATTCTTTCTCGATGCCTTCCCACTGCGTAGTCTGCATGTCGGCGGCCAGCAGGTCGAAGCCTTGCGTGTGTTCGGCAATAAAGTCGCGGTCGAGCAGATTGCCGGATTGGGCATCCATTTCGAGCAGAGCTTTCATGATACCTTTGATTGCCGCCGCATCGCCGCCCGCTCTGACCTGAAAATAGGTCGAGGCGATGTTGGTCGAACTGTAGGTCGCCATTTCCATCACATTCTGCGGGTCGGCAAACCGTTCCAGCGCGCGCTCCTTAAGCGGATTAAACACAATAATCGGCACCTTGCGCCGTGCCGCTTCATGCAGCGTGCCCATCATGCGAGGGTGGTTGGTGCCCGGATTGTGGCCAATGGAAATGATAAGCTCGGTTTTATCGAAATCTTCCAGCGAAACGGTGCCTTTACCAATACCTATCGACTGCGGAAGGCCGACGCTTGTCGCCTCGTGACACATATTCGAACAGTCCGGGAAATTATTGGTGCCGTATTCGCGGGCGAAAAGCTGGAATAGATAGGCGGCTTCATTGGAGGTTCGCCCGGAGGTGTAAAACTCGACGTGGTCTGGCGACGGCATGGCGCGCAGGATTTCGCCAATGCGGGAGAACGCGTCATCCCACTCGATAGGGCGCAGCGTGTCGGTTTCGCGGTCATATCTCAGCGGATGAGTGATTCGCCCATAATCTTCCAACTCGAAATCAGACTTTTGCAGCAGGGAGGTCACCGTATTTTTCGCCAGAAATTCCGGCGTTAACCTTTTACTGGTTGCTTCCCAGGTTACGGCTTTCGCGCCATTTTCACAAAACTGGAATGTCGAATGAGTTTCTTTATCGGGCCACGCACAGCCAGGGCAATCGAAGCCATCGGGCTGGTTGGTGCGCAGTAACGTAGCGGGCGCGGTCAAGGTATCCATTTGATTACGCACGGCAATGGCCGTAGCTTTCAGCGCTCCCCAGCCTCCGGCAGGGCCGTCGTAGGGATGAATACCGGGAACCGAGCGTCGTTTGGTCGTCATTGGAAACTCCTGAATGGTGGTAACAATTACCTTATTAACGATAAGTGTAATCAAGGATTCAGAACTTGGCGGCGAGATGGAGACCAATATTGTAAGAGGGTTTGAATCACTACGTTTTATTAGTTACAACATTCAATAATTTTTAATACAACTCAATCACTTCGTCTGTGAGTGTGGCGCTGGCTTCTTCCAGCACGCACACCAGGATCGCATGACACCGGGCTGCTGAAAATCGGGTCAAATCCCGGCCACTAAAACTTGACCGTCCGGAGCTGGGACGTTTACTGTTAGATAGTCATCACAATGATATTTTACTGATTTAGCAGATAGAACAACATGAACTTCGGATTGTCAGTCTGGATGTCCCCACCTCATGGCAGGCGTTGTCAGATAAAGATCCATCGCAGGCTGACCCGATCACCCGCGCTGTGATAACCGCCATCAACAATATGCTGATAGACCTAATGGCCACAATGTCGCATAAGGACTGGCTGAGCCGCCGTCATAGGCATTAACATACAATAGTTCCGGTTTATTAATTAGACCTTATTCTGGATAATTCTATGAAATTGTTAGAAAGTGAAATTCGCGACGTGATTTCTGGAAATAACGTTACCATTATCAGACCTGCTAATATTTATGAATGTGAACTCAAGGATAACGTATTCATTGGCCCTTTTGTTGAGATACAGAAAGGGTGTCTAATTGGTAGTGGTAGCCGGGTTCAGTCACACACATTTATCTGTGAAAACGTAACCTTAGGCATGAACTGCTTCATCGGCCATAACGTGACGTTCGCAAACGATCTGTTTCATTCCGGTGCGCCGGACCCGTCACCGGATAACTGGATCACCATTTCCCTTGGAGATTCGGTCACTGTGGGAAGCGGAGCCACCATTCTGTCACCATATATATGCAGTGGTTCCGTCATTGGCGCAGGTTCCGTCGTGGTTAAACCGATTGAGGTCAAAGGGATTTATGCAGGAAACCCGGCAAAATTAATCAGGTTATTATGAAAAGTAAAAGGGCAGATAAGCCAATAAAAAAGCCGATAACGCGATGTTATCGGCTTATGAGATGACAGCTTGTACGGATTAGGCCGTCAGCAGTTGTTTCGCGGTAGTATCAACCAGTGCCAGCAGAACCTGAATGTCTTCCAGCGTCACCGTTGGGTTCAGCAGGGTCAGCTTCAGACAAGTCACGCCGTTATGCTCGGTTACACCCACGTTGGCGCGGCCGGAATCCAGCAAGGCATCGCCGATGCGCTGGTTGAACAGGGCGATAGCTGCGTCGCCGTCTGCTGCCAGTGCTTCAGGACGATAGCGGAACAGCACGCTTGCCAGCTGAGGCTTCATGACCAGCTCGAGTGTCGGCTGTTCAGTCACGTATTGCGCCACTTCCTGCGCCAGCGTCACACCGTGGTCGATGATTTCGGCATACTGCTTCTGACCCAGCGCTTCCAGACCCATCCACAATTTCAACGCATCGAAACGACGGGTGGTTTGCAGAGACTTGGAAACCAGGTTAGGCACGCCCTGAGCTTCGTCAAACTCGGAGTTCAGGTAAGCCGCCTGATAGCGCATCAGTTCATAGTGACGCGCTTCCTTCAGCAGGAACGCGCCGCAGCTGATGGTCTGGAAGAACTGCTTATGGAAGTCCAGAGTAATGGAGTCAACCAGTTCGATCCCGTCCAGATAATCGCGATACTTCTCGGACAGCAAGAGGGCGCCGCCCCAGGCTGCATCGACGTGCATCCAGATATCGTGCTTCGCTGCCAGCTCCGCAATGGCGCGAAGTGGGTCGATAGCACCGGCATCGGTGGTCCCGGCGGTTGCCACGATAGCCAGAATCTGCTCGCCGTTGGCTTGTGCCTGCGCGACTTTCTCGGCCAGATCGTTGAGATCCATGCGCGAGAACTCGTCGGTTTTGACCAGTGTCACGGACTGATAACCCAGACCCAGCAAAGCCATGTTCTTCTGCACGGAGAAGTGTGCATGTTCGGAACACAATACCTTGATTTTTCTAAGGTTACCGATCAGTCCATCCTGCTGGATAGAGTGACCCTGACGCGCGAAGAACGCGTCGCGAGCCAGCATCAGTCCCATCAGGTTGCTCTGGGTGCCACCGCTGGTAAACACACCGGCGTCGCCAGGCTGGTAACCGACCTGAGTACGCAGCCATTCAATAAGCTTCATCTCGATGATGGTCGCCGACGGGCTTTGGTCCCAGGAGTCCATACTCTGGTTAGTGGCGTTGATCAGCACTTCTGCGGCCTGGCTGACAACCAGACTTGGGCAGTGCAAATGCGCGACACACTGAGGGTGGTGAACCGACAGGCTGTCTTTCAAAAAGTATTCAATCGCACGCTCAATCGCAGCCTGGTTGCCCAGGCCTTGAGGATTGAAATCCAGCGTGATGCGTTCACGCAGTTCGGCAACGGATTTACCCTGATACATCTCGGGTTGTTGCAGCCACTGCACGACGGCCTGGCTACTTTGCGCAATGGCTTGCTTGTAGGCCTCGGTACTTTGCGCAGAGGCGGCCAGGATCGGGTTTATCTTGGACATCACGAAACTCACTTCACTCAGACAGGTTTAATGCCAGCACACAGCAGGGCGTTTTCGAATTTATCCAGGAAGATTTCCAATTCAGCATTGGTAATCAACAGGGATGGCAGCAGACGCAGCACGCAACCATGACGGCCACCGCGCTCCAGAATCAGCCCGTTTTCGAAACATTTTTTCTGCAACAGAGCAGAAAGCGCGCCGTCAGCAGGGTAGGAACCCATATGATCAGGAGCTTCATTCGGTTTAACAATTTCGATACCGAGCATCAGGCCCATACCGCGCACGTTACCCAGAACAGGATAGCGTTTTTGCAGTTCGCCCAGCTTGCCTTTCAGCCATTCACCCTGAGCAGCCACTTTCTCTGGAATGTTGTTGTCTTTCAGGTGTTGCAGGGTGGTCAGACCGGTCGCCATCGCCAACTGGTTACCACGGAAGGTACCGGTGTGGTGACCTGGTTCCCACGCATCAAACTGCTTCTTGATACCCAGAACCGGCTAACGGCAAGCCGCCGCCGACAGCTTTCGACATCACGATGATATCTGGCTCGATGCCGGCATGTTCGAAGGCGAACAGCTTGCCGGTACGACCAAAACCAGCCTGAACTTCGTCGATGATCAGCAGAATGCCATGTTCCTGAGTCACTTTACGAATGCGTTGCAACCACTCGACCGGAGCCGGGTTCACGCCGCCTTCGCCCTGAACCGCTTCAAGAATAACGGCAGCAGGTTTGCGCACGCCGCTCTCGACATCGTTGATCAGGTTTTCGAAATAGTAGGTCAGTGCCTTCACGCCAGCGTCACCGCCAATGCCCAGCGGGCAGCGGTATTGGTGCGGGTAAGGCATGAACTGCACTTCCGGCATCATGCCGTTGACGGCTTCTTTCGGAGACAGGTTACCTGTTACTGCCAGTGCACCGTGGGTCATACCGTGGTAACCGCCGGAGAAGCTGATTACGCTGGTACGGCCAGTGTATTTCTTGGCCAGCTTCAGTGCCGCTTCAACGGCATCCGCACCGGAAGGACCGGTGAATTGCAGGCAATAGTCTTTTCCCTGACCCGGCAGAATGGACAGCAGGTAGTCAGAGAACTTATCTTTCAACGGTGTTGTCAGATCAAGCGTATGTAACGGCAAGCCGCTAGTAATGACATTTTGGATGCTTTGCAGTATGTCAGGGTGATTATGTCCCAGTGCCAGCGTTCCCGCACCGGCCAAACAGTCAAGATATTGATTATTCTCAACGTCGGTGATCCACACGCCCAGGGCTTTTGCGATAGCGAAAGGCAACTTGCGTGGATAACTCCTAACATTCGATTCAAATTCAGCCTGTCGCGCCAAATAGGTTTCATTGTTTTGGTTTAATGAATTAGCACCTAAAGTATCAATACGGACTTTATCCGTCATCATATCTCTCCTACAACCGAGGTTCTCACAAACATCACGGTTGAATAAATGAATAAAAAAGTAAGTACAGCCGTTAAAGCGCGGCCAATATAGGGCTTTTTAAGCCATGACTCAATCAAAAATTTTGTGTATAGATGTTTACGCTTTTCCATTGGTAATCAATAGGTAGTTGATTAAATGGGCATTAACTCAAATTGAGTTACTCTACGTAAATTTTACGCGGTAAGAGGAGCGAAAGTTTCTCAGATTTCACGTAGCGCGATCAGTTTAGTTCAAAAAACGAGCTATATTATGGGTTATTTCTTCATCAAAGGGTAAATTTTTATTAACGACGCGAGTTTAAATGCACAATTCCTGCACTATCAGGGTGTTAACAGAGTGTTATAGGCGGAAAACAGCAGAAAATAGGGGATTATGGAGGGGAAATACCGCCAGCGCTAACTGGCGGCAGAAACTTAGCGATGGTTTTTGTACTCATCTGACAGGTAGGTAATGCCTGCTGTTTCATATTTCTCGATATCGCGGTCCAGAGAACCGTATTGCTTGGCATAGTAAGGGCCAACAGCATGGAAGCATTTGATTCCCTTGATGACGCCCGATTTTTTGCCTAAACGCCTGAAATAGCGTGAGATAACAGCATCTTCACCATTGTTGAAACCCAACTTGGTGAATTTTTCAAAGATGATGGAAATAATGCGGTAGTCTTTTCGACGAAAACCCGCGCACCAACCACCGGTTGGGCCAATTTGCACGGTCAATCCATCAACCGAAACATCAACGTATTGATCTTCAGGCGGCTTGGCACCATTGGTATGCTCGTTCTTGACTACATCAAGGCACAGGAAACCGAATTTTTTAAAGGTATTGAGATACTTGACAAAGACATCGTCGACAGCGTCCGGGAATTCAAGCACATCATCATCCACTTCAATGATGTAATCGCCCTTGGCCATCGGCATCAGCTGCTTGTAAGCATTAAGGCCGAGGTTTTTAGCATTATTAACGACTCTGATCGAGATGCTGTCCTGGTACTTTTCCTTGAAGGCGGCGAGTATGCTCGGAGTATTATCCGTCGAAGCATTATTGAAGATAATGATCTCCGATTGCTGCTTGTCTTTGATTGAACCGTACAACGCTTCAAGACAGACAGGAAGCATCGCCCCTCGATTCCATGTCAATATAACAAAGGATGTTCTCATTTATAGTCTCGTTCGTCATTTGCATTGGGTGTAAGAAAACTTACTGAAGTATTTGATGGTAGCACGCAAAATAAAAAGGTGACTATGAGATTTATAGTAGTTTTTGCTTATCCGGCAGTGTTTTACTGCCGGATAATATTTTTTACCAGGCTGGAATGGCGTCGCCCTTATAGACTTCCTTGGCTTTGGCTGCGACGGCAGGATTCTGGAATGCTTCTTTGAGTTCCTGAAGTTTCTTGCTGTCTTTATTGTCTTCGCGAGCAACCAGCGCATTTACGTAAGGCGAGGCGGCACCTTCCATAAACAGACCATCGCGTACGGCAGACAGGCCAACCTGCGAAGAGAAGTTGGTATTGATGATAGACAATACAACGTCCGGGTCATCCAGCGTGCGGGTCAGTTGCGGGGTATCAACCTGAACCAGCTTAAGTTTTTTAGGATTTTCAATGACATCAAGGGTCGTCGGCAAATAGCCGACGCCGTCTTTCAGTTTAATAAGTCCCTGAGCCTGAAGCAGTAACAGGCTGCGGCCAAGAGTGGTCGCCTCGTTTGAGATTGTCACCGTCGCGCCTTCCGGCAAGTCTTTTACATTTTTGATCTTCTTGGAATAGGCGGCGATAGGGAAGATGAAGGTCTTGGTCAGAATGGCAAAGTGATACCCGCGCTCTTTTGACTGTGCCTCGAGATAAGGCAAACTCTGGAAGGCATTGGCATCGACATCTTTACTGTTCAACGATTCATTGGGCAGCACATAATCATTGAAAGAGACGACATCAACGTCCAGATTATATTTATCCTTGGCAATTTTTTGTACTTCCTGCCAGATAGCCTGATCGGGACCAGTGTTGATAGCGACTTTGACTTTATTATCGTCGGCTTGTTTACAGGCAGACAGCATGACAACAGAGGTGGCAATCAACGCGGATAACAGTAATTTCTTCATGAATACGAATCTCTTATATTTGAAACATATTTATACAATGTGCAGCGATATTACTATACAGAGACTCGCACTGGCTTATCCATTGATATGTAGTGAAATATGTTCATCTTGAATGACTTTGAAGCGTTCAGACAATCTTTATGCCATAAGCGGACTTTATGGAAAATCGGCCAACTTGCGACCCCCGTTTTTATGCTCTAGGGTTTAAAGACACTTCCTGGAATATGTGAAAAATCTATGACTTACCTAAAATGGTTCGGCCTTGGTTATCTATGTATTTTATTGCTGTCCTTTGGCTACAGTTATGCCAAAGCTTCTCAAACAAAGGATGAACCCATAAGTCATAACTGGTCGACAACGCGTCGTGATTCTGCCTCGCTTGCCCCCGATCCTGCCAAGTTTCGTGATACGGCGATTGTGGAAATCTATACGGCACCGACCTATGGCTGGCGAGGGTTGTTTGCCGTCCATCCATGGATAATATTCAAGCGAGCCGGTGAAACCTCCTACACTCGTTACGACGTGATCGGTTGGGGTAGGGATGATGTGGTGCGCCAGAACTATGCTATTCCGGATGGATACTGGTTTGGTTCTAAGCCGAAGATTTTGGTCGACCACCGCGGACCCGCTGCCGAAGCGATGATCCCCAAGATTGAAGCAGCGATTAAAAGCTATCCGGTTCCCGCATACCTACCACGCGTGGCCAGGCCCGAACAGCAACACCTTTATGGCGCATATTGGTCGCGACGTGCCAGAGTTGGCGTTGGATTTGCCGTCGAATGCCATCGGGAAAGACTATCGACCTCTCACGCATCCGGTTGGTTTGCCGCCGTCGGGAAAGGGCGTTCAGGTTTCGGTGCTCGGGATTTTAGGCTTGACCGTCGGTTCTCAGGAAGGCTTTGAATTCAATGTGTTGGGACTCAATCTCGGCATTGATTTCAGAAATCCTGCATTGCGGTTGCCGTTTATCGGCCGTGTAGGATTTGACCGTCAATCAGGAGTTGCGGTTAAAGATATTTAAAAATGGAAAAACGGCACCGTGAAGGTGCCGTATATCGTCTCGACGTCCTACGCGGGATTGCAGAGATGCCGGGTAACGATCGCCAACGACGTTGATCGCGTCGAGCGCAGCCTGAATTTCACCTAAATCTTCATCGCTAAGCCCTAAATCGGCAGCACCAATGTTCTCTTCGAGGCGGTGCAACTTGGTCGTGCCCGGGATCGGCACAATCGACGTATGCTGCGCAAGCAGCCATGCCAATGCAATCTGCGCCGACGTGACCCCTTTATCGCTGGCGATTTTGCCGAGCAGGGTGACCAATTGTTGATTAGCCTCAATGGCGGCGGCGGCAAATCTTGGCACCTTACTTCTGAAATCGTCGTCGCCGAAAGTGGTTCCCGTGGCAATGGATCCTGTCAGGAAACCTTTCCCCAATGGGCTGAAAGGCACGAAACCTATGCCTAACTCTTTGAGTAAAGGAAGAATTTCCTGCTCGGGTTCTCGCCACCACAAAGAATATTCACTTTGTAGCGCAGTAACCGGTTGCACGGCGTGCGCGCGGCGGATCGTTTGCGCACCGGCTTCGGATAAGCCAAAATGCTTAACTTTTCCTTCAGCAATCAATTGCTTAACTGTGCCGGCGACGTCTTCAATGGGAACATCGGGGTCGACACGATGCTGATAAAGCAGGTCAATGACGTCTGTTTTGAGACGCTTCAAGGAACCTTCAACCGCTTCGCGGATATGTTCCGGGCGACTGTTGAGAATTTGCTGCTTGTTGTCATCACCAAAGGTAAAACCGAATTTGGTTGCGATAACGACCTGATCACGAATCGGTTTTAGCGCTTCACCCACCACATCTTCGTTCACGTAAGGGCCATAAACCTCGGCGGTATCGAAGAAAGTGACTCCACGTTCAAACGCGGCGCGGAGTAATTCAACCGCCGATTTTGTGTCAGTTGCTGGTCCGTAGCCATGACTCAGGCCCATACAGCCTAATCCTAGCGCCGAAACTTCAAGGCCGGATTGACCGAGTTTACGTTTTTGCATTTCAATGCTCCTTAACATCCAATCGAAGTTTCAATGTAAAGGCACTGACTGCATGACGACTATATACAAATTCAGGTCGAACTTATGAGTTTTACTCATTAGTGCTTTCGCAGATTTGCCTCTAATCTCTACCGGTTAAGTAGGGTATGGTGACTTTCACTTTGCAAACGGAGCATTGCCGAATGAACTTCATTGCTGCATCTGCCGTTGTTATTTCAATATTGGGTTCGGTTGCCTATGCCGAAACGGAGAGAAAAATGAACATCAAAATCACTCAGAGTGGTTCACAACCTTCAAATGTGGGTCCAGAAAGTTATTTCACGGGTAAAGTGCGTATCGATGCGCCATTCAGTGGATCTGAAGATGCCCGTATTGGCGGCGCAACGGTAACATTCGAACCTGGCGCTCGCACGGCCTGGCATACTCATCCATTGGGTCAGACGCTGATCGTGACGCAGGGTCGAGGCTGGTTACAGGAAGTGGGCAGCGAAATTCGCGAAATTAATCAGGGCGACATCGTCTGGATCCCACAGGGCGTTAAACATTGGCACGGCGCGACGCCGGAAAATAGCATGACACATATTGCCATCGCCGAGTCGCTGAACGGCAGTCCGGTGGAGTGGATGGAAAAAGTCACCGACGCGCAATATTCTAAATAATTCGGCATGTCCGTAGCAATGAGTCGCCATTGCTGCGGACAGTGCAAGAATTCATAACTTGAAGGTTTTTGGACTACAGAAACTTGTGTTCAGTTTTTCCAGACAAAGTCGCTAGAGAGCATGAGCCGATGTTCGTTATGAAGTCTTACGTCAGCAGCGCACAGGGAAGGTGAGTCGTCAGCCTGGATAAAGCAAGGTATCCGGGGCCTGATGTCGTGAAGTCGGATCCTGATATCATATTTAACATAATATACATTATGCGCACCGACGTAACGCTCTGGCAATTCTAGGGTTTTGGGCTTTGCTCTCGGGTTAATCAGGATCGGTGATTTACGCCGATTTCTGTCCATCTGTTCCCTGACTGCTAAAGTTAAAGAGCCACCAATATTATGGAGGGAAATATGGCTAACCGTTTTACACGTCGAAACTTTCTGGCAATGTCATCGTTGACTGCCGCTTCAATCATTGTCCCTGCCGCCTATGCACAGTCGTCATCTACAGGTTCTCGTCAAATGCTCGAATCCACACAGCGTTCCGCGCTTCTTCAACCCGCGGCCGTGCCGTTGTCTCAGGCCAACGCTATTGCCGTGGTGCAAAAAGAGATTTGCAGTCTCGGCGTTTACAACCTTGCCGACGGCAACAGTCTGGCGCAAATCCCGCTGCCCGAACAAAGTCACGAACTGGTAATCACGCCCGACAATCGCTATGCCTTCATCGCCCAGTATGGCGTCAAGAAATGGCTGGCACCCGGTGTTGGCGGTAACCAGATTACGGTCGTGGATTTACAGCAACATAAAGTGGTCAACACTCTCGACCTGACGCCATATTATCGTCTTCACGGAATTCGCATGGATAATCATGGCCGCCTGTTTGT
Organism: Rouxiella chamberiensis; assembly: GCF_026967475.1. Classification (NCBI taxonomy): domain Bacteria; kingdom Pseudomonadati; phylum Pseudomonadota; class Gammaproteobacteria; order Enterobacterales; family Yersiniaceae; genus Rouxiella; species Rouxiella chamberiensis. The sequence continues at coordinate 1,469,461 of NZ_CP114058.1, read as the reverse complement.
ACTCAGTGAAACCAGTTCGGTTCTGATTCGTTTCGATAATCCTGTTGAAAACGACGAGCCTGATGCCCTCATCCCGGTTCATGGTGTGCGTAGCCACTATTTTGTCCTTAATAAAGCCGGTACACGTGCCTGGGTTTCCGATACCCTGAGCAGCATGGCCATTTCAGTGAACACGGAAGATCCGACCCAAGCCGTGCAGAAAGTGTTCAATGGCAAGGGGCCCGAAGGATGCTGTCTTAGCCCGGACGAAAGCCGTTTCTATATCATCAATCGCTACGGAAATGCCATTAAAGCGTATGATGCCAACACCCTGAAATTACTGCATCAGGCTGAAACTAAAGGAGAAAGTGTGCGCGTTGTGGCACTTGAAAATGGCCAACTTGTCGTGGCTAATTCCGCCCGCAAAAGTCTGCTTGTCTTTGATCCTTCACTTAAACCGCTCAAGGAAATCCCGCTTTCTGGCGCACCGACGGCAATAACCCTCACAGATAATGATGACCGGGTCATCACATCAACGGAAGATAACAAATTAACGTGGATAGACATCGCGCAAGGAAAACCCGTCAAGACTATCAGTACCGACAAAGGGGCCGATGCTTCCGTGTTGTTTAAATACGAGTCCTAAGCAGAAAAAAGAGGCCCCTTTCGGTGCCTCTTTGAGTGGCCTTACAGTACAGCGGCTACGGGTTAGCGTCGCCCTGCTCTTTTATCATTAAAACAGCCCTAAAGGTGAGGTGTCGTAGCTGACCAGCAGATTTTTGATTTGCTGATACTGACTCAAGGCCATTTTATGAGTTTCACGTCCGACGCCTGACTGTTTGTATCCGCCGAACGCCGCGTGCGCAGGATAGACGTGATAACAATTGGTCCAGACTCGACCTGCCTTGATGCTGCGGCCCATGCGATAAGCCAGATTGGTATCACGCGTCCAAACGCCAGCGCCCAGACCAAACTGCGTCTGGTTGGCAATTTTTAGCGCTTCGGCTTCATCTTTAAAAGTGGTCACGCCAATAACCGGTCCAAAAATTTCTTCCTGGAAGCAGCGCATTTCGTTCTCACCTTTAATCAGCGTTGGCTGAATATAGAAACCATTATCAAGTTCAGGTTTCACAGACGCACGTTCGCCGCCAACCAGTATTTTGCCGCCTTCCTGTTTCGCGATATCGATATAAGACATTATCTTGTCGAATTGCTGACGAGAGGCCTGTGCGCCAATCATGGTGTCGGTATCCAGCGGATCGCCACGATGAATCGTGGCAACCTTGGCCATGACGCGCTCCATGAAAGGTTCATAAATGGATTCATGGATCAGGGCACGCGACGGACAGGTACAGACTTCGCCCTGATTAAAGAAGCCGAGCACCAAACCTTCAACAGCTTTCTCGATAAAATCTTCTTCGGCTTCCATCACATCGGCGAAATAGATATTTGGTGATTTACCGCCAAGCTCAACGGTACACGGAATAATATTTTCGGCGGCGCAGGCCATGATGTGACGACCTACCGGTGTAGAGCCGGTAAACGCAATCTTGGCGATGCGCTTGCTGGTTGCCAAAGCTTCACCCGCTTCCTTGCCATAACCTTGCACGACATTGAGCACGCCTGCTGGGAAGATATCGCCGATCAGTTCCATCAGCATGGTGATGCCCAGCGGAGTTTGTTCGGCAGGTTTCAACACCACGCAGTTCCCTGCGGCCAGTGCGGGTGCCAATTTCCAGGCAGCCATCAACAAGGGGAAGTTCCAGGGAATGATCTGTCCGACCACGCCAAGCGGTTCATGGAAGTGATAAGCCACCGTTTTTTCATCAATTTCTGCTGCACTGCCTTCCTGAGCGCGTAGGCATCCCGCAAAATAACGGAAGTGGTCAACCGCAAGCGGCAGGTCGGCATTCAGGGTTTCACGAATTGGTTTACCATTGTCCCAACTCTCGACGACGGCAAGATATTCCAGATTGGCCTCGATGGTGTCGGCGACTTTCAAAAGCAGATTGGAGCGCTGCTGAACGCTGGTTTTTCCCCACTCTTCGGCAACGCGATGTGCCGCGTCCAGGGCGGCGTCGATGTCACGCGCATCGGAACGCGGGAACTGGCCAATATCACTGCCGTCCACGGGTGAAGTATTCATGAAATACTGACCGCTTAACGGCTCGATGAATTTGCCATCAATATAGTTACCATAGGTCGCTTTCAAGGTGAACAAAGCGCCTGGTTTGCCGGGATGTGCGTATTGCATTGCAAACTCCTTATGTAGGGTGAGACTCGCAGAGAGTGGCGACCGTTCTGCTTCTTTTCGCGGGCAGATACCGTCACCCTTCTTTATATAGCATGTGTCGTGCCAGTCTCTGCATAAGTGCCTATCTAGAAAATAACCAGCAAATTCATAAAGATAAATCGACACTCACACATCTATCCAAAGAATGCGACACAACTTTCCGTATCTGTGTTGCAAATCGCAACACCTTCTTCTTTATGGCGCTACAATATTGAAACACTTTGGTTACATTTCTGAGGTTGTTATGCGCGATAGGCTGTGGGCGGCCGGTGTTCCACTTGAGACGTTGAATCCACTGTTAAATGACTCCTGGTCACGCAGTGCGCTTTATGGACTCGACAGATTTAGCCGTGATTTTTCCCCTCTTCGTCAAAACGAACTGGCCGACGTACTGGCAAGTAATGCCGCCTTGCAGCAGTTTGCCCAGCCCGCCGTCAATATGCTTGCCGAGAAAATTGCCGATAAACAGTCGGTTGTGATTCTTTCCGATGCAGAAGGCATGGTGTTAAATACCTGCGGGGATATGCAGGCTTTGCAAAAAGCCCAGCGCTTTGCCCTCGCACCGGGAAATTTATGGAGCGAGTCTGGCCGAGGCACCAATGCTATCGGTACGGCACTCGCCATTGACGACGGCTGCGAAATACGAGGTCAGCAACATTTTCTTGATAGTAATCAGGGGCTTTATTGCGCGGCCATGCCGTTACAGTCGCCCGATGGACACATCGCGGGCGTACTGGATATATCTGGTCCTGCCCATTTCCCTCATCCAGACACTTTTGCCTGGGTTAAGCACGCAGCCAAGCAGATTGAATATTTATGGATGAAAGAGAGTTTACACCCCGATCAATGGGTGATGAATCTGCATCCACAGGTCAATGGACTGGATAAAATTGATGAACTCCTGTTGATTTTCGCCGATAACATGCTGGTGTCGGCCAATCGTGCCGCCATGCGACTTCTCGACATCACCGCCGATCAGTTTGGACAGACCACCTTCCAGCACCTCTTTCCGCTTAGTGAACAGGTTGAAAATGCCGTGCCGCACCCGCTTTATACGCGGCGACAGCAGTGTCTCTTTTATCGATTACGCGCCCCCAAAAAATCGCTCTTTGCCGTATCTGCCCCCTCTTCTCCTGCGTGTGCTGCGCTGGGCAATGAGGCCGAGAAAATGTGCAAGCTACTTGATGCCGGTATTTCACTCGGCATCAATGGCGAAACGGGCTGCGGTAAAGAGTATGTGAGTCGCGCTCTACACCGGCAAAGTCGCTGGCGCAAAGGCCGGTTTGTGGCTATCAACTGTGCGGCCATTCCGGAATCCCTGATCGAATCCGAACTCTTTGGCTATGAATCGGGTGCCTTTACCGGGGCCAGCAAGAAAGGTTATATCGGCAAAATCCGCGAAGCGGATGGCGGCGTGCTGTTTCTTGACGAGATAGGCGATATGCCCCTGGCGCTGCAAACCCGTTTGCTGCGTGTCTTGCAGGAAAAGGAAGTGGCTCCCCTTGGGTCCAGCCAAAGTTGGCCAGTCAACTTTGCGGTGATCAGTGCAACGCATCATAATCTCGAACAACTGGTTGCCGAAGGTCGCTTCCGTGAAGATCTGCTCTATCGACTTCAGGAGTTTTCACTCCGTATTCCTCCCTTGCGCGAATGGCCGGCACTCGCCACCTTTATTAATCAGCAGTGGCAGGAATTGGGCGGCCAAAAACGCAACATTACGTTAAGCCCCCTGCTCATTGATGCGCTCGTTACCCACCGTTGGCCGGGCAATGTACGACAGCTACGCAGCTTGCTAAAAGTCTTGCTGGCGCTGGCCGATGACAATGAGCAGATTGAAATAGATAAGCTTCCCCTGCAATATCGTGCTCCCATTCCCGAGCCTGCACCGGGATTGCAGCAACATGATGAACGACTGATTGCCGAAACACTGAAGCGGTTCAAGGGAAATATCAGTAAAACGGCGCAGGCACTGGGGATTGCGCGCAGCACGCTCTATCGCCGAGCTGCGCGTGTCAGAGGATAAAACGGGAATTAAACCTGATGTATTTCCGCAATGTATCCGCCCGGAACTGCACAATCGCCGAGTGTTGTACTTCGGCCGCGCTGCTGCGCCAAAGGATTTTCGCACCCGATGAAAGCGCGTTATCCAGCGTAATGCGCAGGTCTTTCACGGCATAACCCGTTTTTTCAAGGCCGAAAGGATAAGGCAGATGCCCATCGGTCACAAAAATCTGCGTTTTACCAAAGGTAGAATCCAGTTCGACCTCCCTCACCTTTGCAGTCTGGCATAGATAGGCCGCCTCATTTTCGCGATCGCTGACGACGTGCCCCTTGGAGAAAATGAGGAAGCTTTTAATAAAAGCATCGACGCGATAACGGGAAATATACACCCTGTTTTCCGGCACGGTGGTGAGCGGCGTATATTTCGGAGCGGCAGTATGCCAATAAAGTTGGGTATTGATACCGCCGGGCCACTGAATTACCGCGTCGCGGCCAATCGGGTCAGGAAAAGGCTCGACCAGCACATCAGCCCCGGCCTGTTTAGCCTGCGCAATCGCGGCATCCATATCCTTGACTAGAAATCCGTTGCGCTCCGCTCCAAAGGGATAAGGGATAGGTGTTGCGAAATCGAAGACCGAAAAGCCGCCCACCGGCGTCAGAATCAACTGTGACAAGGTCTGACTCGGTGTCGGGGTAACATCAACGCTGACACGCTTAGTCACTATTCCACCGAATGTTTTTAGAATACTGGCGACGAAGGCATCCATCTTTCCGGGCTGGACATAAACATGGGTGGTGTCATATTGCGGGCCGACGGCCACGCTTGAGTCATCAGCCCACGAAATAACAGGTGAGCTCATCAGCAAGGCAGAAAAAACAGCTAACAGCGAGGGACGGAGATTTTCACTTTTCATTTTGCAGATCCTTGTAGAATAAATAAGGTGATTACCCGACTGCGACCTTATTTATCCTATAGGAACGCGTTTAATATGATATTTCATATTTTCTAACAACAAGCGCAATAAATTTATATAACCTCTACCGGCCGAAGATATTTTCGCGCGCGGTAGAGGTTCTTGTTTATTACTGGCCGTTGGCCGCAGTAACGCGCCAAACGGTATTACCTGCGTCATCGGCAATCAGCAAGCCGCCCTGTTTGTCCATCGCCAGACCCACAGGTAAACCACGCACCTCTTTCTGGTCGTCAGTCAGGAAGCCAGTGACCACAGGTTTAGGCTGTCCGACCGGTTTCCCGTTCTGGAACGCGACATAGACCACCTGGTAACCATTGAGCGGCTTACGGTTCCAGCTTCCGTGTTCACTGATAAATGCCCCGCCGCGATACTCGGCAGGAAGATTGCTTCCGGTATAAAACAGCAGTCCCAGCGGCGCGACGTGCGAGCTGAGGGCGTAATCCGGCTTGATGGCTTTCTCAACCAGATCTGGCCGCTGTGGTCTTACACGTTCATCGACATGTTGACCAAAGTAGCTGTAGGGCCAGCCATAGAAGCCGTGTTCCTGCACTGAAGTCATGTAATCCGGCACCAGGTCGGCACCAATTTCATCGCGTTCATTCACAATTGCCCAAAGCTTGCCGCTTTGTGGTTCCCACTGTAAACCGGTCGGATTGCGCAGACCGCTGGCGTATATGCGACTAGCCCCTGTCGCGACGTCGACTTCCAGCACATCGGCGCGACGATACTCTGCCCCAATCCCGTTTTCCGTAATGTTACTGTTTGACCCTACGCCAACGTACAGCTTGCTGCCATCGGGGCTGGCCAGGAGCGATTTGGTCCAATGGTGATTGATAGGACCGCCCGGCAAGTCGGCCAGCTCGGTACCCGGATCGGTGATTTTGGTCTCACCGGATTGATAGTGGTAGCGCATCAACCCGTCGGCATTGGCGACATACAGTTGGTCACCAATAAGTTGCACGCCAAACGGGGAATGCAGGTTTTCAAGGAAGATGTGCTTCTCCCAGGTTTTACCGTCACCACTGACATTTCTCAACAGGGTAATGCGGTTACCGCCTGCGCCGCCTTTCCCGGACGCTTTTTGCACCAGGCCCATGATGAGTTCCTTGGGTTTACTGGTCACGCCCGGCGGACTGTTGGCCTCGACCACCAGAATGTCGCCATTCGGCAATACAGTCAGTTGGCGCGGATGCATAAAGCCGTCGGCGACCTTCTCAATCTTCAGACCTTCCGCCACTTTAGGCGTTTCACCATTTTTCCACGGCGTGCCGCTTGGAACCTGCATCGGCGGCAACAGGAAGTTTTGCGCGGCAGGCAGTTGCGGGTCGCTGCCCGTTTGTTTCTCGGGCGAAATCTTGGCGGCGTTATCGCAACCCGCCAGAAGCAGCGGCAGAGTCAGTGCCAATGCGGAGATTGCATAATATTTTTTCATCCCGGCTTCTCCTTAAGCAGTGCGATCGCGCAAGGCGAGTTGCAGATTGGCAATCAACAGCAAAACCACCACGACAGTGGACAAAATCACGCCGGTCGGCACGACGGCAAAAGCATCGCGGCTATGAATAAAGGCATTGAAGATTGAAAGAATAATTGCCAGCAGGCTCAACCAGAAATGGACTTTATACGGCGAATTTTGCGCAAATGACGTACCTACCCACACCTGCACCAGATTGATGATGCGCGGAATAATGGCAATCACCAGCCCCAGCACAATCAGCCAGCTTGCGGCCTGTGTCCAGGCTATTTCGGTGCTGTAAATATAGATAATGTCGAATATCCAGGCGGCGGTAAAAAAACCAATGGGCAGCGGATCAAGCAACGCTACAATGCCCACGGCAAGAGAGGAATTTCTGGGAGATCTCAGGGACGTCATTCACAAGCTCCTTATGAAACGGAAAAAAATGGCCACTGCCATCGAGTGCCCAAACGATACTTGTAAAATTTTAGTTAATTTTATGGGTTTATGTGGCGGGAGGTGACAGAAAGTGAATATTTAATCGGCGATGGCCCGTTGCTCGTTGCGTTTTACTTAAAAAGCATTACTCCTTAGGATTAATCCTAAGGAGGTTGTTCATGTCTTTGAGTTCACGCGCTTTACTGATTACTGCCCTTTTCATGCCCTGCTTTATGACACCCTCGACCTTCGCCAAAGGTCATTCTCCCTCGGACGATGAGGTGAAACAGGCGATTATCGATGAGTCGATTGCGTCTTATCCCGGTACCTGTGCCTGTCCTTTTAATCAGGCAAGGAATGGCAGTCACTGCGGGGGAAGAAGTGCATGGAGCCGTGCGGGAGGATATTCGCCTCTTTGTTATAAAAAAGAAGTCACAGGCGATATGGTCAAAGATTGGCGGGAGTCTCATCACGGATAAGACCCCCTTTTGAGGATTTATCGCACCTGCTTCTCGACATATTCCAATGCGGCGCGTAACGAGATGTCGTCTGGATTATTCGGCAGCAGGTGAATAGATTCTCCGGCTTTCAAGGTGCGCGCAATCAGACGTTGAATGTGCTCGTCGTTGTGGATATCCACTTGCAGCGCCGCCAGACTGACCGGCAGGTCCAGCCGCTGATACAGCGCAATCAGCTGGTCGACCACGTCAAACTGTTTCAGCAAGGCGTTTTGCACCAGGATGCCGTAGGCCACCTTGGTACCATGCAGGAAAGCCTCGGTTTGCGGCAGCGCCGTCAGCCCGTTATGCACGGAATGCGCCGCGGCGATACGGGTATAGCGGTTCGCCAAGTCCGCCCACCAGCCCGCCGCCCGCAATGATGGCATCAATGATATTGATCAGGGGTTTGGTCAACTGCCCCTCTGCTTGAGCCTGTAGCGCCGCTTCGCTTTCGTTAAGCAGCACGTCACGAATAGTCAGCGCGGTATTGAGGCCCAACTGCGCGGTCAAGGGTACGGCGGTCGGTTCGGGTGACAGGACGACGGCTTCGTACCACTTCGCCAGCGTATCGCCGATGCCTGCCAGTAAATAGGCTTTGGGAGCCTGCTGAATGATGCGTGGCTCGACGACCACCAGATGATTGGCATCGTCGAAGATTTCATAATGCAGCGCCGTGCCTTCGTCGCTATACCACACGGAAAGCGGCGTCCACGCGGCGCAGGTCGCGGCAATCGTTGGAATGGCGATGACATTCAGGCCAAGACGGCGTGCCACGACCTTCGCGGTATCCAGCACTGCCCCGCCACCAATGCCGATCACAACCTGACGATCGGTGCCGCCCATGTCCACCAGCCGCTGCACTTCCGTCTCGCTACAGTGCGCCTTGAACAAGGCATGTCGGGCTTTGGGATGACTAAATTCGTCAGGCAGAAAATCTTTGGCCGCCGCGAGTGCGCGCTCGCCGAAAATCCATAACGCATTTTGCAGTTGCTCGGCGGAATAGAAATCCCTGATACGTTCAATGGCACCCGGGAAAGAAAAGTAGTTTGCGGGGCCAGTCACCACGCGAATGTGGGTATCGCTCATGCTCGAACCTTTTATTTATTCATTATTAATCGACAGCGTTAATCCTACATCTAGCCGTCCAGATGGATAATAACGTTTTTGCATAAGCATATTCTCGAGGGCGGCCGCAACGGTACTTAACAACCGCCCTGCGCATAATTTCAGAAGGAGTCTTGCCCGTTGAATCTATGACGGCCAGTGCGAACCGCGAATAATCGAGCAGAAATTGCCCTTGTCGAAATCGGGTTGCTTATCGGCAATCACGTCGGCCTTCACATTACCAAAGGTTGTTTGCGGTTTATCTTTAATACCCTCGTAGAAGGCATTAATAATGTCCTCTTTGAAATGTGGCGTTCTTGGATGCGCACCGAGCACCCTTTCGCGATCCTCCACGCGATACCCTTCATAGTTGATGCCCAGCACATCCATCTCAACGCCCGCCGTCAGAAGCGCAATGACCGGATCCATAAACTCGGGAATACCCGGCGTCGTATGCAGCGCAATGGCAGTCCACACTTTGTCGATATCGGCCTGACTGATTTGATGCTGACGCAAAAAGTCGCGTGCGGCGTTGGCGCCATCCACTTCAAAACGTTTGTCACAACTGCAATGATCTCGCGTGAGTCCCATGTCGTGGAACATACAGCCGATATAAAGCAGCTCGCTCTCTACCACCAGCCCGCGTTGCTGACCAGCCATTGCGGCCCAGTAATAGACGCGGCTCGAATGATTGAACAGCAGTTCCGATTCCGTATCCCGCACCAGTTCCGTTGCCTGTTTCGCCATAGTGCTGTCAGGAATACGAATTCCGTTAATCGTGAATGTCATGATTTATTTCCCGTTGAGTGAAGTAAGGTCTGAAATCACGATAAGGCCAAGACACAATGTCTTCAATGGTAGTAATATGACGATATAAGACATCTCGACGTACTCGGCCATAGGAAAGAGCAAATGTTAAAAATCGTGCAGATTCTGGCGATCCCGGGCGTGCAACTGCTGGACGTGTCAGGCCCGCTGGATGTGTTTGCCGAGGTTAATCAGCAGTTGGGGCGCAAGATTTATCAACTCGAGGTTATTGCGCTTGATGACTTGCAGGTCGTGACCTCATCAGGTATTTCCCTTCTGGCCGAAACGCGGCTTTGCGACACGCCTTCGCAAAAGCCCGACACCTTTCTGATTGCCGGTGCGCCCGATATATCGCGTTTCAAGCCTGACAGTGCAGAACTTGACGCGATAAAACAGCGGGCAATGATGAGTCGGCGTTATGGGTCCGTTTGTACCGGCGCCATGTTGCTGGCCGAAACGGGCTTGCTGGAAGGACATCGCATTACCACGCACTGGTCGATTGCCGAGACATTAAGCCAGAAGTATCCCGGAATTCAGGTCGATGCCGACGCCATTTATATCGCCGAAGGCCCTTTGCGCACGGCAGCGGGGGTGACGTCAGGGCTTGATCTTGCGTTGAGGATGGTAGAGGAAGATATGGGCCGCGAGGTAGCGTTGAACGTCGCGGCGCAGCTGGTGATGTTCTTTAAACGCCCCGGCGGACAGATGCAGTTTAGCCGCGCCGGAAAAAGCTCGATTGGCGGCCGTAGTGCGTTGCAGGATGTGCAGCGCTGGGTTATCGGCACCCTTCAGGATACGCACTCGGTGCAAACGATGGCGAATCATATGGGCGTCAGCACACGGCATTTAACGCGGTTGTTTACCCATGAAATGTCGCAGACGCCGAGTGAATGGCTCGAGCAGGCGCGGGTAAATCATGCGCGTCATCTGCTGGAGTCTTCCTTGCTCTCACCCAAGCAGATTGCCGCGCAGTGCGGCTACAGGAGTATCGATATTTTGCGGCGAGCCTTTATTCGACAGCTTAATGTCAGTCCTGCGCAGTACAGGCAACGCTTCAAAGGGGATGTCAAGACACCTGATGACGGCGAAAACAGTCGGGACGATGAGTGTTGATAATGCCGGTCGCCTCCATCCAGGCATAGACAATAACGGGGCCGACAAAACTGAACCCGCGTTTTTTGAGCGCTTTGGCAATCTTTTCAGACAGCGGGCTGTGCGTGGGAACTGGACCCAGATGCTGTATGGGTTTGCCGTCGACCTGATTCCAAATCCATTGTGCAAAATCCTCGCCGTTTGCCTGCATGGCCAGATAAGCGCGCGCATTATTGATAACGGCCCTGATTTTGGTCGGGGAACGGATTATCTCGGCGTTTGCCAACAGACGCTCGACATCCTGGTCGGTAAATTGCGCGACCTTTTCGGGGTCGAATCCGCAGAAACGCCTGTCGTAATGCCTCGCGTTTCTTGAGGATGGTGCGCCACGACAACCCCGCCTGAAAACCGTCGAGCATCAGTTTTTCCCATAGGGCGCGGCTGTCATGAACAGGAACACCCCATTCGTGGTCATGATAATGCTGCATAAGGGGGTCGTTATCCCCCCAGCAGCGGACTAAATCGGTCACGGAAAGCTCCATAAACTGTGGCAAAACATCCCGTTAGCATAGCGTAATAAAGCGATATCAGGTGCGTTGATAGGCTGCAATAACCTCCCCGGCAATGGCGACGGCAATTTCTGCGGGCAATTTGCCTTTGACATCGGGCAACCCCACCGGACAGCGCATTTTCCTCAAACAGGCTTCACTGATTCCTTTTCCCGCCAGTCGGTAATCGAATCTTTTACGCTTGGTTTCGGAACCGATTAACCCGAAATAGCGAAAATCGTTGCGCCTGAGGATTTTCTCGCTGAGTGCCAAATCCAGCTGATGGTCATGGGTCAGCACAATAAAGTAACTGTCGGCAGGCATCTGCTGCACGGTGGCTTCAGGTTCTTCGTCGATAACACAGGTTATCTGGGGATCGACATGGGCCGGAAATTCGCTGGCCCGAGCATCGACCCACGTAATGCGACACGGCAATGTGGCGAGAATGGCGACCAGCGCCCGCCCCACATGCCCTGCGCCATAAACCACCACCTGCGGCTGTGATTGACATAGCGGCTCAAACAGCACGGTAGCGACACCGCCGCAGCATTGGCCTAACCGCGCCCCCAGATTAAAACGCTCAAGACGGCTTTGTGCGTGGTGTTGCTCGAGCATTTCACGTGCAATGGCTATTGCCTGAAATTCGAGGTTCCCGCCGCCAAGAGTAAAATATTGCCCGGCAGCGGTGACCAGCATCTTGCAGCCACTGTTTCTCGGCGTTGAACCCTGATGCTCGACCAACGTTATCATGACGCAAGACTCTCTACGTTCCTGCAATTGATTGAGCTGAGTTATCCAGTCATCGGTACGCATCACGCCTCCTCGCTATTTGCCTGCCACTTCAGGGGTCAAGCCGACATTTTCCGTGACGTTGTCACCTTGCTGCATGCTTTCCTGCAGCTGCATGACACCCAGCAAGACGCGCTCGGGGGTGGCAGGCGCGTCCAGCTGAATATGACGCTGATAATGTCCTACGCTCGCGACGGCATCCTTAATCGCACACCAGACAGAAATCCCGAGCATAAAGGGCGGTTCGCCCACGGCTTTGGAATGAAACACGGTATCTTCGGGATTCTTGCGGTTTTCAACCAATTTGACGCGCAGGTCCTGCGGCACATCGGCAATGGCCGGTATTTTATAGCTGGCCGGACCGCTGGTTTCCAGACGCCCTTTTCCACTCCACACCAACTCTTCACAAGTGAGCCAGCCCATGCCTTGCACGAAGCCGCCTTCGACCTGCCCGATATCGATAGCCGGATTCAGCGAGTCACCGACGTCATGCAGTATATCGGCACGCAGCAATTTATACTCACCGGTCAATGTGTCTATCAACACCTCGGAACAGGCCGCGCCGTAAGAGAAATAATAGAACGGATGGCCCGCTGCCCTGGAACGGTCGTAGAAGATTTTGGGCGTTTTGTAGAAACCCGTGCTCGACAGCGAAACCTGATTCAGCCACGCCTGCGTCACTACCTGCTGGAACGTGAAATATTGCTCCGCGACGCGCACCTGACCATTGCTGAATTCGATGTCTGATTCCTGCGCTTCATAGTTGCGCATCAACATCTCGACCAGTCGACCTTTGATTATCTCGGCGGCATTCTGCGCCGCCTTCCCGTTCAGATCCGCCCCCGAGGACGCGGCAGTCGGCGAAGTGTTCGGCACTTTACCGGTATCGGTCGCGGTTATCTGAATTTGCGACAGCGGCACCTGAAAGACTTCGGCCACGACCTGCGCCACCTTGGTATTCAGCCCCTGACCCATTTCGGTGCCGCCGTGATTCAGCTGAATGCTGCCATCGGTGTAGACGAGGACCAGCGCCCCCGCCTGATTCAGAAAGCTGGCGGTAAAGGAGATGCCGAATTTCACCGGGGTCAGCGCCAATCCTTTCTTCAAATACGGGCTGTGCCGGTTAAACTGCGTCACCGCCTCGCGCCGCGCCGCGTATTGTGCACTCAGCTCAAGCTCGGCCGTCATCTCCTGCAACAGATTTTGCTCAACCAGCTGATAATAGTGGGTGACGTTGCGGTCCTCCTTGCCGTAATAGTTGGTTTTACGCACTTCAAGCGGGTCGCGGCCCAGTTCACGGGCAATGTGGTCGATGATATGTTCTATCGCAACCATGCCTTGCGGGCCGCCGAATCCTCGATACGCCGTATTGGAGGCAATATGGGTTTTGCAGCGATAACCGGTAATGATCGCGTCGCCAAGATAATAGGCGTTGTCGGCATGGAACATCGCGCGGTCGATGATAGACCCCGACAGATCCAGCGAATATCCGCAGTTACCCGCCAATTTTATGTCTATGCCGTGGATCTGGCCGTTGTCCGTGAATCCCACGTCATAACGAATATAAAACGGATGACGTTTTCCGGTGATCATCATGTCGTCCTGACGCGACAGACGCATTTTCACCGGTCTGCCGGTAAGGTGCGCCGCCAATGCCGCCAGACAGGCCGTGCCTGCCGCCTGCGTCTCTTTTCCGCCGAAGCCGCCGCCCATACGGCGCATATCGACCACGACCTTATGCATTGGCAGACCCAGCACAGAGGCCACCAATTTCTGCACCTCCGTTGGATGCTGCGTAGAGCTATACACCAGCATTGCGCCGTCTTCGCCGGGCATCACCGAGGCGATTTGCGTCTCGAGATAAAAGTGTTCCTGACCGCCGATTTCCAGCTCGCCCTGCAGGCGATGTGGCGCGCTCGCGAGCGCCGAGGCTGCGTCACCGCGTTGGTGGACGTGCGGCGCTTCGACCCAGAATTCCTGTTCCAGTGCCTGCTTCACGCTCAATACCGCCGGCAGTTCGCGGTATTCGATAACCGCCGCCGAAGCGGCCGCCCGTGCCGCGGCCTCGCTGTCTGCCGCAACCACCAGCAGCACCTGTCCGTAATACTCGATACAATCCTTTGCCAGCAGCGGATCGCCCTGGGTTAGCGGCGCAATGTCCAGCTCGCCCGGCACATCGTCGGCGGTGATGACGCGCACCACACCGGGTATGGCGAAACAGGGTTCAATATCAATGCGCACAATCTCGGCGTGGGCGACTTCACTCAGTCGCGGCACCAGATGCAGCTGATTCGGAAACTCGAGCCGATCGTCGATATAGACCGCCTCGCCGCTGACGTGCTTGTCGGCGCTTTCATGTTTCATGCTCTTGCCGACGCCGCTGTTCAAACCGGCGCGGAACAGGTCTGCGAGCGTTTCCTGTGAAGGGACTACGGGGGATTTAGACATACTGGGTCACCCTCATCATGGTATCGGTCGAGGTGGTTTCAATCAGGCAACGGCGCAGCAGATTTTTCGCCACCTGCATACGGTATTCGCGGCTCGCACGAAAATCGCTGATGGGCTGATAATCCTGCGCCAGAGCGAGACAAGCCCGTTCAACCGTGGTGGATTGCCACGGCTGACCCAGCAACAGTTGCTCGCAGTGGTAGGCACGCTGGGCGATCGCCGCCATACCGCCGAACGCCAGGCTCGCCTGTGTGACGATGCCGTCGATGATTTCCAGATTAAAAGCACCGCAGACGGCCGAGATGTCATCGTCGAGCCGTTTCGACACCTTATAGATTTTCAGCGTTCTGTGCGGGTTGGCCGCGATGCGTGGAATCAGAATGTGCGAGATAAATTCGCCGGGCTGCAACGCCGTTTGTCGATAACCCAGATAAAACTGCGCCAGCGGCAAGATTCGCTCGACATCCCCGCAGCGTAGACGCAGCGAAGCGCCTAGGGCCAGAAACACGGGGCCGCTGTCGCCGATAGGCGAGGCGTTGGCAATATTGCCGCCAAAGGTGCCTTGATTGCGAATTTGCTGCGAGGCAAAACGCTCAAGCAAGGCGCCGAAATCCGGGAATTCATGTTCAAGCAGCGGCAGGCAGTCACTCAAGGTAGCGGCTGCGCCCAGAATAATCGTATCGTCAGTCACCTCGAGGGTTTTAAGCTCGGGGATCGCGCCCATGGCAATCAATTGAGTGAGACGCCGATGACGCTGCGTCACCTCCAGCGCCAGGTCGGTACCGCCAGCGACCAGTTTAGCTTCCGGATTGGCCTGATACGCCGTAGCCAGTGCGTCAAGCGTGGTCGGAATTACGCTGCCGTCATCGGCATAGCGTTCGGATTGCCCTGCAACGGGCGCGATGGCCTGGAGTCGTTGCAGCGTAGTCTGTTCGGCGCGGTCAAACTGATCGACAACCGGCGTGGCGCAGGCGGCAAGCGCAGCTTCCACAATAGGACGATAACCGGTGCAGCGACAGAGGTTTCCGGAGAGCGCCTGCAAAACCTGTTCACGTTGAGCGGCACGTTTTACCGCCGAATGATTTTTTTGCAGGGCAAAGACAGACATCACGAAACCGGGCGTACAGAAGCCGCACTGCGAGGCATGGTTGTCGACCATCGCCTGTTGAACGCTATGCAGTTGTCCCTGATGTTTGAGGTCTTCGACGGTGATGAGCTGTTTGCCCTGCAATGCAGAAACAAAGGTCAGACAGGCATTGATGGGCGTATAGCGCAGCGTGTCGCCCTGCGGCTCGGCGAGAACCACCGTACAGGCCCCGCAATCGCCGGACGCACACCCTTCCTTGGTGCCGCAGCGGCCCGCGTTGCGGCGCAGATACTGCAACACGGTGGTATCGGGTGGCAGTGCTGTTTCCTGTTGCAGTCGGTCATTCAAAAGAAATTGGATCATAAGAGTTCCTGCTCACAATAATGCTTTTAATAAACCAATCGATTTGTACAACTGGTCAAATTTATAATTTAAGTAGCAATATTGATGCCAAGAACATCTCAAATATGAATGAAACTAGACTGACTTATACCGCACAGCCGCGCAGGATAAGCGTGGTGACCTCGTCAATAATGTGTTCACGGTTGGCGGTGTCTTCACTGATGTCACGATACATCTGATTAACCTGCACAGCGAAATCGGCATAGTACTGGGTGATTGCCCAGATATTCATGATAAACAGCCGGGCATCCAACGGTCGAAGTTTTCCTTGTTCAATCCATTGATTTATCAGGGTTTCCTTGCTGATAATATTGCCGATCGCCTCAGGCCAGTATTTATGCAGATAATGACCGCCGCTTAACACTTCGCTGGTGAAAATTCGCGATAATTCAGGCTGTTGAAAGGAGAACTCCAGCTTGTTGCGGATATAGCGGCGCAGTACGGCTTCGGGTTCGACCAGGCTGTCGTCAAACTGAATAATCTCGGCCCAGACGCTCAGTACCTTATGCAGTAACTCCTCATACAGCTCCTCTTTTCCGGCGATGTAATAATGCAGCTGGGTTTTCTTCATGCCCGCCCGCTGCGCAATCGCTTGCGTCGTGGCGCCCTGAAAGCCTTTTTCACTGAATTCGGCGATGGCGGCGGCGTGAATAGTTTCAAGGGTCTTCTCGCGGGCGACGCGAACGCGGCTATTTGCTGTTTCTGTGTTCATCATTGGTGCGTTTATATCCTGAATTTGCCTTAATTTAGGGCAAGGGTGCCGATTTAGCGCACCCCTGATATTTATACAGTGGTTCTAGTCGGGGCGTTGATAAACGACTTTTCCGTCGACCAGTGTGCGGAAGATATTGCGGTCGTCCCCCAGCGTCATCAATACAAAGAGTTTTTCGGCCAGCGTTTTGCAGTTTCCGGTGCGAAGCTGTTGCAATGCCGTTGCGCTGGGGTCCAGCACCACGATATCGGCCTCTTTACCCGCCTCGAAATTACCGATTTTGTCATCAAGATGCAGAGCCCGCGCGCCGCCGAGTGTGGCGTGGTAGAAAGCCTCGAAGGCGGAAAGCCTATATTTCTGCAATTGCCCCACCTTGTAGGCTTCGCCCAGCGTTTGCAGCATGCTGAACGACGTGCCCGCCCCGACGTCGGTGCCCATGCCGAGGCGCACCTGTTTCTGCCACGAGGTGTTGATATCGAACAGGCCGCTGCCGAGAAACAGGTTCGACGTCGGACAAAAAGCGATACTGGAATCCGTGTCGTGCAGGCAATCCCATTCGGCGTCATGCAGATGAATACAGTGGGCAAACACGCAGCGCGAGCCGGTCAGGCCATAGTCGTGATAGACATCCAGATAACCCTGATGTTCAGGATACAGCGACTTCACCCACGAAATTTCATCCACGTTTTCGCACAAATGCGTTTGCAGGTAGATGTCGGGATGCTCCTGCCTGATTTGACGCACTTTCGCCAGCAATTCCGGCGATGAAGTAGGCACGAAGCGCGGTGTGAGTGCATAGCTCAACCGTTTGTGATTGTGCCAGCGGTCGATAAGCGTACGGGTGTCGCGCTCACTCTCTTCGGGGGTTTCCAGCACGCTATCCGGCGCATTCTGGTCCATCATGACTTTACCGGCGATCAGGCGCATATTCAGGGCGGCGGCAACGGTAAAGAGTGCATCCACCGACTGCGGATGCACGGTGCCAAACACCAGCGCCGTGGTAGTGCCGTTATTAAGCAGCTGATCGACAAAGAATTTCGACATTTTATTGGCGTAATCGATGTCGTGATACTGCGCCTCGGTCGGAAACGTGTAGTTGTTGAGCCACTCCAGCAACTGCTCGCCGTAACGCGCCGATCATTTCGGTTTGCGGATAATGAATATGGGTATCGATAAAACCCGGCACCAGCAGCTTGTCGCGGTAGTCGTCGAGCGGCACCGGATAGCTCAGCTCCATAAGGGTTTTTTCGCCCTCTTCCCGGCTGCCCAGCCAGACAATCTTGCCGCCGTCGAGAAACATCATGCCGTCTTCAAGATAACGGGCATTGGCCTCGATCTCTGCGGGCGTTTTGATTATGCCGCCAATATCGAAGAAGTTGCCTCGAAGGGCGCGAGTTATAGTGAATGGAGAAGTGTTGCTGGTCATGAGATTCCCTTTACGATAGCCGGTCATGCAGGTTGACCGGTTTCATCGAGTAGCATTGTTATAAAAAACGATAACAAGGGTAAGCAAGGGTTGTGCCAGAGTTTGACCAATCGGTCAATCCGGTTGTATGGAACTCAATGTAAGGGGCGGCGGCTATTTAAGCAACACTTCATATTGCGGATTGAATTCATCGAAGATAGGCAGCGCGGCGGCTCCCAGTGCGGCGGTATCCGTGCCGGTCATGCCCATTCTGACGCGTGACTGGGCCGAATAACGGCTGCGAACCGAATTGTACAGCGGCGTCAGGCGGGCGATGAGCCTGGCTACCAGCGGTTGCGGCATCATTCCACCAATGATCACGCACTGGGCATCGAAGACACATTCCATGATATTGATGGCCTGACAGGCAGGTTCGATGGCGGTGTCCAGCCAGCGTTCAAACCGTGCCTCATCCACCGCCAGCAGATCTTCCGGCGTGGCCGTGTTGGGATCCAATTCGCAGCCTTCGTACGCGGCCTGTAATGACAGATAGCGCTCGAGACATCCTTTATTACCGCAGTAGCAGGCGCGACCGCCCGGTTGCACCACCATGTGCCCGACCTCGCCCGCGTTATGGGCATGGCCGCTGTAGATGCGCCCTTCCGTAAACAACCCGGCACCCAGCCCCGTGCCGATATACAGATAGACAAACGAGGTCAACTGCTTGGCGATGCCGTGAAAACGTTCGCCGATGGCGGCGACGGTGGCGTCGTTTTCCAGCGTAACCGGCCAGCCGGTAGCTGCGCCGAGCCGCCCTTCGATGTCGATATTGTCCCATCCGTGCAGCGTGGTCGGCCCTTCGGAAGAAATCCCTTCAACGCCGAAAGGTCCGGGCATCACGATGCCAATCCCGAGCATCTTGCGCCAGTCGATTTTTACTTTCTGGCGCATTTCTTGCAGCGTTTTCATGATTAATTTCAACGTCGCGTCGGGTTGCGGCTTTTGAACGTTGATGAGTCGGCGAAACCGCACCTTGCCTTTGAGGTCGACCAACACCACGCGCAGCGTCTGGTGATCCAGATGAATGCCAATCGAATAGGCACTGTTGGGATTCAGGGTGAGCGGAATGGCTGGCTGGCCGCGCCCCGCGACACGGCGTGGCAATCTGGAGGCAATGATGCCCGCGTGCTCGAGTTCGGCGGCAATATTGGACACGGTTTGGGGCGTCAGTGACGTCAAACGCGCGATTTCGGCTCGGGTCAGCTCGCCGTTCAGGCGAATCGCTTCAATCACCACACGGCGATTGTGCGCCCGCGCATGTTCGAGATTAGTACCAGAAGTTGTCATAACTGCCTATGCACCAAGGAAAAGCCTGTGAGCAGTATGCTGTTCAAGACTCGGGCAATCAAATTGATTTTATTAATGCCAAGCGCTTCACAGCCTTTAGGGCTAAAACCCTGTAAATGTTATGCGCATGTGAAATTTCTTCAGTAAATAGAGACCCAACGGCCCGCGGTTGTCCCATTTTTACCGCGATTAAAGCAATCAAATTGATTTAATCATTTCGTTGCCGCAAGGCATCGATTGGAGAGAAAAATGATAACGAGATTACGTCCTGCCAGCCTGTGCGTATTGTCTGCCCTCGCCTTGGGCTTTTCTGCCAATACGCTTGCCGAAACCACGCTAAGCGCCCTGTTTATGACTCAGGCCGCCTACAGTGAAAACGATATTCGCGCCATGACTGCCGATTTCACCAAGGCGCATCCCGACATCAAGGTGAATCTGGAATTTGTGCCTTACGAAGCGCTGCATGACAAGATTGTTGCCGCGCGCGGTGCCGGTGCCAAAGGTTACGATGTCGTGCTGTTCGACGCTATCTGGCCTGCCGAATTCACCAAATATGGTTTGTTGCAGGATGTCACCTCGCGCATCAACAAAGACCAGGCGGGGAAAATCTTCGATGGCGCCATTTCCACCGTGACCTATCAGGATAAACGTTGGGGCATGCCGTGGATCCTCGATACCAAATACCTGTATTACAACAAGGCGATGTTGGCGAAAGCCGGGATTACCGCGCCGCCGACCACCTGGCAGGAGTTGGCGCAGCAGGCCGAAATTCTCAAAGAGAAAAATGTGGTGAAATATCCGCTGGTCTGGAGCTGGTCACAGTCCGAGGCGCTGATTTGCGACTACACGACGCTGGTTTCTGCCTTCAAGGGCGATTTCTATCAGGACGGCAAGCTGAACTTTACCAATCCCGGGGCCATGAAAGCCATCAACTACATGAAGGATTCGCTGGATAAAGGCCTGACCAACCCGAATTCGCGCGAATATCTCGAAGAAGACGTGCGCAAGTCCTTCTCCAACGGCGATGCGGCTTTTGCACTGAACTGGACCTATATGTACAACATGGCCAACGACCCGAAGCAGAGCAAAGTCGCGGGTGATGTCGGCGTGGTGCCTGCGCCGGGCGAAGCAGCGGGACAGGCTTCCGGAGTCAATGGCTCGATGGGGCTTGGGATAGCCAGGGCGAGTGTGCATCCGGACCAGGCCTGGGAATACATCAGCTACATGACGTCACAGCCCGTGCAGGACAAGTATGCCAAATTGAGCCTGCCTATCTGGAAATCTTCCTATGACGACCCGGCGGTGCAGAAAGGTCAGGAGGCGCTGATAGCCGCCGCCAAGTCATCGCTCAACGTGATGCTGTCACGTCCTGTTACTCCGAGCTATTCGCAGCTTTCGACCCTGTTGCAGCAGAGTGTGCAGAGCGTGTTGCAGGGCAAGGCGCCCGCTGCCGACGCGATGGCCGCCGCTACCCAAAGTGCAGACCGCCTACGTTAAGGAATGACTATGCTCAGTTTGCCACAACGTGAGCGTCGTCAGGCATGGGTGCTGCTGGCACCCATGCTGGTGATGATGTTTCTGCTGACCGCCTGGCCGCTGGTTCGCACGATTTGGCTCAGCTTTACCGATGCCGGACTCATCGGCGAGGGCCCTGCACCCGCCTGGGTCGGCATCGACAACTTCATCTACGCACTAACCGATCCCGATTTTCGTGCCGCGCTGTGGCGCACACTCTATTTCACTGTCGTATCCGTCCTTATCGAAGGGGTGATCGGCGTGCTGGTTGCCCTGCTGTTGAACCAGAAATTCCGGGGTCGCAGCGCGTTGCGGGTGTTGGTGATTCTGCCGTGGGCGCTGCCAACCATCGTCAATGCCACAATGTGGCGGCTCAACTTTAATCCGGATTACGGCAGTATCAACGCCCTGCTTTCACAGTTGGGGCTTATCGCTCACTACCGCAGCTGGCTGGGTTCGCCCGACTCGGCCATCAATGCCGTAATGTTCGCCGATATCTGGAAGAACTATCCGCTGGTTACGCTGCTGACTCTGGCGGCGCTGCAAACCATTCCCGAAGACCTGTTCGAGGCGGCGCGACTTGACGGCGCCTCCGCCTGGCGACGTTTTCGCGCCATCACCTTTCCGGCAATCGCCGCACCGCTTGCCGTGGCGCTTGTCCTGCGCACCATCGACGCCTTCAAGATTTTCGACATTATCTATGTCATGACGCGCGGCGGCCCGCTGGACAGCACCAAAACGGTCAGCTTTTTTGTGTATCAGGAGTCGTTCAGCTACCTGCGCGCGGGCAGCGGTGCAGCCTATGCCGTATTGATGACTTTACTCTGTGCCCTGCTGATTGGACTTTATATGCTGCTGCTATTGCGCCAGCGCAAACGGGGAGTCAGTGAATGAAACATCAACTGAGGAGAGGGTTGCGCTATCTGGCTGCGCTGCTGGTTGCCGTCTCGATTCTGGCACCGATGCTGTGGCTGTTTCTGATGAGTGTGAGCTCAAGTACCGATCTGGCGCGCGTACCGCTCCGCTGGATCCCGACCCAGTGGGATTTTAGCCGCTATCTCAGTCTGCTGACCTTGCAGGCCGGCCAACCCGGCGCGCTGTTTCTGCATGCGCTCGGCAACAGTGTGCTGGTCGCAAGCGGCGCGACGCTGATTTCGCTGCTGCTGGCGATTCCGGCGGCATACAGTTTTTCACGCTATGCAGGGCGCGATGGCTGGCTATACGCCAGTTTGGCGATATATATGGTGCCGCCGGTTGCCTTTGTGCTACCGCTGTATTTCATTCTTGAGCAACTCGGCCTGTTGAACACGCATCTTGGGCTGATTCTGGTTTACTGCTCCATGATCCTGCCCTTTCTGACCTGGATGCTGAAAAACCAGTTTGATGCCCTGCCGCTGGATATCGAACAGGCGGCCCGTCTGGATGGCCTGCGCTACTGGCAGGTTTTACTGCGCATTACCCTGCCGCTCGCCAAACCGGCTTTGGGTGCCTCCGCGATGTTTGGCTGGCTGCTGGCCTGGGATGAATTCTTCTATGCGCTGCTGTTTACCAACAACATTGACGCCCAGACCTTGCCCGTGACCATTGCCGGTTTTACCGCAGGACGCGCCACGGATGATGGCCTTATCGCCGCGGTCGGGATTCTCGCCGCCGTGCCGCCCCTGTTTATTGCCCTGTGGCTGCAGAAAACGCTGGTCAGCGGGTTAACCAGCGGCGGCAGCAAGGGTTGATATGTATAACATTTCTCACGCAGCCGACTCTTTTGCCTGGAAGCAACCATGATAAAACCAGAAACTTCGGCCCGCCTGTACGTGGTCGGAAATATCAATGTGGATGTGATTATGAGCACGCTCGACGAATGGCCGCAAAAAGGCACAGAAGCGATGCTTGAAAGCAGTGCAATACGCCCCGGCGGTTCTGCAGGCAACTGCGCGCTGGCACTGGATGCCCTGAACACGCCGTATCGGCTGGTTGCCAATCAGGGCAACGATCAATTCACGCCCTGGCTGGCAGAACTTTTTGCGGCCAGTGCGGCTGACTGGCCGCGCTATGCCTGCGAAACCTCACTCACCTTCGGCGTGACACATTCTGATCACGAGCGCACGTTTTTCAGCAATCAGGGGCACATCGCGCGGTTGAGCCGTGATGATGTGCTCTCGCAACTTCCGCGCGAAGCCGTGGCCGGGGACTGGGTCCTGCTGTGCGGCACTTTTCTGTGCACCGCCTTGTTCGCAGAGTATTCCTCTCTGCTCGAGACGCTGAAACGGCGAGGTTTCAAGGTCGCTATCGACAGCGGCTGGCCGCCAGCGGGCTGGAGCGCCACCTTGCGTCAGCAACTTTTCCCGTGTCTGAAAAATTGCGATGCCCTGCTGCTCAATGAGGTCGAAACGCTGGGGTTGAGCGGCTGTAACAGTCTGCCCGACGCCGCCTCGATGCTGCTCGACTTGCTCGCCGACAACGCAGTCGTGGTGGCAAAATGTGGGCCCGATGGCGCTTATTTGTGGTCCGCACAAACCCATCTGCACACTCCGGCAGAAGCCATTGCCGTCGTCGATACCATTGGCGCAGGCGACAGTTTCAACGCCGGTTATTTCAGCGCGCTGATTTATGGGCAAGACGCGGCAACGGCGCTGGACTGGGGCGTACGTGTCGCCAGTGCCGCCATCAGCAGCTCACCGCGACGTTACCCGGACTGGCAAACCCTTTTCAGTACGGCTCATCGAGCCAATCGGCAGGAGAATCAATAAATGGCAAGTGTTGAGCTGGTTAAGGTAGCCAAACATTACGGCAGGATGCAGGTGTTGAAACCCCTCGATCTGTCGATTGAAGACGGCAGTTTTACCGTGCTGGTCGGGCCTTCCGGCTGCGGAAAATCCACCCTGCTGCGCCTGTTGGCGGGGCTGGAATCCGTCAGTGACGGGGAAATTTTGCTGGATAATCGCAAGATCAATAATCTTGATCCCGCCGATCGCGACATTGCCATGGTGTTTCAAAGCTACGCGCTTTATCCACATCTGACCGTCGCCGAGAACATGGCTTTTCATATGCAGGTCAAACGCGTGCCCAAGGCCGAGCAGCAAAGTAAAGTGTTGCAGGCTGCCAAGGTATTGGCTATCGATCACCTGTTGCAGCGCTTGCCCAAAGACTTGTCGGGCGGGCAACGGCAGCGTGTGGCGATGGGTCGGGCATTGGTGCGCAGCCCGAAAGTGTTTCTGTTTGACGAACCGCTGTCGAATCTCGATGCGCAACTGCGTATGGAGCTGCGGGCGGAAATCAAGGCGGTCCACCAGCAGTTTCGCACCACAACGGTGTATGTCACACACGATCAGGTTGAAGCCATGACGCTGGCTGACCGTATCGTAGTGATGAAAGACGGATTTATCGTGCAGCAAGGACAACCGCTGGAAATTTACGACCGCCCAGTCAACACCTTCGTGGCGCGCTTTATTGGCTCGCCGCCGATGAATCTGTTCAATGGCGTCGTGAGTGAACAGCATGGCCAACCTTGTGTGCAGTGCGATGCCCTGACCTTTGCGCTGCCGCAGAAATGGTGGACCGCCGCCAGAAATATCATGGGCCAGCCGGTCACGCTGGGGCTACGTCCGCATGACATTGTGATTTCGGAAAACGACAATCCTCGTCCTCCCGGTATTTTGCGACTGCTAGAAGTAACGGGGGAAAGCAGCCTGATGCATATCGACTGGTGCGGTTTTGCCTTGCATGTGCAATGTGCAGGCCGCGTGCGGATCAGTGTGGATGCGCCCGGTTCTGCTGGATATTCGGGTCGACGGGGTCCATTTGTTTGCGGCCGACAGTGGCGAGAGATTACTGGAATCGCGCTGATTTTATCATGACCTGTCAGCCGTTCGAGGGCAAAATCTGACGCGAAACGCCTGACAGGTCATCAAAGCCTGAAATTTAATTGATTTGTTTAAATTTTATAATCCCTAACGGCATAAACAAATAATGAATATGAATGTATTCATCAGGTTCGTCGAAGCGCATTGTCCTTTTTCTCAAAGTTATGCATTAATTTTGTGACACGTTTTTCAATAAGTGAATAAAAGAGGCAACCTATAATCAGGCAAATTATGCTCAATGCAATGCCGTAAAGATCTTTGTTTACCGACGAATGATAAAATATGACTCCAGCAATCACTTCAATAAAGAAGTGCGTAATGTAGATGCTGTAAGAGGCATTACCTAAATAAACCAGCAATTTATAGGTCTTTGTTTCGGACGAATCCATCACGCTGAATAGAAAAACAATCAGCATTGCAGGTAACCCAAAACTAAAGAAGCGCGGCTCCCCCTTTGAAGATAACCACATTCCCAAAACAAATATCACGCCAATCATAAGGGAGGCCAGTGGAATGGCGATCTTGATGTTCTTCAGCCTGTCAAAAACCTGCGAAAAAATGCAGCCCATCGCGAAGTTAATCATCAAGGGATCGCCTATCATGTAGCTAAAATTCACGTTACCGAGCTGATAACCTTGAATTGACAGCATTTTCACGCCAAGGACCATGGCTATCAAAAGTGCCGATGAGTAAGTAATGAGTTGCTTTTTGGTGCTCACAAACATCATGAAAGCGGCATAGACGACGTAAAAAAACATCTCGTAAACCAGTGACCATGATGGCCCAATCAACATATGGTACTGAGGGTTATTGTTAAAGGAAGGTAATAACAGAATATTGCCAATAATTTCATAAGGACTGATGAAGTGTGTCTGCTTGAGGTAAATTAATATAAACGGGATGAGTACGATGAGAAAGATAGGATAAATACGCTCAATGCGCCGCCGAATAAAATGGGTGGCGACAGCCATGCCAAAAGGCGAATCCTCCCGAGTTTTATATCCCATGATAAATCCGCTAAGGATAAAAAAGGCATCAACGCCAAAATCACCCACGTATTCAAGACCAAAATCCGTTGACAAGGCCGTTTTGGAATCACCCCACAAATGATTAATGACAACTAATATCGCGGCAAACGCCCGCAATATTTGCAGCGAGACTATTTTTGATTTCATCATTTTATGCCAGGTAAGTATTAGATGATTAATTTTCTAATAACTTAGCATGTTAACTACCGTAAAATCGCCATGGTTATTATTTGTAGGAATTTTAAAGTTGACCGCGATGGGTAAATTGTTATCCTCAAGCAGAGTGATTTTGTGCCTAAGTCTTTGCTGTCTAAAGCATAATTAAATCTGAAAATTAGCGTTCAAACAGGGAGTTGATAATGTTCACTACAAGCAATTTCAGATATATTCGAGTGCTATGCCAATGAAAAAATTTACCCTTCCTGCCGGTTCCGCCCTGCCATTGCTGGTGGCCGGTGCCATGTTTATGGAAAATCTCGATACGACGGTGATAGTGACCGCGCTGCCCAAAATGGCCGAAGCCTTTGGCGTGCATGCCATCGATCTCAACATTGGCGTTTCTGCGTATATTCTGACTTTAACGGTGTTTATTCCCGCGAGTGGATGGATTGCCAATCGCTTTGGGACCCGCACCGTCTTCTCCTCGGCCATTATCCTCTTTACGCTGGCCTCGATTCTGTGTGCGATGAGTGTAAGTCTTCCGACGTTTACCGCCGCGCGAATGCTACAGGGGTTTGCCGGTGCATTAATGGTTCCCGTCGGCAGGCTGGTGGTGCTCAGAAATACGTCCAAGGCCGATCTGATTCGGGCGATTGCCACCATCACCTGGCCCGCACTGGTTGCGCCGATACTGGGTCCGCCGCTGGGGGCTTTATTACCACCTATGCCTCGTGGCACTGGATTTTTCTGTTAAATGTTCCGCTGGGCATCGCCGCGCTGCTGCTCAGTCTCAAACTCATTCCCAATGAAAAAGGTGCGACAGGGATCCCCTTTGACATCACAGGATTTGTGCTGACTGGCATTGCCTGTTTCGGGCTGATGTTTGGTCTGGATATGTTCAATAAAGGCGGCAGTTACCTATTGCCGTCCCTTTTCGTGCTGGGCAGCCTCCTGATTGGCGTTGCGGCGGTCAGACATTCGCTTGTCACGCCGCATCCCTTGTTGCCTATGGTAGCGATGAAGATAAAAAGTTACGCTGTCACGGTTATCGGCGGATCGCTGTTTCGTATCGCGATTGGCTCCCTGCCTTTTCTGTTGCCGTTACTGTTCCAGCTCGGCTATGGCATGAGTCCTTTCGATGCGGGTCTGCTGGTACTCTCTGTCTTTGCTGGTAATCTGGCGATGAAACCTTTTACCTCGGCCATTTTGTTCCGTTTTCCGTTCCGCAGCATTCTGGTCGTCAACGGATTGATCAACACACTGACGATTTTTGCCTGCGCCTTCCTGACGCCTGCGGTGCCGACCGCCCTGACCTTTATTTTGCTGTTTATCAGCGGCATGTCGCGGTCGATGCAGTTTACCGCCATCAACACGCTGGCCTTCTCGCAGGTGCCCGGTCCGATGATGGGCGGCGCAAACACCATGTTCAACACCGCGCAGCAGCTCTCCTCCGGGTTGGGTATCGCTATCGGCGCGCTTGCCCTGCGCATTGCTCAGCATTTTGAACCGGCGGTGGCGAGTGGTACTTCGCTCGGCAGTTTCCGGCTGGCCTTTATCATCGTTGGCGGTATCGCCATTTTGGGTATGCTTGACAGCATGACGCTCAATGCCACCGACGGTGATGAAATACGTCAGAAAAAGAAGGCCGCAGCAAAGAAAGACGCGCAGGAAACAACGCAGCCCGAGTGAGTCATCACAACATCAAGCTTCTGGCGGCTAGGGGGCGCACTGTGTTATTAGTGATTTGAAGCAGGAATGGGTTAACGAGAGTAAGTGGGACGTCGTCTATTATGTTTGCCCTGATAAATGGGCTTTTTATTTTAAGGAATGACCGATGATTATTTTTGTAACCGGCGCGACAGCCGGATTTGGCGCGGCGATCGCCCGCAAATTTGTTCAAGCCGGGCACCAGGTAATTGCCACCGGACGTCGTAAAGAACGTTTAAATGCGCTGAAAGCCGAGCTGGGCGATGCGCTGTATGTAGCACAGCTTGATGTCACCGATCGCGCTTCCATCGGAGAGGCTATTGCCGCGCTGCCTGCCGAGTGGCAGCACATCGATGTGCTGGTCAACAACGCCGGACTGGCGCTCGGCATCGAAACCGCCGACAAGGCGTCGGTGGATGACTGGGACACCATGATAGACACAAATACCAAAGGTGTGGTGTTCGTGACACGCGCCCTCCTGCCGGGCATGGTTGAACGCAATGTCGGCCATATCATCAACATCGGCTCGACGGCGGGCAACTGGCCATACAGCGGCGGCAATGTCTATGGCGCGACCAAGGCTTTCGTTCGCCAGTTCAGCCTTAATCTGCGTACCGATCTTTTTGGTACCAAAGTCCGTGTCACCAACATTGAACCGGGTCTGTGCGGCGGGACCGAGTTCTCCAACGTGCGTTTTAAAGGCGACGAAGCGAAAGTGGGTCAAACGTATGACAAAACCAATCCACTGACGGCAGAAGACGTGGCGGAGTCCGTATTCTGGGCCTCGACCCTGCCTGCACACGTAAATATCAACTCCATCGAGATGATGCCGGTCAGTCAGTCGCTGGCAGGTCTGCGCGTGAATCGCGACGAATAATTGCTACTAAGCGTATTAGGGGCAATGCCGGTGGCGTTGCCCTTTTTTATTGCCTAACAGGATTTCCAGCCGGAAATAATGATAAGCATGCCTGCCAACGCGACGCCGGCTCCAAGCCAATCGGTCGTCGCCAGTTTTACGCCATCCACAAAGCGCAACCAAAGCAGCGCAGTGACCACATAGACACCGCCGTAAGCGGCATAGACGCGGCCGCTCGCCGCCGGGTGCAAGGTCAATAGCCACACAAACAGTGCAAGACTGAGTGCCGCAGGCAGCAGCACGAGCCCATTCGCGCCCTTGCGCAGCCAGAGGTAAGGCAAAAAACAGCCTACGATTTCGGCAAGTGCGGTAACAAAAAAAGCAGGGTCGTCTTGATCATGACCTGAAAACATCTCTATGAGTAAATTGTTGTAAATTCAGACCGATTTATTCAATCAACGATAAACCAGTACGGGCTCATTACGTGACGTACACGGTTAGGGTGGTATAATTTCAGTAATCGCGTCGGCGATGTGTAAACCTATAAGGATGAGCCAATGAAAACAATAGTGATGTCTCGACTGCTGCGCAAAATGCTGCCTGTCGCTCTGCTGGTGCTTTCGGGTAGCTGGCAGATGGCCGCCCATGCCGAAACCAACTGTGCCGGCGGAACCTGTGTGTTTGGCGGTAACGGCAGCAGCGCATTGAGCAATGAAGAAGCACGCCAGAGCAAGGAGCAATGGAATGCCACGCGTACCCTGCGCGAGCAGAAAATCAATCGTCAGCAGAAAGACAATGCCAAATACGATCAGTCCATCGATCTGCGCGACAAGTGCAATGCCAGTCGTAATCTGAATGCCTATTGGGAACCCACCACCGAGCGTTGCCTCGACCGTCGCACCGGTTCTCAGCTTCTTGCACCCTAACGTCTTGAAAGTGGGCAATTAACAGCTAAGCTTTTAGCACATGCTGTTCAAATAAGGACGAAATCATGAACAAGACTTTATTGGTGGGTTTGACATTATTCTCTCTGTCTCCCTTGGCGGCGATGGCCTCCTGTGACAGCGTCAAAGCGGATATCACCCAGAAGATTGTGGCTAACGGCTTGCCTGAGTCCAATTTCAAGCTGGACATCGTTGCCAACGATCAGGCCGATCAGGCTGGCGGTCAGGTCGTGGGTCACTGCGACAACGACACGCAAAAAATCGTCTACACCAAACTGTCGAATGGCGGTGACGACACGACGGCCAGTCCGAAGACCGGCACCAGCCAGGATGCCACCGCGCAATAGTTAAAGCTGCAAGCATAAAAAAGGGCCTGATCGTCTATGCGTTCAGGCCCTTTTTATTTCCAACGTTCAGCCTTCGCTGTGTTTGCGCGCAGGTTTTTCGCCTTTTGGCACCAGCAACACCGCCGCAAACACCCATATCGACATCATCGCCGCGAGAATAAAGACCCAATGCAGCGAGGCAGAAACCTGCTCCACAATATTCGCCAGTTTTCCTGCGGATAACTGCTGTCTTTGCGACGTTTCCATCAGGGTCTGAACCGGATCACTGAGCGCAGGCAATCGGTGCTGCAAGTTCAGATTGAGCGTCGCGCCAAGAATGGCGGTGCCGATAGCCGACCCCAGCATCCGGGTAAACAATGTCGAAGCGGTTGCAATGCCGCGCACAGAGGCATCGACCGCGTTTCTGAACCGACACAATGAACGTGGTATTACAGAGCCCCATGCCGCAGCCAATCGTAAAGGCGGCGACCCTCGCCCAGCCGAGTCCGGAATCGGGTTTAAGCAGCAGCAACACCAGACTGCCCCCCGCCAACGCCAGTGCGCCGGTGAACACGGTAAAACGATAGGATGTGGCATGCATCAGTCTGCCGCTCAGCATGCTGGCGAGCGGCCAGCCTATCGACATCAACGCCAGCGTGCTTCCGGCCTGAAGCGGTGTTCCGCCGAAAACGCCCTGCACATAGGTCGGTAGGAAAGCGCTGATGCCCATCATGGTGGCGCCCAGGATCAAACCGCCGACATTGGCCGCGACGACAATACGGCTTTGCCATAACGACAGCGGAAACAGCGGTTCGGCCGCGCGGCGTTCCTGTCTAATCAACAGCAGCATGGCGGCGATGGCCACCACAATCAGCAGCGCGGCGTAGTAACCCAGTGTTTCGGCCTGTAGCAAGGCCAGCAACAGCGCAGCAACACTCAATGACAGCAGCGCCGTGCCGCCAAGATCCAGCGAATGCGTCTTTTTGACGTCATCGGCCGGCAGATACCGTGCCAGAATCATCATCGCGATAATCCCTATCGGCACATTAATCCAGAACACGATGGACCAGTGAAAATGCTGCACAATGAAGGCACCCAGCAAGGGTCCGACGATGGCCGACACGCCCCATACGCTCCCAAGATACCCCTGCGCCCTGGCACGCTCGTGCGGACCATAGATATTGGCGACGAGCGTGGTCGCCACGGGCGTTATCGCCCCAGCGCCGAGGCCCTGCAAGGCGCGAAAGGCAATCATCCACACCAGTGAAGGCGCAAACCCGCAGAGCACGGAGCCAAGCAGGAACAGTAAGGTGCCGATAAAGAACATACGGCGACAGCCATAGAGATCGGCGAGTCGACCATAAATCGGCACGGTGATGGCCTGCGTCAGCAGGTAAATCGCGAAAACCCATCCCAACAGGGTAAAGCCGCCCAAATCGGCGATGATGGTTGGCATGGCGGTCGCCACAATGGTCACTTCGACGGCGGCCATAAACATCGACAACATACAGGCAATCAGGACGAGCGGCCGATGTCGGCTGTCGACCTTGATATCAGGTAAAGTATTGGTAGCGATAGCCGTTCTCCTCTGCAATCTGCTGTTCAGTATATCAGGGGGTTGCAGGAAGACATTTCGCCTAACGTGTTTCGAGAAGAGAAAGATCCAGATAGTGCGCCAACTCACGGGATTCGGCGCGTGGAAGATACGGGATCTCGCCAAGCAGAGGGGCGGCGATATTTTGTGTTATCACGTCGATGGTTTCCGCGTAATGCGCAAGACAGGGATTGATTCTGTTGGCTACCCAGCCGAGCAGCACGACGCCATCGGCGAGTAGAGAGTACGCGGTCATCAGGGCCTGATTGACACAGCCTTCCTGAATGCCGACCACCAGAATGACCGGCAATCTGTTCTCGATAACCCAGGTGGAATACGCTTGATGCGACGAGATTAGCGTTTTCCAGCCGTCACACCCCTCAACGACCACCATGTCCGCACCCTCTTTCAGAAAATAAAGCCCTTGCGTCATTCGGGTGAATAAATCGGCGGGAAGCGCACAGGTAAAAATATCTTCCTCCGCGAGCGCAAAAGGCGTGATTTTGCCAAGCGGATAGGCAACGGAAGAAGCTCGCTGCAATGTCAGGGCATCCTGATTCTGCACGCCGTCCGCCAGCGCCTGATTTCCGGTGGCAATGGGCTTGTACCCCAGCACGGTTTTACCCTGTGCGGCAAACGCCTGCAACAGTGCGCGCGATACAATGGTTTTGCCCACCCGGGAATCGGTACCCGTCACAAATACCTGCGTTAACCTCTTCATAGTACTCCCGAATAATTCCATATCGCCTCCCTGATAAACCTTATTCAGGAAAGTTTGGAGGCGAAATCGACCAGATATCGTTCGAGTCTAGGGGCTGGGCGGAAATAACAATTTGCGTTAGCGCAATGTTTTATCAGGTGACGATGGGGTTAAGGATTTATTCGCGACTCGTTAACCCTGCAGCAGTTTTACCAGTAGCGAACCGTTGTATAGCGCGTCCTTGATGAGCGCAGCACCGGGCATGGTACCGTGATTGTCAAAATAGGTGGATTCGAGCTCGATATGTTCACTGTAGGCAGGCAAAGCCTGCTGCTGTATGCAGGACATAATGGCCGGATGCAGCGTAGATTTGGCGAGATTCAAGGGAGAGCCAATCAAAATCTTTTCAGGGTTGAACAGATTTACCATGATGGCCAAAATTCTGCCGACGTTTTGCCCGACGCCGACAATAATATCGCGTGCCAGTGCATCACCGCGATTGGCGGCATCACACAGCGTTTCAACGGTAATGGGTTGGTCGTGAAGCAGTGAATGTTCGGCGAGATTGAGCCGCGCTTTCGTCAATTCCAGAATGTTGTCGATGCTGGCCAGCGTTTCCAGACAGCCGTGGTTGCCGCAGTAGCAACGTTTACCGTAGGGATCGACCTGAGTGTGCCCGATTTCCACCACGCTGCTGGTGCGGCCGTGCAAAACCTGACCGCCGGTAATGACGCCAGCACCTACGTTGTCGTCGATAACCACTTGAATAACATTGCGAAATCCTCGGGAGGCGCCATACAGCGATTCGGCTTTCGTCCAGGCGGCGATATCGTGCTGTACAAACACAGGCAGGCCGCTGCGTTTGGCAAGCTCGGGGCCAATCGCCACGTCGTCGGCCTGATAGAAAGGCATTTTCTGAATAATCCCGTGCGAGGAATCAATCATGCCGGGCAGCGTGATAGCCATGGCGGTGAGTCGTTCAAGGCGGGACTGGTGGCGTATAAAAAACTGATCGATGAGCGCGACCAGACGTGTCAGAAACGGCGCTGACCCTTCTGCGGGCAGTGAAAGCTGTTCTTCGACGACCAGTTTGCTGCTTAAATCGCGAAGGCTCAACGTGACTGTACCCAGGCCGATGCGGGCCGAAAGATAGTGCCAGGCTTGAGTGTCCAGCACCAGTCCAATGGCCGGACGCCCACGGCTTCCGGGTTCCTGATATTCGGTTTCCTGAACCAGATGCGCCTGCACCAGTTCACGCACGATTTTGGTAATACTGGCGGGCGCAAGCTGCGCTCTCTTGGACAGCTCGATACGGGAAATTGGACCAAACTGGTCTATAAGCCGGTAAACGGTACCCGCATTGATTTGTTTGATCTGATCGATATGACCCGGCTGCCCTTCCACTATCACTCAACTTGCCTCGTTATTTTTCGCGCTTCGAAATAAATATTAAAGGTTATAGGCAGCTTTTTGTCAGATATCCTCAACTATTTGATTCGATATGTGATTTGGAGCACATATTACGGCGGTTTGGTGGCCTTGTGACGGTCAAACCACGCTCATTCTTCCTCTTCCATCAGCATTTTTGCCAGGGCAAGCGCGGGTGCAGACAGAGGTCGATGTCGATGACTGACCAGCCAGACCTGCGTATTGACCTGTTCATCTTTGAAAGACAGGTATTTAACCCCGTCGACCTGAATTCGCTTGTAGGAGGCAGGCAGAATAGACACGCCCAACCCTGCCGAAATAAGCCCGATGATGGTCAGCGCTTCGCCGACTTCCTGAGTGATAAACGGCGTGATCCCGGCATGGGCCAGTCTTTGCAGAATATCGTCGTAAAGAGAAGTACCGACGTCTTTGGAAAAAATACAAACGGCTGATCGGCGAGATGGCTCAAAGTCAGCTCGCCCGCCGGTAGTTGAGTGAGAGGATGGGTCGCCGGAACCACGGCGACCAGCGGGCCGGTATGCAACACATGATGTTGCAGGACATCCGGCAGCACGCCGTTTCGCATGACCCCCAAGTCAAACTTCCCTTTGATCAACGGCTCTATCTGTTGCTGACTGTTCATCTCTTCTATGCGGATATTGACGTGCGGATGCGCCAGCCGAAAGCGCTGAAAGGTGCGGGAGATTTTTTTGACGAACGGCGCAGACGAGGTTAAGCCAATTGTCAACGTCCCCTCTTCACCTCGATGCACGCGCGCCGCCTGCTCGGAAATGTCCTGCACCCGATCGACAATTTTTTCGCCTCTTTGAGAAACAATTCGCCCGCCTGTGTGAGGCGTACGGTGCGATTATTTCTATAAAGCAGCACCGCGCCAATCTGGGTTTCCAAAGACTGGATTTGCTGACTCAGTGGCGGCTGGGAGATGTTCAGCTTTTCTGCCGCCCGCCCAAAATGCAACTCTTCGGCCACCGCAATAAAATAGCGCAGATGCCTTAACTCGATGTTGTTCACGGAACCCTCATTGATATCTTATATGTATCAAACTCGTGTAATTAATATATTAGAAAACGGAATTAAACCTGAGTAAAATTTTTGACATCAAGACACACGCCTTGAAATTACCCTCTTTCCCTATTTTAATTAAGGACCTCTCGTGAACTCCACGCGTCGGCAGCCCGCAAATTCTGCGGCAGGCCATTCGGTAAACGATGACGAACTGCATACCCTCCCTCAGCAGAACGCACCGCAGGTAAAAGGCATTTTCATCAAAAGAGGCACGCCACAGTTTATCCGTGTCACGTTGGCATTGTTCTCGGCCGGGCTGGCGACCTTTGCCCTGCTGTATTGTGTGCAGCCGATTATGCCCGTGCTGTCGCAAGCCTTTGGTGTTTCACCGGCCGCCAGCAGCCTTTCGCTTTCTGCCGCTACCGGGTTGATGGCCATTGGTCTTCTGTTTACCGGCCCCATCTCCGACGCGGTGGGACGTAAAAATGTCATGGTGGTCGGGCTGATGCTCGCCGCGCTTTGCACGCTCATCTGTTCCGTGATGACCAGCTGGCACTCCATTCTCGTGATGCGGGCTCTGGTCGGGCTGTCGTTAAGTGGCGTGGCCGCCGTTGCCATGACCTATCTCAGCGAAGAGATCCACCCCAGCGTGGTCGCGTTTTCGATGGGGCTTTACATCAGTGGCAACTCGATAGGCGGCATGAGCGGACGACTCCTCACGGGCGTTTTGACCGATTTCGTTTCCTGGCGTGTCGCGATTGCCATCATCGGCGTTTTTGCGCTGATTTCTGCCAGCATGTTCTGGAAAATTCTACCCCCGTCACGGCATTTCCGCGCCAGCTCGTTACGTCCGCGTAAACTCTTTATCAACTTCAAGCTGCACTGGCGCGACAGCGGGCTGCCGCTTCTGTTTGCCGAAGGGTTCCTGCTGATGGGCAGCTTTGTCACCATGTTCAATTACATTGGATATCGACTGCTGGCCTCGCCTTATCATATGAGCCAGGCTATCGTCGGTATTCTGTCCATCGCCTATCTGATGGGCACGTACAGTTCGCCGAAAGCCGGGGCGTTGACGGCGGTTTATGGCCGCGGCCCCGTACTGATTGGCGCGCTGATTCTCATGCTCGCGGGTATTCTACTTAGCGCCCTGTCGCCGGTGTGGGTTATTTTCATCGGTATGGCGATGGTGACCGGCGGCTTCTTTGCGGCGCATTCCGTCGCCAGCGGCTGGATTGGCAAACGCGCACGCCGTGCCAAAGGTCAGGCGTCTTCTCTTTATCTGTTCTGCTATTATGCAGGCTCCAGCGTCGCCGGGACATTGGGCGGCGTCTTCTGGCACAACTTCGGCTGGGCCGGTATCACGGGCTATATCTGCACCATGCTGGTTATCGCGATTGCGATTGGCTACCGTCTTATGCATCTGCCGGAATCAAAAATCCGCCCTGCCTAAACCTTACCTCTATCAAGCAAGGCGAGCCCATGTGCTCGCCTTTTTTGTGCTTTACGCACCAATTTTCGGCCTCTCACAGACGTGATTCAGAAAGTTTTTGCCTGCTAGACGCGTTTTATTGTGAAGGTGATGTGTGCGCGGTTTCATTTTATGAGGTAAAATGTATGTTGTAACTAATAAGTGGGGTGAATGGATGACTGGCTACGACCTTAAATTACGAATGAATGAATGCTTCAGGGATTTGGAACTTTCGACCGCCGACTTGACGCGATTTCTCAACCAATTGGAGTTGGTGCAAGGCCGTGTTTTCTCGTTGCCCGAGATCAAGAAAGGTGCTGAACAGGACCCCGCTTCTCTTATTGAAGTGACGCCGCATCTTGGGGAAGAAGCCCACCAGCTGGCCATGCAGCATTTCCAGAAACTGTTTATCCATCACAATCGTGAAAACATCAGCAGTAAATCGGCGGTGCGGCTGCCGGGCGCGCTGTGTTATGCCGTAGATAAATCGGAATTGCAGGCCGCACAGTTGTTGGTGCAAGAAGTGAATACCCTGAAGGCGGAGCTGGAAAATATTGTGACCGTCGAATCGGGACTGGCTCCCGAGCAGCGTTTCGAGTTTGTGCACAGCCAGTTGCGTGGATTGATAACCTTGAACGCCTACCGTTCTCATCAATACCCTGCTGGAGCCGGACTCGGTAAGATTTGGCTGGGCAAACAAGCACATCATCAAAAATCTCAGTCGCGACGAATTGCTGCAAAAGCTGGAGAAAAGTTTGAATGCCGGTCGCGCCGTGCCGCCATACACACGGGAGCAGTGGCAACAGAATGTGACCCGGGAGATCATGGATGTGAAAAGACTGCCTGAGCACGCCATCCTGAAAATAAAACGTCCCGTGAAGGTTCAGCCCATTGCCCGCGTCTGGTATCAAAACAGTCAGAAACAGGTGCAACATCCCTGCCCTTCGCCGTTTATCGTGCTGTGCCCGCGTGAACCCGCCCTGCAAATTCCGAAAATGGGTGAACTACTGAATTACGATGCCGCCGCGGTCAAACACAAATACAAGCCCGACTCGCAACCCTTGAATTTACTCATTAAACGTTTGCATCTCTACACAGACCAGCCCGTGTAAGCCAATAAAAAAGCTCTGCCCAAAAGGACAGAGCTCGAAGACGTCTTCAGCAACGTTTTACTTTTTCATGCTGCCAACCATGTCTTCCGGACGTACCCACTCATTGAACTGTTCTTCGGTCAGATAGCCGAGTTTCAGCGCAGAAGCTTTCAAAGTCAGCCCCTCTTTATGCGCTTTCTTGGCGATTTCTGCGGCTTTGTCGTAGCCAATGTGCGTGTTCAGTGCGGTGACCAGCATCAAGGATTCGTTCAGCAGCTGCGTGATACGATCGCGGTTCGGCTCGATGCCGATAGCGCAATGCTCGTTGAATCCACGCATGCCGTCGGCCAGCAGGCGAATAGATTGCAGATAGTTATGGATAACCATCGGGCGGAACACGTTCAGCTCGAAGTTACCGGAAGCGCCGCCAATATTCACTGCGACGTCGTTACCCAGCACCTGCGCGCACAGCATGGTCATGGCTTCGCACTGCGTCGGGTTAACCTTGCCAGGCATAATGGAGCTGCCCGGTTCGTTTTCAGGAATGGAAATCTCGCCGATGCCGCTACGTGGGCCGGAAGACAACCAGCGCACATCGTTGGCGATTTTCATCAACGACGCCGCCAGACCTTTCAGAGAACCGTGACCATGTACCAGCGCGTCACAGGTTGCCAGCGCTTCAAACTTGTTGGGGGACGTCACGAAAGGCAAACCGGTCAGGCTTGCAATCTCTTTGGCTACGCGCTCGGCATATTCTGGATGGGTGTTCAAACCGGTTCCGACGGCGGTGCCGCCCAGCGCCAGTTCGGCAATGTGTGGCAGGCTGGCTTCAATATGAACCAGGTTGTGTGCCAGCATCGCGGCCCAGCCGGAGATTTCCTGACCCAGCGTCAGCGGCGTGGCGTCCTGTAAATGTGTACGGCCGATTTTAACGATGTCCTTGAACGCTTCGGCTTTGTCGGACAAGGTCTTGTGCAGGGCTTTCAGTTCCGGGATCAGTTGCTCGCGAACGGAGACAACGGCGGCCACATGCATGGCGGTCGGGAAAACGTCGTTCGAACTCTGGCTCTTGTTAACGTCATCATTTGGGTGAATCAAACGGCTTTCGCCACGTTCACCGCCGAGGATTTCACTGCCGCGGTTGGCCAGAACCTCGTTCATGTTCATGTTGGTCTGGGTACCGGAACCGGTCTGCCAGATAGAGAGCGGGAATTCGGATGTGTGCTTGTCGGCGAGAACTTCGTCGGCGGCGGCGATAATTGCATTACCGCGATCGGCCGGAAGCAGGCCAAGATCCATGTTTACGCTTGCAGCGGCGCGTTTGGTCTGGGCAAGAGCATGAATAAGCGCGGTGGGCATCTTTTCCGAAGAGATACGGAAATGCTCTAGTGAACGCTGTGTCTGTGCTCCCCATAGTTTATCGGCCGGGACTTCGATCGGTCCCATTGAGTCTTTTTCAATGCGATGAGCTGCCATTACTGTCTCCTTACGCGGTTTCATCAATAAAATTATAAATTGCAGGGTACCGACGACGCTCCCAAGGCTTAGCCGACGGATAGGCAATTATATACATAAGGTTAATGACATGCTTTGGGAATTATGTGATTTGCCGATGACCGCACTTTTTATACATTATCAGTTGCTATGGAGCGTTCAGTCATTGTTTACTTATCACCGCTAACTTGTCAGCAATTTCACTGCCACAACGGATAGAATTAATGCAAAAGATGCATAACAGTGTTCAAAATTACGCGTGGGGAAGCATCGATGCGCTTTCCCGCCTTTACGGTATCAGCAATCCGCAGGGAATTCCGGTCGCTGAACTGTGGATGGGCGCCCATCCCAAAAGTAGTTCGACCGTTGAAGACGCCAACGGCCAGACCCGTTCGCTGCGCGAAGTGATTGATCAGGATCTTGTCGCGAATCTGGGTGAAAAGGTGGCTACACGCTTTGGCGAACTGCCGTTTCTGTTCAAGGTGCTCTGCGCCGACCAGCCTTTGTCGATTCAGGTACATCCCAGCAAAAGCAATGCCGTCATCGGTTTCGAGAAAGAGAATCAGGCCAATATTCCCCTGGATGCCGCCGAACGCAACTATAAAGATGCCAACCATAAACCTGAACTGGTGTTCGCACTGACACCTTTTTCGGCCATCAACGGTTTCCGTG
Organism: Rouxiella chamberiensis; assembly: GCF_026967475.1. Lineage (NCBI taxonomy): Bacteria > Pseudomonadati > Pseudomonadota > Gammaproteobacteria > Enterobacterales > Yersiniaceae > Rouxiella > Rouxiella chamberiensis. Next base: position 1,430,214 of record NZ_CP114058.1, on the reverse strand, counting down.
AACCGGGTGAAATTGCCTCGTTATTGCAGCCTGTTTCCGGCGCGCATCCCGATATTGCCCGTTTCCTGCTCAACCCGGACATGGCGCATCTGAAAACACTGTTTACCGCGCTTCTGGTCATGAGCGGTGAAGAGAAATCGCTGGCACTCGATATTCTGAAAAATGCACTGCATTCCCGCAGCGGCGAGCCGTGGGACACCATTCGCAGCATTGCCCAATTCTATCCTGAGGATAGCGGCCTCTTCTCTCCACTGTTGCTGAACGTGGTCAAACTGCAGCCCGGCGAAGCCATGTTCCTCTATGCCGAAACGCCGCATGCTTACCTCAAAGGGGTTGCGCTTGAAGTGATGGCGAATTCCGATAACGTGCTGCGCGCTGGACTGACGCCGAAATACATCGATATTCCGGAGCTTGTCGCCAATCTCAAGTTCGAATCCAAGCCTGCCGAGACGCTGCTTACCTCGCCTGAAAAACAGGATAATGCCCTGGTGTTTCCGATTCCCGTGGAAGATTTTGCCTTTGCGCTGCACGACCTTTCCGCCCTGCCGCAAACGCTGACACAAGACAGCGCCGCCATCGTATTTTGCATGGAAGGCCAGACGATTCTGGACAACAACCAGCAGCAAATTGTGCTGCATCCGGGTGAATCCTGCTTTATTCCTGCGTCGGACAAGTCGGTGAAGGCGAGCGGTAACGGGCGTATTGCCCGCGTCTTTAACCAGCTTTCTTAAAACTTACTGCAAAGTTTTTTACGCCAATCGGTTAATATTCCTAATTATTAGCCAATTGGCGGCTTTTTTGCCTCATTGAAAGCAGCACGTCACGAAGTTTGTTACGCTTGATACCACTGTCTTCAGATTGTTTTAATGAAGGTTTTCAGAACGTATTTAAAAGGATGAACAGAACTATGAAAAAATCGTTAGTCGCTGTAAGCGTCATAGTTGTACTTGGCGCAGCCTGGACCGGCGCTTCCTGGTATACAGGAAAAATGCTCGAGCAACATATGGGTGATATCGTTGCCGATGCCAATACGCAGCTGAAAACACATTATCCGCAGTCTGGGGTCACGCTGGTTTATCAGGATTATCATCGCGGTATTTTCAGCAGCCGCGCGCGCTTTGTGGTACAGCCTGACGGCACCACGCCCAACGGTGCGCTGCAATCGGGTGATGAAGTGGCGTTTATCGAAACCATCGATCATGGCCCTTTCCCCGCTGCACAGCTTAAAAAATTCAACCTGATCCCGAGCATGGCGTCGGTTCATTCAGAACTGCAAAACACGGCTACGGTGAAAGGTCTGTTTGATCTGACACAAGGTAAATCTCCGGTCAATGCCGATACGCGCATTGGTTACGGCGGCGATACGGCGTCGGTTATCGACCTGTTGCCGGTCAACTATCAGAAAAACACCAGCAAGCTCGAGTTTGCGGGCGGCACCATCAATCTTGATGTCGCCAAAGATATGCAGAAAGTCGAGATGGATGCCAAGACCGGTAGCCTCGCCTTTACGTCGCCTAACCAGTGGGGCCAGCTTGAAAAAGTGACCCTGAGCGGCGTTTCGCTCGATACCGATACCCACAAAGGCAAATTCGATATTTCGCTGGGCAAAGGTAATCTGAACGTCGACAACATCGGCGTGAACATCGATGGCAAAGATGCAGCGCAGTTGGCCGGTCTCAAGATGAACACCAATTTCGACGAAGACCAGCAGAATCTCAAAGGTCAGATTGATTACTCCCTCGACTCGCTGAAGATTCAGGGAGCTGATTTTGGTTCGGGCAAGTTGAGCATCAAACTCGATAAACTGGACGAGCAGTCGGTCAAGACCTTCTCCGACAGCTACAACCAGCAAGGAATGGCGTTGATGCAGCAGGCGCAGGCCCTGGGACCCGACGTTTATCGCCAGCAGGCGACCGCCCTGCTATTGTCCAAATTGCCTATCCTGCTGAAAGGTAATCCAAGCATCACCATCGATCCGCTTAGCTGGAAAAACAGCAAGGGGGAAAGCACCTTTACCCTCAAACTGGACATGAAAGACCCCGCCGCGGCCGGTTCGGCTGCCCAGAGTCAGGATCAGCTGATTTCACAACTGGTGAACAACGTTGACGCCAAGTTGACCATTCCTCTGGATATGGCGACCCAGATGACCACGCAAATTGCGCAGGTTGAAGGCTACACCGGTGACGATGCCGAGAAACTGGCGAAACAGCAGGTGCAGGGTCTAGCCGCGATGGGTCAGATGTTCAAGATAACCACGCTGAAAGACAACGCAATCACCAGCACTTTCCACTTCTCGGGCAATCAAATTGATTTGAATGGCCAGAAAATGAGTCTGCAGGAGTTTGCCGGTCTGTTCGGTATGCTGGGCGGACCACAAATCCCGGCGCAGAATGAACCTTCTGCCCCTGCGCAGCCTGCAATCCCGGGCGCGCCGGTTGTCCCTGCGGTTCCCGCAGTACCGGCACAGCCAGCACAGTAACGGTAATCTTTACGGGCGCAATGTTTCGGCTTTGCGCCCCTTACTCCCTTCAAACTCCCGCGTACATTTTCTGCAAAAGATTGATTATTGATATTGGTTTTCCCCGCCGTCCTTTACCCTGCGCCAGAGGTTTATCATCAACCCGTCTGAATTTACAGGGAAACGCCTATGCTCACTGTCCCGCCTGCCGTGATTCACCAACCACGCAGCCAGAACCCCTATTGCACGACTGTCGACACTCTCCCGACCGCGACTTATGCCTGGGTTTATGGCCTGTCCGCGCTGTCCCCTGTCGAAAACAGCGCTAACATGCTGAATTCGTCTCTTCATCGGGAAGTTAACGAAACCTTGCTTCCAATCCCGCAGGATGACCTCAATGCGCCGGAACGTTGTCAGTCACTCTTTTCTGCGCTGAAAACGGTGCGAAATTGTTTCGGCAACGGGTAAAAGCGAATGATAAAACTGCGAGTCTGGCCGAATGGTCTATTTAAACAGCGCTTAATTCGGAACGGCGTGTTACCTAACGTTAAAAACGCTATAATACTTTGCACTTTATTGACGATAAAAATGGGTGCTGCCAATGATTGATTCTCGACTTCCGCTTACTGATATTCACCGCCACCTTGATGGTAACATTCGTGCCCAAACCATCCTCGATCTGGGTCGTCAATTCAATCTTGCCTTGCCTGCCAACGATTTGGAAACGCTGCGTCCGCATGTTCAGGTCACCAAGACCGAGCCGGATCTGGTCAGTTTCCTGCAAAAACTGGATTGGGGCGTTGCCGTTCTGGGTTCGCTCGATGCCTGTCATCGCGTCGCGCAGGAAAACGTCGCCGATGCGGCGCGAGCCGGTCTGCATTACGCCGAGCTGCGTTTTTCCCCTTATTATATGGCGATGAACCATAAGCTGCCGATCGACGGCGTGGTCGAGGCCGTCATTGACGGCGTGCGTCGCGGTTGTCGCGATCACGACATCGACGTCAATCTGATTGGCATTCTCAGCCGCACCTTTGGTGAAGATGCCTGCGTTCAGGAACTCGAAGGATTACTGGCGCACAAAGACGGCATCACTGCGCTGGATTTGGCCGGTGATGAACTGGGTTTCCCGGGCAGTCTGTTCCTGGATCACTTTAATCGTGGCCGCGATGCCGGCTGGCAGATAACGGTGCATGCGGGTGAAGCCGCTGGCCCTGAAAGCATCTGGCAGGCCATTCGCGAGCTGGGCGCTGTGCGTATCGGGCACGGCGTCAAGGCCGCAGAAGATCCGGAGCTGATGGATTTCCTCGCCAAGCATCAGATTGGTATCGAGTCTTGCCTGACGTCGAATATTCAAACCAGCACCGTTTCTTCCCTGGAAAAACACCCGCTGGCGACGTTCCTGCGCCACGGCATTCTGGCTTCCATCAATACCGACGACCCTGCCGTGCAAGGTATCGAGATTGGTCATGAATATCAGGTTGCCGCGCCGGCAGCAGGACTCACACCCGCCGAAATTCGTCAGGCGCAGGAGAACGGTCTTAATATGGCCTTCCTCAGCGAAGCCGACAAACAACGTATCCGCGTTAAGGTACAGGGTTAATTGCACCACTGAAAAACAAAAAGGCCGCCTGATAGCGGCCTTTCTTTTAAGGTTCAACGCATTGATTATCTAGCGATTGCTGCACAATAAAGGTGTGCAATTCTGGATGAGGAACAGTGCCGTTAATTGGGCACCGCCAGCGCTTTTTGTTGCTGTGCAGACTCGATGCCCAGCTCAATCAACTCCATCACTTTAATCGCCTGTGACGCTGTCACGGGGTTTTTACCTTGCCCATTAATGGCATCGCGTACGCCCGCATAGTAAGCCGGATAATTCCCCGGAATAGTAAGCAGCGTTTTTTCGGCCATCACATCTTCATGATGCAGCGTAACCACGCCGTCGCGCATATCATAACCCCAATCGGGCTGCGGCAGACGTTCTCCTGCTTTCAGCCTGTCTTCCTGAGGATCCAGACCAAACTTCACAAAGCTGCCTTTTTCACCTTGAACAGTGAATCGCGGCGTTTCACCCGCGGCATAAACGGTGGAATGCAGCACCACGCGACGTCGTGGGTAGGTCAGCACGGTATGGAAATAATCCACTGCCTGCGCACCGGGGCGCAATTTTGCCTGATCGGAGTAAATGCTGTCCGGCACGCCAAAGAGTTCCAGCGCCTGATCCAGCAGGTGCGAACCCAGGTCGTACCAGATTCCACTGCCGAGATCGGCCGTTTCACGCCAGCGCGTTTTGACTTCTGGACGAAAACGGTCGTAATGAGATTCGAAATAGAGAATCTCGCCGAGCGTTCCCTCTTTGATAAGCGCTTTTAGCGTCAGGAAATCTGCATCCCAGCGGCGATTATGGAATACCGACAGCAGCTTTCCCTGCTCTTCGGCCAATATGTCAAGAGATCGGGCCTCGCCCAGCGTGACGGTAAAAGGCTTGTCGACAATGACATGCTTACCCGCTTCAAGCGCCTGTTGCGCCAGCGAAAAGTGTGTGGTGTTGGGGGTAGGAATCACCACCAAATCAATCGAGGGATCGTTGAACACTTCCTCGGGAGAGGCGACGACGTTGACCGATGGCCAATCGACGTTCACTTTCGAGGCATCGCTGCTCGAAACAACGGCCAATTCGAGTCCCGGCGTTCCCGCAATCAGGGGTGAATGAAACGTTTTACTCGCAAAACCGTAGCCAATCAGTCCAACACGAAGCGCAGCTGTCATCTTTTTATCCCTAAATTCGTGGTAAGCGTGCTGCCTAGTGTAGCGTAAATGGCCCGGTCGAGATCAATCAGACTTTGGCGCAAGTTATTCTTATGCGTAATTACGGGCATTAAAAGCTGTAAGTGGCAGCGTTTTCATTTTCGCGATAAGGCTTGGCCGGATAGTTGATTTCGATACTGCGGCGGCGAAAATCGCTCGGGCTGACGCCAACGCGTTTGCGGAACACCCGCGAGAAATACAATTGATCGTCATAACCGACTACGCGGCCAATGGTTGCTATCGATTCCTGAGTGGTTTGCAGCAGCAGTTTGGCGCGTATAACCCGTTGATCTTCCCGCCAACGCAGAATATTGATACCCACCTGTTCACGGAAAAGGTGGGCAAGACGCGACGGAGAAAGACAGACATGGCGCGCCACTTCGTCAATGCGCAACTCGCCCGCCAGATTACCGGTAATGAACTGACAGGCCTCGATGACGCGCGGATCCATGATTTTTTGCGGGCTTTGCGGGTCTTCTTCCATCGCTCTCAACAGCAGGCGCTCCAGCAGATTCATCCCTAACTCTTCACCAAATCGCCGCCCCGATTTTTGTGTCTGCTCGATGTTGGCGAACAGGCGATCAAACTCCAGCAGCAGCGTGTTGGTTCGGTAACGAGAGTCGGCCCACTTCCCGCGTTTTGCTGTGCCACTCCAGCCAGTCGGCCCAGTAGGCGCGAGGGCGGAAATAGACCCAGCGATGATACCAGCAATCGCTGTTGGCCGAACGGCTGTAAAGATGGCGCGCCTTGGGCGGAAACAGCAGAAGATCGCCCGGATTGCAGTAGAAAGTGTCTTCGCCATCAAACACTTTGCCCTGCCCCTTGACGGTCAGATTCAGGATGTAGCCTTTCATTCCGCCAGGGCGGTCGATTGAAAAATCAAGCGGACCGTCGGCCAGAATCGGCGTCATACCGGCTACCAGATAGGCATTGAAACTGTAGCCCGGAAGCAGCGGGTTGGACTGTTGGTCCTGAATCATGCGGTGATACATCGAGCCTCCTAAAATCATCACGTCGGGTCCTACCATTCTATCGGGCAATAAAATTACTGCCCGTTTGTGTTAAAAAATGTGAAGGAAAGTCACTTTTATGGACTTTTTTCCTTCCCGTGAGTCATTCAGACGCTGAAATCGTTTACACCGCGCGTTTGGCCTTCTGTTTGTAGCGGTCGAAAATCACCGCCGCCAGCAGGATCAACCCACGCACCACGTACTGCGAGAACGGCGAAATGTTTAGCAGGTTCATCGCATTCTCGACCGTTCCCAGAATCAGCACCCCTGCCACTACATAGGAGATTTTGCCGATGCCGCCCTTGAGCGATACGCCACCAAGCACGCAGGCCGAAATCACGATCAACTCATAGCCCAGCGAGGTCATCGGCTGGCCGCTGGTCATACGCGAAGCGAGAATGATCCCCGCTGCCGCAGATACAAGCCCCGAGAGCACGAAGATGATGATTTTGGTGCGCACCACCGGCACACCGGCGAGTCGCGCGGCCTCTTCATTGCCACCAATCGCCAGCGTATTGCGGCCAAAGGTGGTTTTGTTGAGCAGCAGACCAAAGGCGATGAGGCAGCCTACGGTAATCCAGATGGGCGCAGGCAGGCCGAACCAGTTGGCGTAACCCAGCGCGAAGAAGCGCTCGTCTTCAATGCCGACCGCCTTGCCGTCGGAAATGATGTAGGCGAGGCCGCGCACAATCTGCATGGTCGCAAGCGTGGTTATCAGCGCATTGATTTTCAGTTTCGCGATGACGAAACCGTTGACCAGCCCTGAAAGCATGCCAAGCAGCAGACCGGCACCTACGCCAATCCACAGGCTCTCGGTCATATTGATGACCACCGCGGCGGTCACCCCCGCACAGGCAATCACCGAGGCGACGGAGAGGTCAAAATCGCCCGAGGCCAGACAGAACAACATGCCGCAGGCGACCATGCCGGACATTGAGATAGCCAGCCCCAGCCCTTTCATATTGATGAACGAGCTGAAGTTGGGCACAAACAGCGTACAGGCAAGGAACAGCGCCGCGAATACCACCAGCATGCCGTAGCTGTCCCAGATACGCATCAGGCTCTGGCCCCCGCGCGCGGCCGCATTCGGCTGCTCGGGTTTGGTTGAATTGGTTGTCATACTGGACATCATTTAACTCCTGCTCGGAGGCGCCGGGGCAGCCTCCGCAATGGTGTGGGATTAGTTAACAGGTCAACATGCAATAAAAGCTGGCGTTGGCAATCAAGTCAGTTCCGGGGTTCGCAGCATCGCCATCCCCAAGGCTTTTTCTTCTGTGGCGTCGTCATGCGTCAGTTCGCCGGTTATCTCGCCTTCGCGCATGACCAGGATCCGGTCGGCGAGTCCCAGCACTTCAGGCAGATCGCTTGAGGCAAACAGCACCGCAATCCCCTGTTTTGCCAGCGCATAAATGACGTTGTAAATCTCGTGCTTCGCGCCGACGTCGATACCCCGCGTCGGTTCATCGAGCAAAATGACCTTCATCTCTTCCGACAGCCAGCGGCCGAGAATCGCCTTCTGCTGGTTGCCGCCCGACAGATTCATAATTAACTGTTCAGGACCGGGCGTTTTGATGTTGAGCGCCGTAATTTGTTTGCTGGCATTGATTGCCTCCCAGTGATTGTTGATAAGGCAACCGGCCTTGAGGCTTTTGCGGCGCGCGCTGATGTTGATATTGTCGCGTACCGAGTGCACGGGAATGATGCCGTCAGCCTTGCGGTCTTCAGGGCAAAGCATGATGCCCTGGCGAATCGCGTCGATGGGCGTGGTGATGTTCAGCGTTTTACCGTCCAGCAGAACGCGCCCCGAGGTGATTTTAGTGCCGCCAAACAGCCCTTTCATCAGTTCGCTGCGCCCGGCGCCGACCAGTCCGAACAACCCGACGATTTCACCCTGCCGCACCGTCAGGCTGATAGGCGTTTTCACCCCCGGTGCCTTGACCGCATCAAGTTCGAGGCGTACCTCTCCGTGTGGACGCGGCTGATAGCCGTACACATCGCCGAGATTGCGCCCGACCATCGCCTGCACCAGAATGTCGTGGTTAACCTGCTGCATGTCTTTGAATGTCCTGACATAGCGACCATCCTTGAACACGGTAATGGCATCGCTCAGCGCAAAAATCTCTTCCATGCGGTGTGAAACATACAAGATGACGCGCCCCTCGGAGCGCAGTTCGCGAATCACTCGAAACAGCTGCTCGATTTCACGGGCCGAGAGTGAGCTTGTAGGTTCGTCAAAGGCAATCACCTTGGCATTGCGCGCCAGCGCCTTGGCAATCTCCACCATCTGCCATTGCCCAATCGAGAGATACTTGAGCGGCGTGTCGGGGTCGATATCCAGCCCCAGATGCTCAAGCTGCAACTTGGCCTCATAGCGCAGCAGTTTGCGATTAACCCAACCGCGACGGCTCGGCAACTGCCCCAGATAGATGTTTTCCGCCACCGTCATTTCCGGCACCAGATGCAGTTCCTGATAGATAATGGCGACGCCTGCATCCAGCGCATCGGTGGTATGGACAAAATTCACCGGCTGACCCTTGATGAGAATCTGCCCCTGGGTCGGACTGTAGAAACCGCTCAGGATTTTCAGCAACGTGGATTTCCCCGCGCCGTTTTCCCCCATCAGGGCGTGGATCTGTCCGGCGTAGCAGTCAAAGCTGATGCCATCCAGCGCCTTGACGCCGGGAAAGGTCTTGCCTATCCCGTCAAACGTCAGGTAGGGCTGGCGGGTATCGAACGTGTCCAGCGACGGATTGAGCGCGGCTGACGATGTTAAAGAGAGCGAAGACATAGCGGTAACCCTTTATCTAATGACAGGGGATACGCCAGTGAATGCGCGTATCCATCAGACTATTTGCCGCCCAGCCCTTTTTTATCGAGCTCGGTCTTGAAGTTGTCGCGCGTGATAAGCACCACATCGGTGACTTCCGTGAATTTCGGCGGCTCGACGCCTTTGTTCACCCAGTCATTCAGCATCTGAATACTTTTATAGCCATGTACGTCCGGGCTTGGCAGCAGCGAGCCATAGAAACCGGTCTGTTCGTTTTTCGACAGTTCGTTGACCGCATCGACGCCGTTGATGCCGATACCAATCACATTGGCCGCCTTGAAGCCCTGACCTTCGGTGGCACGCACGCCGCCGAGCACGGTGTTGTCATTCATGCCCAGAATCAGCCAGTTTTTCACTTTGGGATGCTGCACCAGCAGTGAGTTGCCTGCGTCGAGTGCACCCGGAATGTCATTGGATTTGGTCGGCACCTTGAAGATTTGCGCGGCCGGGAAACCGGCGGCTTTCAGCGCGTCCATCGAGCCTGTCGTGCGGCGGCGCGCGGTGTCCAGCTCATCGGCGGTAATCGCCATCACGCCCGTGTCGGCCACATTCCAGCCGCGTTTCTGCATCTCTTTGTACAGCTCCTGTCCCTGGCGTTCGCCGATTTTGCTGGCCGCCATCATGACCAGCGGCACGTCTTCCATCGGTTTACCCTTGGCATTCACAAACTGGTCATCCACGGCGATAACTTTCAGGTCGTAACTGCGCGCCTTGGCCATGATGGCCGGCCCCAGTCGCGGGTCGGGCGTACAGATAACAAAGCCTTTCGCGCCGTTGGCCGCCAGACTGTCGATAGCGTTCAGCGTTTTTTCACCGTCGGGCACGGCAATCTTGATGACCTGGAAGTTGAGATCTTTCCCGGCTTTATCGGCAAACTTCCATTCTGTCTGGAACCACGGCTCCTCCGGCTGCTTGACCAGAAATCCCAGCTTCATGGAATCTGCTGCCATAGCCGAATGTGACATAACGGCCGCCAGTCCAACCGCTGCCAGCGCCTTAGTGAATTTATGCATGATGCTCTCCGACTTTTTATTGTTGTTACCCGCAGTTATTCCTACAGGCATGAAAACGTTATCAGTAAGGATCGTGTCGAAAAAAACCGCTAATAAACCACGCTGTAGGGGAATTCATTAACGGATTGAGATAAGACGAGATAAGTTTTAACCGGAATTTTTTACGAATATGGAGAGCGTTATCACAATTTAAAATTGCAGCCAATCTGTGCATATATTTAGCAAATTCAACCAAGCAGCCAGTTTATGACCGGCTTCACATATCTTTCATACGGAGCAGGAAAGTACATACTTCCAGCAGGTGCCTCCTCACTCTCGCCGTCATGCCTCTCTTAAGGTTATCAACAGCAAAAGTCAGCCGCCTGCAGGCTGATGCGGTCCTATAACTTCGGGGGAATTAACCATGGCGCAAGGCGCGATTGCTCTTGGTCTGGATTTTGGTAGCGACTCGGTGCGGGTTCTGGCCGTGGATTGTCACAGCGGTAAAGAGATAGATACGGATGTGGTGTATTACCCTCGCTGGCAGGAAGGCTTGTATTGTCATGCCGCAAAAAACCAGTTTCGCCATCACCCCCTCGACTATATCGAGGCGATGGAAAGCGCCATCGTCAATCTGGTGGCGCGACTGGGGCCGGAACTCAGCGCAAAGATTGTGGGTATCGGCGTAGATTCCACCGGTTCGACGCCCGCGCCGGTGGATGCGCAGGGTCGAGTGCTGGCGCTGCTGCCTGAATTTGCCGGCAATCCAAACGCCATGTTCGTGTTATGGAAAGATCACACCGCAATAGCCGAGGCCGAAGAGATAAACCACCTGTGCCGCAGCGGTCATTTTGCGGATTACACCCGCTATATCGGCGGCGTTTACTCCTCGGAGTGGTTCTGGGCCAAGATTCTGCATGTATCGCGTCAAGACAGCGCGGTGCGCGAGGCCGCCGCCTCCTGGGTGGAACTCTGTGACTGGGTGCCCGCCCTGCTTTCCGACACCCTCGCCCCTTCGCAGATGGCGCGCGGGCGGTGCAGCACGGGTCACAAGATGCTGTGGCATCCTTCCTGGGGGGTTCCCGCCACGCGAATTTTTTGCCGCACTGGACCCGTATCTGGTCGAAGATCTGCCTTATCCTCTGTTTATCGACACCCAAACCGCCGAGAAGCCCGTGGGGACGCTCAGCGCAGAATGGGCGCAGCGTCTTGGTTTACCGCAAAGCGTGGTAATTTCGGGCGGCGCATTTGACTGCCATATGGGCGCGGTCGGCGCGGGTGCGCAGCCTTATACGCTGGTCAAGGTGATTGGCACCTCAACCTGCGACATCCTGATAGCCGACAAGGCGCGCGTAGGCGAACGCGCGATAGCCGGGATTTGCGGACAGGTCGACGGCAGTGTGGTGCCCGACATGGTCGGCATGGAAGCGGGACAATCCGCGTTCGGCGATATGTACGCCTGGTTCAGCCAACTGCTCGGCTGGCCGCTTGGGCAACTCGCCAAGGCGCATCCCGAGCTGAAACCCCAGATTACAGTGATGAAAAAGACGCTGCTGGCCGATTTGACCACCGCATGGGCCGCCAATCCGACCCTCGACAGCCTGCCGCTGGTTCTGGACTGGTTCAACGGTCGCCGGACGCCGTTTGCCAATCAGCGACTGAAAGGCGTTATCACCGACATCAATCTGGGCACGCAGGCGCCTGAACTGTTTGGCGGTTTTATTGCAGCCACCGCCTTTGGCGCACGCGCCATCATGGAATGCTTCGAGCAACAGGATATTCCGGTCGAAAACGTGCTGACGCTTGGCGGTATTGCACGGAAATCGCCGGTCATCATGCAGGTGTGCGCCGATGTGATGAACCGTCCGCTGCAAATTGTCGCGTCGGATCAGTGCTGTGCGCTGGGTGCCGCCATCTTTGCCGCCTGCGCCGCCGGAGAGTTCGCCACCATTCCCGAAGCCCAGCAGTCGATGGCCTGCCAGATTGAACAGACCCTGCTGCCGGATCCCGAACGCGCTGCGCAGTTCCAGCGGTTGTATGAACGCTATCAGCAGTGGTGCGCGGCCTCCGAGCCGTTGTTTGCGGCCTCTGTTCCCGCTTGATTCCCGCGCCGGGGCGACCCGGCGACACCTCACCTTTTTCATGCACTTTCAGGAGTTATAAAATGGACGCATTCAAACAACTCGAAGTCTGGTTTGTTATCGGCAGTCAAAATCTTTACGGCGCAGAGACGCTGCGTCAGGTAAAAGAGAATGCCGAAAACGTGGTACAGGGCCTGAACCATTCAGCAGGGCTGCCCGTTAAGCTGGTGTTGAAACCGCTGGCCACCAGTCCCGACGAAATCACGGCCCTGTGTCGCGATGCCAACTACAACAAAGACTGTATCGGGTTGATAACCTGGCTGCACACCTTCTCTCCGGCGAAAATGTGGATCGCCGGACTCAGCATTCTGCACAAGCCGCTGATGCAGTTTCATACCCAGTTCAATGCCACCATTCCGTGGGACACCATGGACATGGACTTCATGAATCTTAACCAGACCGCGCACGGCGGCCGCGAATTCGGCTTTATCGGCGCGCGGATGCGCCAGCAGCACGCCGTGGTGACAGGGCATTGGGAAGATAAAGAGAGTCATCGCCGTATCGCCCAGTGGATGCGCGTTGCCGCCGCGAAAAATGAAGGCCAGCAGCTGAAACTGGCCCGTTTCGGCGACAATATGCGAGAAGTCGCCGTCACCGAAGGGGACAAAGTCGCGGCACAGATGAAGTTTGGCTACACCGTGAGTGCCTATGGCGTTGGCGATTTGGCGGCGGTCATCGACGAAGTGAGCCGTGGCGATGTCGATACCTTGATTGAAGAGTATGAAGCCACCTACCAGTTGACCGACGCAGTTAAACTGCACGGCGACAAGCGCGAAAACCTGATCGACGCCGCCCGTATCGAACTTGGCATGACCCGCTTCCTCGAACCAGGGCGGATTCAAAGCCTTCACCACCAACTTCGAGAACCTCTATGGCATCAAGCAGCTGCCGGGTCTTGCAGTACAGCGACTGATGCAGAAAGGCTATGGTTTCGGCGGTGAAGGTGACTGGAAAACGGCGGCCCTGCTGCGCATCCTGAAAGTAATGGCGAGCGGATTGCAGGGCGGCACTTCCTTTATGGAGGATTACACCTATAACTTCGAGGCAGGCAACGATTTGGTGGTCGGCTCGCATATGCTTGAAGTCTGCCCGAGTATCGCTACTTCGCAAAAACCGGTACTCGATGCGCAGTTCCTTGGCATAGGCGGCAAGGCGGATCCCGCGCGCCTTATCTTCTCCGTACCGGCAGGTCCGGCGGTGAATGCCTCTGTCATTGATATGGGGGACCGTTTCCGCCTGCTGGTGAATCTGGTTGATACCATCGAGCAGCCGAAACCGTTGCCGAAGCTGCCGGTCGCCCGCGCAATCTGGAAGGCGCAGCCGTCGTTGGCAACCGCGGCCGAAGCCTGGATTCTGGGCGGCGGTGCGCACCATACGGTGTTCTCGCAGGCGCTGGATATCGACTATCTACGTCTCTATGCCGAGTTGCATAACATCGAAATGCTGGTGATTGACAATGACACGACCCTGCCCGCGTTCAAGGATGCGCTGCGCTGGAACGAAGTCTATTACAAGCTGTGCGCCAACTGATTAAACTCGTATTAACTTTGTCTTGAAACCCGGCGCGGCGCCGTTTTCTGCCCCGGGTTTCATCCTTCCTCTCCACGAATTGATTATTCCTGCGCCATCCTCGCCCTGCCAACAGGCAAAAAGTGATAATTTTTACGCTGTTGCACCCCAATCACATGATCACGATAGCGACGAATCCTTTCACGCGTTAAGCTATCGCGCCTTGAATGTCCAAATCCGCCAGGTTGTGCAGGGTTTCTCGTTTTTAGACTGCGCCGGATTGTCATCAACTTGATTGAATAAGGTTTTTTATGTCGCAAACGTATGGCGCTCAGCGTATCGGTGGCTGGTTACTGGCTCCGATGGCTTACCTGATTGTCAACTTGCTCAGTGTGGTCCTGATGTTATTCCTCTATTCGATGGCGATTTTCAAGCCCGAATCGCGGGAATATCTGGTCACCAATTCGCAGGCATTTACCTTGCAGTGGTATTTTTCGGTCGTGACGACACTCGCGATGGGCTTCTTTACCCTCGTCGTACTGTGGCAATTTTGTCGCAAAGACAAGGCGTTACCCAAGCTCTACATCATCTGGCTGCTGGTGACCGTGTTGCTTGCCGTGAAGGCCTTTGCCTTCTCGCCCGTAACCGACGATCTGGCCGTGCGCAATCTGTTATGGCCGCTATTGGCGACGGCACTTTTAGTGCCCTATTTTAAACGTTCGCGCCGAGTCAAAGAGACGTTCATTCTTTAGTTCCGGCAGGAAATAAGTATTCAGGTTACTGGTTTTCAATATTTTTTAGGCACTCTCTCATGACATCATACTTATTACTGTTTATCGGTACCGTGCTGGTAAACAACTTTGTTTTGGTCAAGTTTCTTGGGCTTTGTCCGTTTATGGGCGTGTCCAAAAAGCTGGAATCGGCGATTGGCATGGGGTTGGCGACAACCTTCGTAATAACCTTGTCCAATATCTGCTCCTGGATTGTCAACACCTTCATATTGATGCCGCTGGGTCTGGTTTATCTGCGTACCATGGCCTTTATTCTGGTTATCGCCGTGGTGGTGCAGTTCACCGAGATGGTGGTACGCAAGACCAGCCCGTCTCTTTATCGCCTGCTGGGAATCTTCCTGCCGCTTATCACCACCAACTGTGCGGTACTCGGCGTGGCGCTGCTCAACATCAACCAGCAGTTCAACTTCATGCAGTCGGCGCTGTACGGCTTTGCCGCGTCGCTCGGCTTTTCGCTGGTCATGGTGCTGTTTGCCGCCATCCGTGAACGTCTGGTGGTTGCCGATGTGCCTGCGCTGGTTCCGGGGTTCTTCCATTGCCTTGGTCACCGCCGGTCTGATGTCTCTGGCCTTTATGGGCTTTACCGGGCTGGTGAAATTCTAATGTTCGAATTATGGGTTGCTATTGGAGCACTCAGCGCACTGGCGCTGGTGTTCGGCTTACTGCTGGGTTACGCCTCGCGCCGTTTTGCGGTCGAGGGTAATCCGGTTGTCGACCAGATTGACGATATTCTCCCGCAGAGCCAATGTGCCCAGTGCGGTTATCCTGGCTGCAAGCCTTATGCCGAAGCCGTCGCCAATGGCGATAAAATCAATAAATGTGTGCCGGGCGGCGAACCGGTCATGCTCAAGCTTGCCACGCTGCTGAACGTTGAACCGCAGCCGATGGACGGCGACGCCATTGAAGCCGTGCCCGTGCGCCGTATCGCGTATATCGATGAAAGCAACTGCATCGGCTGTACCAAATGTATTCAGGCCTGTCCGGTCGATGCCATCGTAGGCGCGACGCGCGCGGTGCATACCGTAGTTTCCGACCTTTGTACCGGCTGCGACCTGTGTGTCGCCCCCTGCCCGACCGACTGCATCGAGATGCTGCCGATCAAGACCACCACCGCGAACTGGAAATGGGACATGAACACCATTCCAGTGCAAATGATTCCTGCGGAGTAACATGTTTAATCTGTTTGCTGCGCTCAAAAAAGAGAAAATCTGGGACTTCGACGGCGGGATCCATCCGCCCGAAATGAAGACCCAGTCGAGCCTGGTGCCGCTGCGCCGGCTGCCTCTTCCCGAGCGTTTTATCCTCCCTTTGCAACAGCATCTGGGACCTGAAGGCGAGCTTTGCGTCAAAGCGGGCGATCGCGTCCTGAAGGGTCAGCCGCTGACTGTGGGCCGTGGCCGAACCGTTCCGGTGCATGCGCCAACCTCTGGCGTGATTGCGGCCATTGAACCGCATATCACCGCGCACCCCTCCGGTCTGAAAGAGCTGTGCGTAATTATCGATGCCGACGGTGAAGACCGCTGGGTGGAACGCGCCGTGGTTGAGGATTACACCCAACTCGACGCGGCAGCGCTCAATCAGTTGATTCATCAGGCCGGGATTGCCGGTCTGGGCGGCGCAGGTTTTCCGACGGCCAGCAAGATTCAGGGCAGTCTCGACCATACACGCACGCTCATTCTCAATGCCGCCGAATGCGAGCCGTACATTACCGCCGACGATCGCCTGATGCAGGAGCACGCCGACGAAATTTTGCAGGGCACGCGCATTCTCTGCCATATGCTGCATCCCGAGCAGGTATTGATTGGCATCGAAGACAACAAACCCGAGGCGATTGCCGCATTCAGGAAAGCGATTAAAAAAGAGCAGCATGCGGGAGTCAAAATCGAACTGCGCGTGGTGCCGACCAAATATCCTTCGGGCGGAGCCAAACAGCTCACGCGCATTCTGACCGGCAGAGAGGTGCCCAAAGGCAAACACTCCTCCGCCATCGGCGTGCTGATGCAAAACGTCGGAACGGTGTTTGCCATTAAACGCGCCATTCTCGACGCCGAACCGCTTATTGAACGCGTGGTTACGCTGACCGGCGAAGCCGTGAAAAAGCCCGGCAACGTCTGGGCGCGTCTTGGTACACCCGTCGCCCACCTGCTGCGCGAAGCCGAGTTTACTCCGCCAAACCATCAGAAAATGGTGATCATGGGCGGCCCGTTGATGGGCTTTACCCTGCCATCGCTTGACGTGCCAATCGTAAAAATCAGTAACTGCCTGCTTGCCCCATCCGAAAGTGAAATGGGACAGCCCGAGCCGGAAGAAGCCTGTATTCGCTGTAGTCTGTGTGCAGAATCCTGTCCCGCAGGGCTGCTGCCGCAACAGCTTTACTGGTTCAGCCGCGGGCAGGAGCACGAAAAAGCGCGCAATCACAACCTTTTCGACTGTATCGAATGCGGGGCCTGCGCCTACGTCTGTCCGAGCAACATTCCGCTGGTGCAGTATTATCGTCAGGAAAAAGCGGAGATTCGTGCACTGGATCTCGAAGCCTCTCGCGCCGCCGAAGCCAAGGCGCGTTTCGAAGCCAAGCAACAGCGTATGGAACGTGAAAAGCTGGCGCGTGAAGAGAAGCACAAGAAATCTGCGGTCAAACTCAGCGATGAAGACACCGCTGCGCTGAATCCGCGCGTCAGTGCCGCCGCCAAAATCCAGAAAACCGATGAAACGCCGGTTGCGGATCCGCGTCAGGCTGCATTGGCTGCCGCTATCGCCCGTGCCAAAGCGAAAAAGGCCGAGGTCATCAAAGACGGTGAGGACGTGCCGGTCTCCAACGAGCCTATTGAAACTCCGTCAGATATGCCGGTTGAAGGCGACAGCAGAAAAGCAGCCGTTGCCGCGGCCATCGCCCGCGCCAAAGCCAAGAAAGCGGCGGCGGCGGGTAATGCAGCCGACCCTGTTAGCAACAGCGATTCAGCAGCGCCAGCGCCGCAGGTAGCCGACGCCGCGTCAACGCAAGATTTAGAGGCCGAATCGCCGGAAGATAAACGCAAGGCGGCCGTTGCGGCGGCAATTGCACGTGCCAAGGCCAAGAAAGCGGCGGCGGAAACGCCTTCGCAGGACGTTGTTTCCTCGCCAGCGCCGCAGGTAGCAGATGCCGCGTCACCGCAAGATTTAGAGGCCGAATCGCCGGAAGATAAACGCAAGGCGGCCGTTGCGGCAGCAATTGCACGCGCCAAAGCCAAGAAAGCGGCGGCGGAAACGCCTTCGCAGGACGCTGTTTCCTCGCCAGCGCCGCAGGTAGCAGATGCCGCGTCACCGCAAGGTTTAGAGGCAGAATCGCCGGAAGACAAACGCAAGGCAGCCGTTGCGGCGGCGATTGCACGCGCCAAAGCCAAGAAAGCGGCGGCCAGCGCAACTTCCGATGAAGCCCCTCCTGTGACAACGTCACCTGAAAATGAAGTGCAGGCAGTACCACAAATAGAAAGCGATCCACGTAAAGCCGCCGTCGCTGCTGCGATCGCCCGCGTAAAGGCCCGTAAAGCCGCTCAAGCTCAGACGTTGTCGAGCGAAATGTCGAACGAGGAATAAATGGCCTTTAGAATTGCGAGTTCTCCTTTTACCCATAATCGGCAGAGCACCAGCTCAATCATGCTGATGGTTGTTTTGGCCTGTATTCCCGGCATTGTCGCGCAGGTCTGGTTCTTTGGTTATGGCACGCTGATTCAGATTGCGCTGTCCATTCTGATTGCCGTGCTGGCAGAAGGTGCCATATTACAGCTGCGCAAAATGCCCGTCGCCAAGCGTCTGGGTGACAATACCGCCCTGCTGACCGCCGTACTGCTCGGCGTCAGCCTGCCGCCGCTTGCGCCCTGGTGGATGATAGTTATTGGCACCGTGTTCGCCATTATCATCGCCAAACAGCTTTACGGCGGCCTTGGACAGAACCCGTTTAATCCGGCGATGGTCGGCTATGTCGTTCTGCTTATCTCTTTCCCGGTGCAGATGACAACCTGGTTGCCGCCCGATGCTTTACAGGCGCATCCCGTGGGCTTCGTGGACTCGCTGATGACGATTTTCAGCGGCCATGATTCGCAGAACATGACCGCCTACCAGCTCCAGATGAATGTCGACGGCATCACTCAGGCTACGCCGCTGGACGGTTTTAAAACCGGACTGCGTTCGGGTCATACGGCCGCGCAGGTGCTGGAACAGCCGCTGTTTAGCGGAGTGCTGGCAGGGCTCGGCTGGCAATGGATAAACCTGGGTTTCCTGCTGGGCGGTCTCTATCTGATGTGGCGTCGTATCATTAGCTGGCACATTCCCGTCAGCATACTGGCGATGCTGACCTTTTGCGGCACGCTTGCCTGGCTGCTGGCACCGGAGGCCTATTCGCCGCCCATGATTGGTCTGTTCTCGGGTGCCACGATGCTGGGCGCGTTCTTTATCGCCACCGATCCGGTTACCGCTTCGACCACGCCGAAAGGTCGCCTGATTTTTGGTGCCTTGATTGGCCTGCTGGTATGGCTGATTCGTGCCTACGGCGGTTATCCTGATGGGGTCGCCTTTGCCGTACTGCTTGCGAACATTACCGTGCCGCTGATTGATCATTACACGCAGCCTCGTGTTTACGGCCATCGTTAAGGAAAGACTATGTTAGATACAATGCGCCGCTACGGCCTGACGCTGGCCTTTTTCGGCATCCTGATGACCGGAATGACTGCACTGGTCAACCTGCTGACCAAGCCGACCATTGCTCATCAGGCACTGTTGCAGCAAAAATCGCTGTTTGATCAGGTGATTCCCGCAAGCGTGTATGACAATAACATGCAGCAGGAGTGTTACAACGTCACTAATGAGTCACTGGGTACTGCCACTGCGCACCATATGTATGTCGCGCGTAAAGGCGGTGAGCCGGTTGCGGCCGTGGTCGAAACCACCGCCCCCGACGGCTATTCCGGTGCCATCCAGCTCTTGGTAGCGGCAGATTTTCATGGCAAGGTATATGGGACGCGTGTCCTTGAACAACATGAAACGCCGGGCCTCGGCGACAAAATCGAAGTCAGAATCTCGGACTGGATCAAAAGTTTTGCCAATCAGACAGTTAACGGTGCCAATGACGGGCGCTGGGCCGTGAAGAAAGACGGCGGCATGTTTGATCAGTTTACGGGTGCTACTATTACGCCTCGGGCCGTGGTCCGCTCGGTAAAACGTACCGCCCTGTTTATCGAAACTGTGCCTGCGCAGCTTTCCCACCTCACCCCTTGTGGAGCACATGATGAGTGAAGCAAAAACACTAATCGTTAACGGGTTGTGGAAAAACAACTCCGCCCTCGTTCAGTTATTGGGCCTGTGTCCACTGCTGGCGGTCACCTCTACGGCGACCAACGCCCTTGGACTTGGCCTTGCCACCACTCTGGTGCTGACCTGTACCAATGCCATGATCTCCGCTTTCCGCCGCTGGGTACCAAGCGAAATCCGTATTCCCATTTACGTGTTAATCATCGCCTCTGTGGTCAGCACCGTTGAAATGCTGATCAACGCCTACGCCTTTGCGTTGTATCAGGCGCTCGGCATCTTTATTCCGCTTATCGTGACCAACTGTATCGTGGTCGGACGCGCAGAGGCCGTGGCCGCCAACAGCCCCGTACATCTTGCGGCGCTCGACGGCATGATGACCGGTCTTGGCGCGACCTCGGCAATGTTTGTGCTGGGATCACTGCGCGAGATTATCGGTTCGGGCGTTTTGTTCAACGGTGCCGACCTGCTGCTTGGCCCGTGGGCGAAAGTGCTTCGCATCGAAGTTATCCATCTCGATAACCCGTTCCTGCTGGCAATGCTGCCGCCGGGCGCATTTATCGGCCTGGGTATGCTGCTTGCCGGTAAATATCTCATAGACCAGCGGATGAAAGCCCGCGCAGCTGCACGCGCCGCGCATACGTTGCCCCATGGAAGCCATGAGAAAGCGTAATGAACAAGGAAAAACGCGTCAGTATTCTCGAGCGCCTGCGCGCCAACGATCCGCATCCCACGACTGAGCTGGTTTACACCACGCCCTTCGAGTTATTGATTGCTGTGCTGCTTTCCGCACAGGCGACCGATGTGAGCGTCAACAAGGCCACCGCCAAGCTTTATCCGGTAGCAAATACCCCGCAGGCAATCTGGGATCTCGGCGTTGACGGCGTCAAGGACTACATCAAGACCATCGGGCTGTTCAACGCCAAAGCCGAAAACGTCATCAAGACCTGTCGTATTTTGCTGGACCAGCATCAGGGACAGGTGCCCGAAGACCGCGCGGCGCTTGAAGCCCTGCCGGGAGTGGGTCGCAAGACGGCCAATGTGGTGCTTAACACGGCCTTCGGCTGGCCGACCATC
Source organism: Rouxiella chamberiensis (assembly GCF_026967475.1). Classification (NCBI taxonomy): domain Bacteria; kingdom Pseudomonadati; phylum Pseudomonadota; class Gammaproteobacteria; order Enterobacterales; family Yersiniaceae; genus Rouxiella; species Rouxiella chamberiensis. The sequence goes on along the minus strand of NZ_CP114058.1, from coordinate 1,409,324 downwards.
GCCGTCGACACTCACATCTTCCGCGTGTGCAATCGTACCCGCTTTGCGCCCGGTGAAACGGTCGAAAAAGTCGAAGATCGCCTGCTGAAAGTGGTGCCCGCCGAGTTCAAGCTGGATTGCCACCACTGGTTTATCCTGCACGGCCGTTACACCTGCGTGGCCCGCAAACCGCGCTGCGGTTCGTGTTTGATTGAAGATTTATGCGAGTACAAGGAAAAGGTCGAGGTATAAAAAGGGTTTTCTCGTTTTAGATTTGGGAAATCTAAAGGCAAAGTTTGATTTTTAAGATTGGGAATCTAAGGCAACTTTTAAATATAAGTTCAAGGTCAACGGCATGCGCTGCGCTTACTGGGCGGCGTCTCGGAGGCGCGGCTTAAATGCCAATTTGCAGGGCAACGGGCTCCGAGGAATTTTTCCGGTTTCAAAACTTCAATGGGCATTTGACCCACAGCGCCGGAACCGGGCAAGAGGTGGAAGGCGCCACCTCTTGCATCTCTGCGCCTTTTGTCCTCGCCAAGCCGTGCCATTCTCAAGTTTGTAGATCTTTCCAGACGCGCCCGCGCGTGGCGTAGGTCGCGCCGCGCCGCGGTCCCTTCACTTCGTTCGCAAGCCAAAAACGTCTTGCTCAACTTCACTCAGCGCCGCCCCGAATCCGCCAGTATCAGCTTCTACCCAAAATCGTGTTCATCCTTCCGCGTCGCCTGCCCACAAACGGCTTATTTCTGGAAGCGAAAATATGAAAGACCTTACTTACCCCCATTTCCAGAATAATTAAAACTCAAAAGGGTTAGGCCATCTCTGTTCAAAGAAAATAGGTTTCGCCTTTGGAGGGAACGGGTCTTGACCGCGGGCGGGTTGCCGGTTTTGGGGTAGAGGCTGTGATTGGCGGTATCAGGGCGGCTCGGAACGGCGTGAGCGAGACGTGTTTGGCTCGCGAGCGGAGTGACGGGAGCGCGGAGCGCCGCGACCCACGCCACACGGCGGGGGTAACTGAAACGATGTCGTTATTTTGCACTTATCGCGTCGCGAGGGCAAAGGGCGCGGGATTCCAAAGGGTGTGGGCCCAGGCACACCCTTTGGGCGGTCTGGGCCGCCGCCCAGTAAGCGCAGCGCATGCTGTTTAACTTGAACTTATATTTAAAAAGTTGCCTTAGATTCCCAATCTAAAAATCCAGTTTGCTTTAAGATTTTCAAATCTTAAGAACCCGAAATTTTCCAATTTCAGTGCTACAGGAAGGATTTAGCCTGCTTCAACACGACGTTACAGGCTTTGGTCTTCACCTTTTCCTTGATCTGGTTGAAACCGCCGGTGCCGAGGGTGGAGAGATCGATGTTTTGACCGTTGCCGGTGTGCAGCAGACCGTTCAGACCATCCTGATAGTCGGTTTTCTGGGCAGCAGTCGTGGAGTCCTGAAGACCCAGCTTGCTCATTAGCTTATCTTTAACGGAAGTAGTGCTGGTGGATGAAAGCACATTGTTTTTCACGCAATATTCAAGCACACCTGCGGCATTGGTGCTGCTGTTGGCGGCCAGATTGTTGTTGCTGCCGTTTAGCAAGGTCGTAAGCTGGCTGAGCGAGTTGGTATTGGTGGTATTGGCTGCGCCCGTGTTGGCCGCTGTACCGCCGCCGAGTTGCTGATTGGCCGCATCCGTCAAGGAACCCAACAGATTGTTGGCCGCCTGCGCGCCGCTTGCCAGAAGGAATCCACTTGCCGCTATAGCCAACACGGTGCTTTTGAATGCTTTCATTATTGCTCCCTTTATTCTGCGTTAAATGTTCTGTCTTAACAGAACGCTGACTCTTTCTTTACGCAAGCTTGGCGTGTCAACGCGGCATTCGCAATAGGAATTGGTCGGATAAATCAGCCTTGAGGGAGATTTCCACGGTCGGCAAGCCACTGACTCGCCGCGCCGAAGAAGTGCTGCGCCAACGGCGTTGCCCTCCCCGCTTCGGCCACCACCAGCGCGGCATGGCGGCTCATTGGCGTGATGTCCAGCGGGCACCGTTTCAGCGCAGGTGTCATGTCGTCAATCAGATGGCCACGCGGCACCAGTGCGCATCCCAGCCCGACAAAAACGCCCTGCATCAACTGGAAAATGGAACTGCTTTCGAGAATCGGGTGGAGTTCGAGTCCGTTAATGCGAAAATAGTTGTCGAGATAGCGTCGAAAATAACGGCTGGCTTCGGACAGGCATAAGGGCAATGCCGCAACCTGGGCAGCTTCCAGGCGCTCAACGCCCTCAAGCTGCGGGAAATGGGCAGGATGATAAACCAGGTCCACTCCGCCATCCTGTAGCGGAAACAGTTGAAAACGCAGTTCGTTGAGCGTGGAGAACTCGAAGAAGCCAATGCCGATATCGACAGAATGACTGCTCAGCGATTCAATAAGCTGGTCGGCGCTGACTTCTGAAACGCGGTAATCCAGCCCCGCATGATTCTCGCCTATTCCTTTGAGCAACGCAGACAGTGACAGGCTGCACTGCGGCATCACGCCAATGCGCAACGTGCCGCTTAACCCCTGTTTCAGAGAGGCAACCTCAAGTTTCAAACCCTCATACACAGAGACAATCTCGCGCGCCCAGCTTAAGACTCGCAGCCCTTCCGGCGTAAACCCTTCAAAGTTATTTCCGCGATTGATGAGACTGAGATCCAGCTCTTTTTCCAGATTCTTAAGACGCATTGATAAGGTAGGTTGGCTCACAAAACTGGCTTCTGCCGCACGGCCAAAATGTTTTTCGCGTTCGAGATTACATAAATACTGAAGTTGCTTGATATCCATGAATATAGTGCTGGCCTGCAGGGAGTGAGTGTCGAAAGTATAACAAATATGCAAAAACGAAGTTGATTTACACTGGCATTAAACATGAAACTTTACTTAACTGAACGTTAGGGTAAAGTTTAATTCTTCCTTCTAGAGAAGTATTTAATATGACCTCTGAAATTAGGCGTTTTATTAGTGGAACTGCTGTGTTACTGCTTGGGTCGTTACAGATTGCCCAGGCCAGTGATGCACTGGATAGAACCATTGTTGAACCACAGGGTGAACAAGTCGCAACCTCTACTCCATCCATTGGCGATATTTATCGACAATGTCTCAATGGAGCAGACTATGTCGGCACCAAGGCATCGGAAGCACAGAGGCAACTTTGTATCGGCTTTATGGCTGCGGCCGCGCAGTCTGCGTCTCATGATGCTGCGGGCTCTTGTCCACCGGTCTCTTACCGACAAATTTTGGCAAAAGTGAACAGTAGAATCAGCAATGCCGATCAATGGAAACAACCTGCACTTCCTTTTTTAGTGTCTTCGTTACAAGAGCTAGGCTGTACAGATAAACCCGTCCCACAGAAACAATAAACAAAATGGCCTGCATGTCGAGTGCAGGCCATTCAACTCCAAGGTTTTATTCCTCTGCCTTTTCAGCAAGAGAAACTCTTCCCTAGATTTTCAGTTTGATGTAGTCGATGGCGCGGCTGACAATGCCGCCTTTCGGCGTATCTTCCAGCGCGACCAGCGGTACGGTTTTGATGATTTTACCGTTATCGACGATATTAATGGTGCCGACACTTTGGCCTTTCGCCAGCGGCGCTTCGATTTGCTGATTGTTCAACACATACTGCGCTTTCACCTTTTCGCTGTCTGCCTGAGGAATATTCAGGTAAACATCATCCAGACTGCCGACTTTGACCTGCGATTTGTCGCCGTACCACACTTTTTCGTTGGCAACGGTCTGGCCTGCCTTGAACACCTGCATACTGGTGAATTCACGGAAGCCCCAGGTCAGCAGTTTACGCGCCTGCTCTTCACGCCCTTTCGAGCTTTTACCGCCCATGACCACAGCAATCAGACGGCGGTTGCCTTCTGTTGCGGACGCGATGATATTGAAACCGGCAGATTCGGTATGACCGGTTTTCAGGCCGTCGACCTGCAGGTTTTTGTCCCACAGCAGGCCGTTGCGGTTTTGCTGGGTGATGTTGTCATACGTCAGCGATTTTTCTTTATACATCGCATACTCTTCCGGTTCGCCGCCGATAATGGCGCGAGAGAGTTTGGCGAGGTCGTAGGAGGTGGTGAACTGACCCGGTGCATCAAGCCCGTGAACGGTTTCGAAATGCGAATTCAGCAGGCCCAGTTTCTGTACATACTGGTTCATGATGCCAACAAAGGCGTCCTGACTGCCGGCAACGTAATTTGCCATCGCGACACAGGCATCGTTGCCCGAGTCGATAATAATGCCGCGTACCAAATCGCGTACCGATACGCGATCGCCGGGCTTCAGGAACATCAATGAAGAACCGGCCAGACTCTTGTTGCCTGCAACCCAGGCTTCCTGCGGCACGGTGACCATATCGTTCATGGTAATCTTGTGCTGATCGAGTGCGCGGTCAATGACATAGCCGGTCATCAACTTGGTCAGGCTGGCAGGATTGCGGCGTTCGTCAGGATTTCCGGAAGCCAGTACGTCGCCGGAAGCGTAATCCATGAGAACAAAAGAAGCAGCATCAATGCTGGGTGGCACTACCTGAAAATCAATCGGTGCAACAGCCCAGGCATTGCTGGTGGAAACACAGATGACGCCGGACAAAATACTCAAAACTAAACGCTTCACTTAATCTTCCTCAAACGCTTCTTTTAAATCAGCCAAACCCGAAGTGTGGGGCAGCCAGGCAAGGGTGAATTGTACCATTGGCGGCATAGGGTGCATCAAATAACGTGCAAGCTAAACAAGAAGACTTTTGCAAAGAGTTTCACAATGAAACCATTTACTTACAATTTCCCTGAAGTGCGCCCTCTATTCCGTCATCAATGCGCTCTATCTCACGATTGCAACATTCGATTAGACGACATCTCAAAACCCTCATAAAATTGTGACATTATATTAACAATCCCGATAACCTGTTGATAATAAATCACGGAAGAGATTGTTTTACTCACCTGCGAAGACACCCACATGAAATTTAAATCTGAAATAAAACCTTATACCGGCGCGGCTGGGGGTTGGGGTTCACTGGAAGCGACCACCCGCTACGTTTTCGACAGTAAAAAAGTGTTGTCCAACCTGCGTAACCTGATGCGCGTCAATAAAGGCCGTGGCTTCGACTGTCCGGGATGCGCCTGGGGCGATGACAACCACAGCACCTTCAGTTTCTGTGAAAATGGGGCAAAAGCCGTGAGTTGGGAGGCGACGCGCAAGGCCGTCGAACCCGAGTTTTTGCACAGCACAGCGTCAGTAAACTGCGTGAGCAGAGTGATTATTTCCTTGAATATCAAGGGCGTCTGACTCACCCGATGCGCTATAACCGCACCACCGACCACTATGAGCCGGTGACATGGGACGCCGCCTTCTCTCTCATCGCCAGCCATCTCAAGGGGCTTGAAAGCCCGAATCAGGCCGATTTCTACACGTCGGGCCGTGCCAGCAACGAAGCCTCCTATCTCTATCAGGTCTTTGGCCGCATGTTTGGCACCAATAATTTCCCGGACTGTTCCAATATGTGCCATGAAGCCAGCGGCGTGGGCCTCAAGCAGAGCATTGGCGTCGGTAAAGGTACCATTCGTCTGGAAGATTTCGACAAGGCCGATGCCATTTTCGTTTTTGGTCAGAACCCCGGCACCAACCATCCGCGTATGCTGCACAGCCTGCGTCATGCGGCCGATCGCGGGGCCAAAGTGGTGAGCTTCAATACCCTGCGCGAGCGCGGGCTGGAGCGTTTTGCCGATCCGCAAAAACCGCTGGAAGTCGTGACCACCAAGGCCGGTCGTATCAGTTCCGCCTATTATCAGCCGAATCTGGGCGGCGATATGGCGGCGATTCGTGGCATGGTCAAAGTGCTGTTGCAGACTCATCGCCAGCGTATTGCTTCGGGCGAACCTTCCCTTTTCGATCAAGCCTTTATCGATGAACATTGTCACGGCGTCGAAGCCTATCTGGATATCGTCGATAAGACGAGCTGGGAGCAGATTACCCGCCAGTCAGGTCTGACCGAGTCCGAAATTCGCGAAGCCGCCACGATTTACATGAACGCCGAGCGCGTCATTTGCACCTGGGCCATGGGCGTTACGCAGCACAAGCACTCTGTGCCGACGGTGCGTGAAATCACCAACCTGCAATTGCTGTTCGGGCAGTTGGGCAAACCGGGCGCGGGCCTGTGTCCGGTGCGCGGCCACAGTAACGTGCAGGGCAACCGCACGATGGGCATTGACGAGAAAGCGCCAAAACCGCTGCTCGACAATCTCGAGCGTCACTTCAAATTTACGCCACCTCGCGAGCCGGGCCACAACACCGTGGAAGCGCTGGAAGCCATGCTGCGCGGTGAAGCCAAGGTCCTGATAGCGCTGGGCGGCAATCTGGCTGCGGCGGCACCGGATACACCGCGTACCGAACAGGCGCTGGGCAATTGTGATTTGACCGTGCAGATAAGCACCAAGCTGAACCGCAGCCACCTGACGCCGGGCCGTGAAGCACTGATTTTGCCAACGCTCGGCCGCACTGAACTGGACATGCAGGCGACCGGTTCCCAGTTTATTACCGTCGAAGACTCGTTCAGCATGGTTCACGCCTCCGAAGGCGTCGGAATTCCCTTGTCACCCGAACAGCGTTCCGAAACCGCGATCGTTTGCGGTATTGCCGATGCCGTGCTGGGCAAGCGCTACCTGGACTGGATGGCGCTCGCCGATGACTACAATCTTATCCGCGACCATATTGAAGCCACCATTCCGGGCTTCAAGGATTTCAATGCGCGCTGCGACATCAAGGGCGGATTCTATCTCGGCAACGCCGCGGCCGAACTGACCTTCAACACGCCCACCGGCAAGGCTAATTTCAGCGCTGCTGCCCTGCCCGAACGCGTCATCCCGATGGAAAACGACGATGCCCCGTTTACGCTGCAAACCCTGCGTTCGCATGACCAGTACAACACCACGATTTACGGCCTTGATGACCGTTATCGCGGCGTCTACGGGCAGCGTGATGTGCTGTTTATCCATCCGCAGGATCTGGCGGATTTGGGGATGCGTGACGGCGAGCTGGTCGAAATCGAAACCTTGTGGAGCGACGGTATCGAGCGCAAGGTCAGTGGATTCAAGCTGGTGAGCTACGATATCCCTCGCGGCAATCTGGCGGCCTATTATCCGGAAACCAACCCGCTGGTGCCGCTGTCAAGCTTTGGCGACCAGACTCATACGCCGACGTCGAAATCGATTCCGGTCGCGATTCGTCGCTGCGAACCGGCTGTAGACACACGCCGTATCGCCTGATGATGTTCAAGGGTGCGCTTCGGCGCACCCTTTCTTCACGTTGCCCCGTTCCTTGCCGCCTGCCTAACCTTGCCGCCCTGATGCACTCAACAATCTGCAATGATTTGCCCAAAGCGGGTCTGCCGATAGCAGTCCAACTCGTTACAGGCCTCCTGCGGCCACGTTTCAGGAAAAGCCGGGAGCGTGTTGTCCGTTTTATCTTCGAGCAAGGCGACCAGAGTCATGTCCTTAATCTGGTAGCAATCAATAACGCGTATCAATGATTCAGGCGTTATTTCATTTTGAGCTGAATATTTCACCGCAATTCTCACAATAAACTCCGTTGCATTCAGAGAATACTCAGGTTTTTCTGCCCGATAGAGCCGATAAAAAAGCGCAATGTCGGTATTCTCCCGCTGTCGTTGTGTCTCGCTTGCCTCGAGATAATCAGTTAACTCTGCGGTTAGCATCCGATTGCCGCGCAGCAAAAGCGAGTGCTGCAAATCGACTCTTCGTCTTTCCACCAGCACCTCAAGCAACGTTATCTTGCGATGTGGCCCTTCTCTTGACTGGATAAATGCGAGGGTCGGCAAGGTGTCTGCGGCAAACCCATAGCGCACTGTGCGGCTTTGAATAAACAGCCGGGGCGGCAGGTTGAAATAAGGCGTAACGCTGGATTTCACCCTGCCCAATCCCAGTCCGGCATGCCGATTGAGATGGCGCACCGTGGCGTTTTCGGTAAGCCGCTGCTCCGGCGAGGCGTTGAGATACTGGTGCAACAGAATGGCCACGTCGGCGGGTGTTTGCTGCGCAAAGACAAACTGTGGCCGATGTGAAAAGCTCGAATTCTGCTGCAGGCTGCGCGCTACAGCCTGCGCGAAATTCGCCGTTGTCACAGACATTGGATCGCGCTCGACAATAGTTATGGGCATTGTCGCCAATACAATGCCTTTATTTGTAAGCAGATAGTGTTCGAGCTGGGTTGGGCTGAAATTTAAGTAGTTTTCACGAAATAGCCGTAAATATTGCAGCCGATGCAGACGATTGGTTTCAAGCACATAATCCGCAGCACCCGCCCGCCGATAGCTTTCCAGTGCGATTTGCACCGGTTGGGCCAGGAAGTCTGGATAAATAATTCGGCTTTGCCCGTTTTTTCCGCGCCCAACACCTCGATGAGCCGAACGATCCGCGCGGTGTACAGGCTGCCCGTCGACGGTAACTGCCAGTCGATGACCTCAACCTCGGCCAGCGGATAATCCAGCCGCTGCAAATAGGCGAGCAGCGCAATAAAATTGCTGGCGTCGAGATCCAGCGTGCGCAAATAAAAGAGCCGGGCACTGACAACCGCGTTCTTCGCCTCGGTGCGCGTCGCCCGCTCGTGCAAAACCAGCGGCGCGGCGGGAAACGGCAGTCCCGCAAGCAGACTCTGCATCACGGCGCGGTTAAATGAAAAGGCATCCCGCTTTTCCGGCGCAATATAATCAGACCGGATTTCCGGTATGGCGGAGGATTCAACCAACCCGCGAGCAGCGAGTTGGGCCGCAACTGTCTCGTTTATCGGGATGACGTGTTGCAGGCGGAATCGTCCCTTTGAATCTTCAAGCTGGAGCGTCAGCTTGTCCCTTCCCCTGAATTTTAATTTAAAATCATTGACATGCGTATCCTGATAACCGCCATGCTTCTCTTCGTTATAAAGTGCCAGCAGCGTCGCCTTGAAGGTTTCGAGCGACGCGATAAGCAAGATTGAATACAGCACGGTTTTCAGCTCGGCCTTTTTCATCAACAGACTCGGAATATTGGCCAGCAACTCGTCGAGGGTTTCGGCAAGGATCTGAACCCCGTGCTGCAATGATTGCCGCTGTCGCTCTCTGACTCGCCCCTCCATCAAGCCAATAAACCGCCTGACCTCCTCTTCAATCGTCAACCCATTTTGGATGCTTTGCGTGTGCGGCAAATGTGTCACTGAAATACTGCCGCGCAGCGTGGTCAGCGAGCTGTAAACATCGCCGAGGCTGGCCGAGGAGTGCAAAACGCGATTCACGGGAGGGTCAACCGACAGATTTTCCCCCATTTCGAAAGCGCTCGCCCCCAGATAACAGCGCGAGGATTCAGGCGAACCCAGCGTGGAAAAAGATTCAATACTGGCACCGTGAATACGCGTGATAGTCGTGGCGGCAGCGAGGCTTTGCCCGTTGTGAATCACGGCCAGCGGCGCATCGGTGGCAAGCGTCATGCCGGTTGGCGGCGACATCAACAGGGTGCGAAGGGAAGACGGCGAGCGGGTGAATTCGGAGAACAGATCCTGCGGTGCCAGATATAACGCGGTATTGAGCGTTTTCACCAGTTTGCTGCCCTGCTGCGCCAGCAGAGAAACCGTAGGCGCTTCCGTTGCGCAGACGATAAGCTTTTCAATCTTGTCCTGTCGGGCATCCTGCAGGCTGTCGTAACATCCCCACAGCGGAATAAAGGTCGCAATCGAGATACCGCTATACCAGACCTGCATACGGGTCGAAAAGGTGCTGCCGAGCAGCTTGTTTTTACGGGGCGTGCTGAAGGTGATGGAATCGACAAACTGCGCCGCGACTTTTTCAAACAGTACCGTCATCGAAAGGTGATTGAGCGCCTCGAACTTCGCGGTGGCTTCAAAGGTCAGTTGCAGGCGACCCACGATGTCATTCAGCCGATGTCCGGATTGCGCAAGAAACACCTGAGGCAGGTTGCCATTGCGGTAAAACTTGCTGTTTGACAGCAATTCGGCCTTGGCCGCCTGTTCATTTGCGCCGAGATACGCACACTCACCTGACTCGTCGATAAAAAAGAAGTAGCGGGCCGCATCAAACGCAAAGGTCAGTACCCCGCCATGAAACAGAGAGAGACTGGAAAATGGCCGACCGGTGGTTTTGAGCCAGCACATGGCGATGATGCGCTGTGTGGTGACCGTTAAGGTATTACTTGAAGATTGGTAGAACCAGTTATCAACAATAAATTTCAACGTGGCGGCCGTGGCGGTGATGAGTGAACTGCGAATAATATTGATGCTTTCTTCCTGTTCGCTCTGTGTCGGGATTTGCTCCAGCGCATAAAGCCGTTCCACCACGGCTTTACTGACGATAGCCAAAATACCATAGCGAAATCGCTCTTCGTGGCGAAAGGTCGACAGCAGGCCAATGACCTTTTGTCGGTTATCGACTATCAGATGTTCGTGCAGCACATCCAGTGTCATCAACTCGATAATGAACGACAGCGGCGGCTGTTCCAGCAGATTGAGTATCCGTTGCCGGGTTGCCTGACTTTGCTCATTACTTTCGAGAAGATGGATAAACTCATCGGCCGTTTCCATCGCTTGACGAGGCGTCGTTGAAGGAAGAAAGTGCGCGATGCCCAGACCCAGCATGACTTTCCAGCCACGCATTTCATGGCTGGTAAACTGCCCGCCCTGCGCGGATGAAAAAGGCAAAGCCAGCCGCACGATGATTCTACGCAGTGCGTCATTAACCCTGTCGCTGCCACTCTCGGGTTTGATAAAGCGACTTAATGCCGCCGAAAGTGAGCTATCCAGCGGAGAAAACGTGCCGAGGAGACGATAGATTTCACCGGCGTCATCCTGATGCAGCATCTTGTCGATATGCAATAGATGCAGAATATATTTAAGAAATCCGCTGATAAGCCAGGATTGCGGCACAGCGGTGTCTATACCCGCGCATTGATAAAAAAGCTTCACGCCAGAGGGAATAGCCTGCGGTGTGTCGCCGAGCAGGAATCGCTGGGTGCTGTCATCGAGCATGTTTTCCACCCACTGAAGCACAGTGCGTGCAGGGCCGCCCTTTTCCATCAACGGCTTAAAACGTGCAGTCACCGCCAGATAGCCGTATTCATCCGGGAAAAATTGCGCCAGCGCGCCGAGCGGTTGCTCATCGGTTTTACGCGGTGTGCGCCGAACTCCGGCGGGAGAAAACAACGGCAGATTCCATGAAAAGTGTGGGCTGTGAAAATACGCATAACCTTGGGTCCTGGCCTCCACCTCCGGCAGCAGCGTTAATGTGCGAGTTAACGCTTCAAGAGAAAACCAGCCCTTTGCAGGCGGCGCGGCGCGCGGAACGGACAACGCAAGGGAGGCGTGAGCAAGGGGTGGGCCTCGCAAAACCGTAGCGGCGGCATCGCCAAGGGGGTCGAACAGGCGAGTTGAGAGAGGAAACGCCTCGAGCGCGGCCAACGGTTTCTCCATTGTCGGCAGCAGAATAGGTTGGTGTGACAGGCTCAGCCACAGCGCCGAATCATTATTCACCACCGCATAGACAACCTGATGGGTCGGCAGATGTGTCTGAGCAAATATCGTTGCGCCAAAGCACGAAATGCCCGCCTCGCAATAACCTGTCTCCGCATAGGCCTTGGGGGTTGCAGCACAGCAGGGATGAAAATGGCCGTGAAAAGGCGTGGTAGTGAAAGCGGCCAGTCGATAGCGAGCGTCAGCGGTGCGCGGCCCGAAGCACGGAGCGAACGCCCTGAGCAAAACCGCATCGTGCTGCACAGGGGCGTTAATGACATCTCGCGCGGGTGAGGTATACGGGAAGGCAATCAACAACGGATTGCAACTTGCCAGATTGTACAGCGCAGTGCCCAGCAAAGGAAAAGCGTAGTCGAGGTGAGTGATTAAAGGCAAAAGTGCGCGGCCTATCATCGGTCCGCTGACCCAGGTCGCAGGAAAATGCGCGCGAAAGCATGCCAGCCATTGCGCGTCACTGAACGCATGGACGCCCTCCATTCGCCCCTCTCTAAGCATTAGGCTGATAAGTTGCTGGAATATCGGGACATTAAGCGGTGCCGGTATTCCCGCTGCACTGAGCCCCGACAACGATAAAAACGCGGCAAACTCGCAGGCCAGCCGCGTTGACGGATGGTCTGGCGACGGCCGGTAAAGCGCAGCAAGCAAGGCTCGATTTCTTGGCCGCTTCAGCAGCGCCGTGATTTTGGCATACTCAAAGGAGGGAATACGCTCGGGAGAACTCACCGTATTGGCCGCGAGCCTGTTGTCCACGGCGTTACACGCGGCGTTGATGGCGTGGAGCGGCACAAGGCGCTGGCAGGCTTGCGATAACAGCGTCAACGGCACATTACCGAGCGTGACGATAAAACGAACAATTCGATTATAATGCGACAGCGCCGTCGCGAGACTGAAAGCACGGTTTACGGCTACGGCCTCGTCAGTCCGCTCGCCTTGAGGCAGGGTCATCATCCCGACATGGACCTTGGTAAGGAGCCAAAAAGTGACTGCTGTTTTATCGTCTGGGCAACCTGCGCGCAATCACGTAGCGCTCAAGGTGTAATCGCTCGGGGAAGAAAGCCACGTTATGCGCTATCCAACGGGATTATTCGCGCCAAAATAGGCAGATGGCGCTTGCCCACGGTGGCCGATTCGCGTAAAACTGTCTGCCGCTAATCGAACCACTCTAACCTCACTCTCTGGACGCTATGTTTCAAGATAACCCGCTGCTCGCACAGCTAAAACAGCAACTTCACTCTCAGACTCCGCGTGTCGAAGGCATTGTTAAAGGTACTGAGAAAGGCTTTGGCTTTCTTGAAGTAGACGGTCAAAAGAGCTATTTCATCCCGCCTCCGCACATGAAAAAAGTCATGCACGGCGACCGGGTTATTGCTTCTGTGCAAACAGAAAAAGAACGCGAAATCGTGCAGCCCGAAACGCTGGTCGAGCCGTTCCTGAGCCGTTTCGTCGGTCGCGTGATTAAAAAAGACGATCGTCTTTCCATCATGCCGGACCACCCGCTGCTGCGTGACGCCATTCAGTGCCGCACCGGCCGTAACTTCAATCATGAAGTTAACGAAGGCGACTGGTGTGTGGCCGAAATGCGCCGCCATCCGCTGAAGGAAGGCGATCGTGGATTCCAGGCCGAACTGACCGAGTGGATAACCACCGGCAGCGACGATCTTGCCCCTTGGTGGGTTACACTGGCGCGTCACAACCTCGAGCGCAACGCGCCTGAGTTCAACGTGACTGAATTGCTGGAACAGGGTCTGACCCGCGAAGACCTGACCGCTCTGCCGTTCGTTACTATCGACAGCGCCAGCACGCAGGATATGGATGACGCCCTGTTCGTTAAAGACAACGGCGACGGCACCCTGAACCTGACCATCGCGATTGCCGATCCAACGGCCTACGTGACCGAAGGCAGCGACGCCGACAACATCGCGCGTGAACGTGCCTTCACCAACTATCTGCCGGGCTTCAACATTCCAATGTTGCCGCGCGAACTGTCAGACAACATCTGTTCTCTACTGCCCAACGAGCGCCGCCCTGTGCTGGCCTGCTCGGTAACGCTGGCCGCCGATGGCGCGCTGGGCGACGATATTCGCTTCTTTGCGGCATGGATCGAGTCAAACGCCAAGCTGGTTTATGAAGAAGTCTCCGACTGGCTGGAAGACAAAGGCGAATGGCAGCCACAGAACGACACCATCGCCGATCAGATTCGTTTGCTGAAACGCGTGTGTGATGTTCGCAGCGCCTGGCGTTCCGCGAATGCGCTGGTCTTTAAAGACCGTCCTGACTTCCGCTTCGTGCTGGGCGAGAAAGGCAACGTGCTGGAAATCATTGCCGAGCACCGCCGTATTGCCAACCGCATCGTCGAAGAGTGCATGATTGCCGCCAACGTCTGTGCCGCCATCGCCCTGCGCGATAACCTCGGGTTCGGCGTTTACAACGTGCATACCGGTTTCGACCCGCTGCTGGTGGATCAGGCCGTTGCCGTGCTGGAAGCCAACGAGGTCGAAGCCGACGGCCCGACGCTTCTCACTTTGCCTGGCTTCTGCGCGCTGCGCCGTAAACTTGACGCGATGCCGACCCAGTTCCTGGACAGCCGCATTCGTCGTTTCCAGACCTTTGCCGAAATCAATACCGTGCCGGGTCCGCACTTTGGGCTGGGTCTCGAAGCTTACGCGACCTGGACCTCGCCAATCCGTAAATACGGCGATATGGTCAACCACCGTCTGCTGAAAGCGATGATTACCCAGCAGAGCGCCGAGAAGCCGCAGGACGAAATGACCGTTCAGCTGGCGGAACGTCGCCGTCTGGGCCGTATGGCCGAGCGCGATGTCGGTGACTGGCTGTATGCCCGTTACCTCGAAGATAAAGTCGGGACTGACGTCAAGTTCAGCGCCGAAATCATCGACGTGACGCGCGGTGGTCTACGCGTTCGCCTGCAGGACATCGGCGCCGTTGCCTTTATCCCGGCACCTTTCCTGCACGCCGTTCGCGACGAACTGGTATGCAGCGTTGACACCGGTACCGTTTTGATTAAAGGTGAAGTCGCCTACCGTCAGAGCGACATTATCGACGTCAACATTGCCGAAGTCCGCATGGAAAACCGCAACGTCATCGCCAAGCCTGCCGCCTAATCCGCGTTGGTGCGACATGCAAACCTGCTGGTGCTGCCAGCAGGTTTTTTTGCCTAAAATCGTGTTGCGACTAAGCTCATGATGCGCTGCGGCTGGCAAGCTACTCCGCACAGGAGTAAAGTGGACGCCAGCGAATGAGATAAATAATTATCATTATCAACACACTCTCTGTGGCATTTAGCTCGACAGAGCATTGAGGAATCCCGGCGATTATGACTACCCCAGCTGCAACCCCCCTTCCTGCCTCCACAACCTGTTGCATCGTGGGCGGCGGCCCCGCTGGCATGATGCTCGGCTATCTTCTGGCCTTGAAAGGGATTAACGTGGTGGTGCTGGAAAAACACGCCGACTTCCTGCGCGATTTTCGCGGCGACACCATTCACCCCTCCACGCTTGAAATCATCTGGCAGCTCGGCTTCCTCGAGGAATTTCTGGCGCTTCCGCATCAGCGTGCCGAAAAGCTGTATGGCGAAATCGCGGGTAAGGAAGCCACCCTTGCCGACTTCTCGCGTTTGCCGACGCAGTGCAAATTCATTGCCTTTATGCCGCAGTGGGACTTTCTGAACTTTATCGTCGCCAAGGCTCGCCAGTTACCGAATTTCTCTTTGCATCAGCAGGTTATGGTGACCGATTTACTCAAACAGGACGACCAGGTGACCGGCGTTCGCGTGAAACAAGCCGATGCCGTGCAGGAAATACGCGCCGATCTGGTGGTGGGGTGTGACGGCAGACATTCCGTAGTGCGAGAAAAAGCAGGTCTTGAAGTGATGAATTTCGGCGCGCCGCGCGATGTGTTATGGCTAAAGATAACCAAATCGCCTGATGACCCCGAATGGTCGACCGGGCATCGCGGCCCGAAAAAGGCTTTATCATGATCGATCGCGGCGACTACTGGCAATGCGGTTACTCGATTGACAAAGGTTCGCTCGACGCGCTGAAGCAGCGCGGACTGGAGGCCTTTATAGCCGACGTTGCCGAGATTTCCCCTTTGACGCTGCAAGGTTGCGCAACGATATCACCGATTGGGAAGCCGTGAAGTTACTGCAAATCCGTATCGATCGCCTTAAATCGTGGTCCTTGCCGGGGCTGTTGTGCATCGGCGATGCGGCGCATGCCATGTCGCCCATCGGCGGCGTGGGCGTTAATCTGGCAATACAGGACGCCGTCGCAACCGCCAACCTGGTTGCCCCCGCGCTGATTAAAGGTAATTTAACGCTGCGTCATTTACAGCGCGTTCAGCGCCGCAGAACGTTCCCGACGTGGGCGACGCAATCGTTACAGGTGATGATCAGCAAGGCGAGTCAGAAAAAGCGCACCAAACCGCCTTCCGGCATGGAACTGTGGATGCGCCAGCGGGCGTTTATTCCTTTCCTGTTTGGGCGTTTGATCGGCATCGGCTTCTTTAAAGAGAATTATAAAAGGTAAACTTAAGCTTCGGCTGGTAAAATCGGGCGCAAATTATTGATAATGAGCCCGATATGTCACTCTCTTCAGCCTTGCTGCGCGTGCAGGATGTCAGTTTCAGTCTTGATGGAAACCTCTTGTTGCAGCCCACCTCCTTCGACCTTGCGCGCGGAGAATTTTTGCTCCTGACCGGTCCGTCGGGCTGCGGCAAAAGCACGCTGCTAAAAATTCTCTCTTCCCTGCAAGACCCGACCAACGGGCAGATTTTCCTCGAAGACAAAAACATTCGCGATATTAAACCCGAATTGTATCGTCAGCAGGTTTCCTACTGTTTTCAGACCCCCGTGCTGTTTGGGCAAACGGTCGAAGATAATCTTGCGTTGCCCTATCAAATACGCGGTAAACGCCCCGACCGTAAACGTCTGGCCGAATGGCTGACGCGCGTCAATCTTTCTGCCGATATGCTCGACAAAGAGGTGAACTCCCTTTCCGGCGGCGAAAAACAGCGGGTCGCCCTGCTGCGTAACCTGCAATTTCTGCCCAAAGTCTTGCTGCTCGACGAGGTGACCAGCGCGCTTGACGAGGAAAATCGTCAGACCGTCAATGCGCTTGTCGCCGAATGGGTTAAACAGGAAGGTCTGGCGGTTATCTGGGTGACCCACGACAGCAACGAAATTCGCCATGCCCAGCGCGTGATAACCCTGACCCGCAATGATACCGGAGAACGTCCTGATGAATCAGCATAATATTACCAATCAGTCACTGGGGCTTGCGCTGGTTCTTTTGGTAGTGGCGCTGATTATCAGCAGGAAAGAGAAGCTCGGGCTGGAAAAGGACATGATCTGGAGCGTGGCGCGCGCCGTCGTGCAGTTGATTGTGGTCGGTTATGTGCTGAAATACATTTTCGAGCTGAATAATGCCGCGTTGACCGTGCTGATGGTGCTGTTTATCTGCATCAACGCCGCGCTGAATGCCAAAAGCGCAGCCGTAATATCGACAACGGATTTATCATCTCTTTTATCGCGATTACGGTTGGCACGACGCTCACGCTGACGGTGCTTATTCTCACCGGATCCATCGAATTTTTGCCGATGCAGGTGATTCCGATTTCTGGAATGATAGCGGGCAATGCCATGGTCGCGGTTGGGCTGTGCTACAGCAATCTAAATCAACGTTTTACCGATAACCGGCAGAAAATTCTCGAGATGCTGAGTTTAGGGGCGAGCACTAAAGTCGCGTCGGGCACCCTTCTGCGCGACAGCATCCGCTCGGCGTTGATCCCGACCGTCGATGCGGCAAAAACGGTCGGACTGGTGAGCCTGCCGGGTATGATGTCGGGGTTGATTTTCGCCGGTATCGACCCCGTTAAAGCCATCAAATATCAAATTATGGTGACCTTTATGCTGCTTGCGACCGCCAGCCTGTCGACCATTATTGCCTGCTACTTCGCCTATCGACGATTCTTCAATGCGCGAAAGCAATTGCGCTAGGCACGCGGTTCGAGCGCGCTAGTCCTTGTAGGGGAACAGGCCCCACCTGCGCGCCTTTGACGAACTGCGCCACGGCGTCATGATGTATTCCAGCAAAATCACCAGCAGGAAACTCACGACGCCGAGCAGCGCCAGAAACGCGATGGCCGAAAAGGTTCCGGCAGTGTTGAGGCGTGAGTTGGCCTGCAACAGATACGCGCCGAGACCGCCGCTGGTTGACGCGGTCCATTCACCGATGACCGCACCGGTCACGCTGAAAGTCGCCGAGAGTTTGAGTGCGGAAAACAGCGGCGTGTAGGTTGCAGGAAGTTTTACATAGCGGAAGATGCTCCAGCGGGATCCGCCCATCGACTTCACCAGATTCAGCATGTCTTTATCCACCGAGTTAAGCCCGTCGAGCACGTTGACGACCACCGGGAAAAACACCACCAGCGCAACAATCACCAGTTTCGGCGCAAGGCCGAAGCCCAGCCAGATGGTCAATGCCGCCGCGATGGCAATCACCGGCACCGCCTGACTGGCTATCAGTATCGGATACAGCACGGCACGGATCCAGGGCGTGGCATCCATCAGCACCGCGAAGATAAATCCGGCTCCGGCACCCAGCACAAAGCCCATCAGGAAGGTCACGAAGGTAATGCGAAAACCCTGCATCAGCACCGGCAGGTCGGCAATCATGTGATCCCACGTCTGCTCCGGCGACGGCAGAACATACGCCGGTATCTGGTAGACGCGCACCGCGACATCCCACACCAGCAACACCAAAAGCAACGCGGCAAGCGGACCGCCGAGAGGAAACAACAGCTTGCGTACAAGGTTGGGACGATGTTCAAGCGCCATGGGCAACAACTTCCTGTGTCTCGTTATCGTTGTAGATTAAATCGAGGATCTGCCGCTTGAGTGCCGTGAATTCAGGGCTGGTCAGGCTGGAAAGCGGCCGTGGACGCGGAATATCGACCTTGAGGATTTCACGAATGCGCCCGGGTCTTGGCGACATGACAACGACGCGATCGGCCAGATACACGGCTTCATCGATATCATGGGTTACGAAAATCACCGTGCGCTTCTGCTCCGACCATACGGTCAGCAACCACTGCTGCATCGACAGGCGCGTTTGCGAATCCAGTGCGCCAAAGGGTTCATCCAGCAGCATGATTTCGTGCTGCATGGCCAGTGTGCGCATCAGCGCAACGCGCTGGCGCATGCCGCCCGACAGCGCCGCCGGATAATGATGGATAAATTCGCCCAACCCATAGCGTTCGGCAAGCGCTTTTCCTGCCTCGCGTTGCGTCTTGCTCGCGCCGCCCTTGAGGATAGCGCCGAGCACAATGTTGTCGATAACTGTCATCCACGGCAGCAGCAAATCCTTTTGCAGCATATAGCCGACGTGACCGCTGCTGCCGGTGACGTCCTGATTATCAATCAGAATCTTGCCGGTATCGGGTTTCAGCACCCCCGAAATCAGATTGAACAAGGTACTTTTACCGCAGCCGGAAGGCCCGACGACACAGACAAATTCACCGGCCTCGACCTCCAGATTGGTGGCGGCAAGCGCCGTCATGCTGCCAAAACGTCGTGTCACCTGTTGCAGTGACAGCTTGGGATAACTCATCACGCGCTTTCTCCTTGCAGCCTGTCGCCTTGCGGCACAGGCGCATCTAGACTCTAGAGTATTTCGCAGCCATCGCGACCAAACCACACGACATCTTCGACTTTCACCGCCACCTCGCCACGCTGGGCAAAAGGCTCGATAGCCCAGGCACCCCACATCGGCGTGGCGTTTCCGGCGTCGATAAAGCCATGGGTATAAGCCGCGCCCGCCGTCAATGAATGGCCGATATTGCCGAGCGCATCGAGCAGGATAAAACCTTCCCGTGTGAGACGTTCATGGGAAAGGCCAAAGAGTTCGTTTGCCGGCATGCCGGGCCGACACAGCGCCAGCGTCTCATAATGGATTCTCTCGAGGTCGCCGAGTGCCTGCGCCGCTTCGGGATAGTCACCGATGACGGCGCAGCGCGTGCAGTCGCCCCAAGACCCGTCGGCGGTAATGGGATGCACATCGACCATCAGGACATCCTGCTCGGCCGCCCTCTTGTCGCTGGGTCCCTGCGTTGGAAAACAGACGCGGGTATTTTCGCCAAGCCCGACGTTGGTAATGGTCCAGATGCCTGTCGCGCCGTGCTGTCGAAAGTAACTGTGAACCTGTTCTTCGACCTCATTCTCGGCAATTCCGGCACGGGCAGCGGCGACCGCAGACAGCGCAGCCGCTTTGGCCAGACGCTGCGCCGCCCGCAGACCTTGCGGTGCCTCGAAGGCGACATCCGGTCCGGGACGATAACCCCAGGCCGGTTTCATTGAGGAAGCGGGCATGCGCGGCCTCCTTATGGCAGATACTGGTTGGTGAAGTACTGATCCGCAGGCAGTGGCGCCTTGACAATGCCTTCGGCTTTGATGGCGGTCAGCAGGGTTTGCCAGGTGGCGGCTTCCTGCGCCAGCGAGGCGCTGTCGGCCGGTGCCAGCAACGGCATGGTGTCGGCCCATTGCTGTTTGATGTAGACCGGATCATAGGCTTTGCTATAGGCGTTGGCGAAAGCCTGCACGCCCTCATCAGGATGCGCGACGGCATAGGCAATACTTTTTACTGTGGCGCGCATAAAGGCTTTGGCGACGTCGGGATGTTCCTTCAGCCACGTCTGGTTTCCGGCCAGCATAAAGATAGGCGTATTCGGCACGCCGTGGGCGATGGCAGGCAGGAATTCGGGCTTCTGCTTGCCGGTCGTGGTCATTTCTGTGCCTTCGGCGTTGGTAATACCGGTGATGACGTCGACGCGTTTTTGCAGCAGCAGCGGCACGGTATCATCGGCCGCCGTTACCATCTGCACATCGTTCAGGGTCAGACCGGCACTTTTTAGCATCAGCGCCAGCTGGGCCTTGGTCCAGGCATCGTTGTAAATGCCCACGCTCTTACCTTTTAATTCCGCCACGGTGAAAGGTTTGCCCTGCGCACTGATAATGCCCCAGTTGTTCTCTTTGCCATAACGGCCAATGGCCTGAACCGGCGCGCCCTGTTCTTTGGCAAAGATGATGTCCATGACCGTGGTAAAGGCGACATTCGCGCGCCCCGTGCCGAGGAATTTCATGGTATCCGCGACCGTCGGCGGCGCGACAATGTCGAGATCAATCCCTTCCTGCGTGTAGAACCCTTTTTCCTTGCCTAAAATCCACGGGATCCAGAAGCCATCCGCCACCGGCCATTCCTGAATAAAGGTCACCTTGGTGAGAGTCGCCGCCGAGGCCATGCCAAGCCCGCTGACTGCCGGAAAAAAGGTGCCGAAAAGCGTTGCACCCGCCAAAACGGTCCCAGCTAAAAATGTACGTCTTTTCATGTTCATTTCTCCGGCAGGTTTAGGGGAATTATTGGTCAAATCCTTCTGCATATTGAGGCGCGACAATATTTTATGTCAATCAATTTGTTGAGTATTATTCTGCTTGAATAATAACCTGATAAGTGCGATCACTATTTTATGAAACGGCGACGTAACGCGCGCCGTCATCCAT
The DNA here is from genome assembly GCF_026967475.1 of Rouxiella chamberiensis. NCBI lineage: Bacteria > Pseudomonadati > Pseudomonadota > Gammaproteobacteria > Enterobacterales > Yersiniaceae > Rouxiella > Rouxiella chamberiensis. Next base: position 1,388,231 of record NZ_CP114058.1, on the reverse strand, counting down.
CAATCTGGAGAAGATAATGACAGCAACGCATCATGAAGCGCCCGTCACGGTAGCCTGTCTGCAAACGGAACCGGTTTTTGGTGAGACCGCAGGCAACGTCGCCGCAACGATTACCCTGATTGAACAGGCCGCGGCAAAAGGCGCCAACCTGCTGGTGCTGCCTGAACTGTGCAACACGGGCTATGTCTTTGCCTCGCGCGCCGAGGCCTTTGCGTTGGCGGAAAACATTCCCGAAGGCCCGTCGTGTCGTGCGTGGATGGCCTGCGCAGCCCGTCTGAACCTCTATCTGGTCGCAGGAATCACCGAACGCGATGGCGAAAGTCTCTATAATTCGGCCGTGATTATCGGGCCGGAAGGCTATATTGGCCGTTATCGGAAAGTGCATCTCTGGGGGGATGAAGCCCTGTATTTCGAACCGGGCAATCTTGGTTTTCCGGTATTTAAAACGCGGATAGGCACGCTCGGCTGCCAAATTTGCTATGACTGCTGGTTTCCCGAAAGCTTTAGAATGGCTGCCTTGCAGGGCGCGGAAATCGTCTGTGTGCCGACCAACTGGGTGCCGATTCCGGGACAGGACCCTCAACGTGAAGCGATGGCCAATATTCTGGTGATGGCCGCCTCGCACAGCAATTCGCTCTTTATTGCCGCCGCCGATCGCGTGGGCGTAGAACGAGAGCAGCCGTTTATTGGTCAAAGCCTGATAACCAGTTACACAGGCTGGCCGGTTGCCGGTCCTGCCAACGATACGTCACCCGAAATCATTATGGCTATGGTGAATCTTGCCGACGCCAAACGCCATCGCAACTGGAACGATTTCAATCAGGTTCTGAGAGATCGTCGGCCGGACGTCTATACCCTCGATTAACACTCTGCTCAACGCGTTTTCCGCCTCTTCGCCTTTCAGATGGAGAAGAGGCAGAATGACGTCACTTCGTGACAACGTCACGCATTACAGCATCGGCAGATTCAAGTGATGCGTTTTGGCGCAGTCAATGGCCTGTTCGTAGCCTGCATCCGCATGGCGCATGACGCCGCTGGCCGGATCGTTAAACAGTACGCGCGCCAGTCGCGCATCGGCCGCCTCTGATCCGTCACAGACAATGACCATTCCCGCATGCTGCGAGAAGCCCATGCCAACGCCGCCGCCGTGGTGCAGGCTCACCCACGTCGCGCCGCCCGCCGTATTCAGCAAGGCGTTGAGGAGTGGCCAGTCGGACACGGCATCCGAGCCGTCTTTCATCGCCTCGGTTTCGCGGTTGGGTGATGCCACGGACCCCGTGTCGAGATGGTCGCGGCCAATCACTACCGGTGCTTTCAGCTCGCCCTTGCGCACCATTTCATTGAACGCCAGACCGGCAATATGCCGCTCGCCGAGGCCAAGCCAGCAGATACGCGCGGGCAGACCCTGAAACGCAATGCGCTCGCGTGCCATATCCAGCCAGTTGATGAGATTGGCATTGTCCGGGAACAACTCCTTGAGCTTGGCATCGGTTTTGTAGATGTCTTCGGGATCGCCGGAGAGCGCCACCCAGCGGAACGGCCCTTTGCCCTCACAGAACAGCGGACGAATATAGGCAGGCACAAAACCCGGAAAATCAAAGGCATTGCTGACGCCTTCATCTTTTGCAACCTGACGAATGTTGTTGCCGTAATCCACAGTGGGAATGCCCATCGCGTGGAAGTCCAGCATCGCCTGCACGTGCACCGCCATCGAGGCCCGCGCGGCCTTGACGACCGATTGCGGATCGGCGGTGCGCGCCGCCTGCCACTGTTCCAGACTCCAGCCCTGCGGCAGGTAGCCATTCAGCGGGTCGTGGGCAGAGGTTTGATCGGTAACGATATCCGGACGTAATCCGCCCTGCTGTGCGCGTTTGACCAGTTCCGGCATAATCTCGGCCGCATTGCCGAGCAGTCCGACAGAAATCGCCTGCTTCTCGGCGCAGGCCTTTTCAATCAGGGTCAGCGCTTCATCGATGGTGTAGGCCTTGTGGTCGAGATAGCGGGTGCGAATACGAAAATCAATGCGCGATTCCTGACATTCAATTGCCAGCACACAGGCCCCGGCCAATACGCCGGCGAGCGGTTGCGCGCCTCCCATGCCGCCGAGTCCGGCAGTCAGAATCCATTTGCCGCGCAGGTCGCTGTCATAATGCTGGCGACCAGCTTCGGCAAAGGTTTCATAGGTGCCCTGCACAATGCCCTGCGCACCGATGTAAATCCACGAACCCGCCGTCATCTGGCCGTACATCATCAATCCGGCCTTGTCGAGCTCGTGGAAGTGGTCCCAGTTGGCCCAATGCGGCACGAGATTGGAGTTGGCTATCAGCACGCGCGGAGCATCGGCGTGGGTGTGAAACACGCCGACCGGCTTACCGGACTGCACCAGCAGGGTTTCATCTTCTTTCAAGGTACGCAGACTTTGCAGGATCCCCTCAAACGCGGGCCAGTTACGCGCGGCCTTGCCTATCCCGCCGTACACGACTAAATCTTCGGGACGTTCGGCGACATCCGGGTCGAGATTGTTTTGAATCATGCGGTACGCGGCTTCAATCAACCAGTTCCGACAGCTTAGCTCGGTGCCGTGCGGGGCGCGAACCACGCGGGCTACGGCGGTTTTCTGTGGTGAATTCATCTCTCACTCCTTCCTGATTAAAATTAATTGAAGCTAGGCAGCAGAGCCTGGATGGGCGCAGGCCAGGCATCACGACTGGCCCACTGCCGCATATTTTCGACGTCGGGTGCCATCAGGCGGTCTTTCTCGAGAAAAGCCACTTTCTCGCGCACGGCGGCGATTTCACCCTCTATCATGGCCGAGCTTTGCAGCGGACGGTTAAAATCGATGCCCTGCACGGCGGCCATCGCCTCTATCCCCACGACCACGGCCGTGTTGAAGCACATGTCTCCAAGACGGCGTGCGGCATAGGTTGCCATTGAAACGTGATCTTCCTGATTGGCCGAAGTCGGCAGGCTGTCGACGCTGCCCGGATGCGCGAGCGATTTATTTTCCGACGCCAGTGCCGCCGCCGTGACCTGCGCAATCATGAATCCGGAATTCACGCCGCCGTCATTGACCAGAAACGCCGGTAATCCCGACAGGCCGGTATCGAGCAGCAGCGCCAGACGGCGTTCTGAAATCGCCCCGATTTCCGCAATCGACAGCGCGATGATGTCTGCGGCAAAGGCCACCGGTTCGGCATGAAAATTCCCGCCGGAAATGACATCCCCGTTGTCGAACACCAGCGGATTATCGGAGGCGGCATTGGCTTCTATTTGCAGGATCCGTGCCGCATGTTTGAGGTTGTCGAGACAGGCCCCCATCACCTGCGGGACGCAGCGAATGGAATACGGGTCTTGCACGCGACCACAGTTAAGATGCGAGGTGACAATGTCACTTCCGTCCAGCAAGGCAAGGACGGCGGCCGCGACGGCTATCTGTCCCTCCTGCCCGCGCGCCTGATGGATGCGGGCATCCAGCGGTTTTACTGAGCCTTTGATAGCTTCAAGCGAGAGCGCGCCTGCCACCAAACCCGCCGCGAAAACCCGTTCACCTTCAAACAGACCGCGCAGCGCCAGCGAAGTCGACACCTGCGTGCCATTGAGTAATGCCAGCCCCTCTTTTGGCCCGAGCACAAACGGCGTTAACCCTGCTTTCGCCAGACCTTCCACGGCAGACATTCTCTGCCCCTGAATCGTGACGTCCCCTTCACCTATCAGCATGAGCGAAAGATGGGCCAGCGGCGCGAGATCGCCCGACGCGCCAACAGAGCCTTTTTCGGGAATACACGGCATTACCCCCGCGTTGAACAGCGTAATCAGCGCTTCAATGACTTCCATACGAATGCCGGAATGGCCACGCGACAGGCTCAGCACCTTGGTCGCCATCACCAGCCTGACGACATCGTCCGGCAAGTCCTTGCCGATGCCGACGCTGTGCGACAGCACCAGATTACGTTGCAGTTCGGCCAGTCTGTCGGCGGGGATCATGGTCTGCGCCAGCTTGCCGAAACCGGTGTTGATGCCATACACCACGCGGCCCTGCTCGACGATGCCCTGCACCGTTTCCTGCGAGGCGAGAATATCCGCACGGGCGCTGTCCGCCAGTGTAATCAGAACATTGCCCTGATAAATCCTGCGCAGCGTTGCCAGGTCAACCTGTCCGGGTTGCAAAAGGCAATGTGTCGTTTCAGACGTTGAAGATGCCATAATCTATTCCTGTCTATACAAGTTAAGGTAAACGTATTCCCGGAGACGTTTCAGCCGAGTGAAAAGCCGCCGGGAAGGTGCGTCAAGCGGCGTTGGCCGCCGTTAATGTTCTTGCGTCTGCAACGTCTCGACGCGGATTTCTTCCGTCACTCGGGCCTTCAGGGCCATAAATTCGGGTGACGTCTTGATGCGGTAATCGCGCGGATGCGCAAAATCGACAGCGACTTCGCGCTTGATGCGCCCCGGACGCGCGGAGAATATCGCCACTTTATTGGCCATAAATATCGCCTCGTCAATGTCGTGCGTGACAAACAACACCGTTTTGCGGGATGACTCCCAAATCGACAGCAACAACTCCTGCATCATCACGCGCGTCTGGTTGTCCAACGCACCAAAGGGTTCATCCATCAGCAGCACTTTCGGGTCGTTTGCCAACGCGCGTGCAATGGCGGTTCGCTGCTGCATGCCGCCGGAAAGCTGGCGTGGAAAATGGTGCTCGAACCCGCGCAGCCCGACTTTGTGAATAAAATAGTCGCTACGCTCTTTCTGAGCCGCCTTGCCGACGCCGCGCTCCTCAAGCCCGAAGCAGATGTTCTGCTGCACGCTCAACCACGGAAACAGCGTATAACTCTGAAACACCATGCCTCGATCCGCACCGGGGCCTTCGACCCGTTCGCCGTCGAGCCAGACCTCACCGCGCGTAGGCTGGTCGAGTCCGGCGACAATGCGCAGCAGCGTCGATTTTCCACAGCCCGACGGGCCGAGAATGGTAATGAAATCGTTCTCGTCAACCTGATAATCGACCGGCAACAGCGCCTGGGTTTTTTCGCCCTTCGGACCGGTAAAGGTGCGTTCGACCTGCCGAATACTTAGCGTGGGCTTGCTCATTTGAAGGCACTCCAAGCAAACAGGCGGCGATTGACCGCCTTGAAGAGAAAGTCCGACAGCAGGCCGATGCAGCCTATGACGATAATGCCGAAAATCATCTGTCCGGTATTGAGCATGGCCTGACTGTCGACAATCATGTGCCCGATGCCGCTTGACGAGCCGATGAGCTCGGCGACGATGACATAAGTCCACGCCCAGCCCAGTACCAGCCGCAACAGCTCGGCAATCTCGGGTGCCGCGCCCGGAATTATCACGCGGCGCACCACGCTGCGATTGGTCGCGCCCAGCGTATAGGCCGCCTCGACCCAATCACGTCGGGCCGCGCCGACCGTTACCGCGACCATCAAGGTAATCTGAAAGAACGAGCCGATGAAGATAACCAAAATCTTCTGCATCTCGCCAATACCCGCCCAAAGGATCAGCAATGGCACAAAGGCGGACGCAGGCAGATAGCGGCAGAAAGAGACAAAAGGCTCGAAAAACGCCTCAATCAGCTTGTAGGAGCCCATCAAAATCCCGAGCGGAACGGCAATAATGGACGCGAGCACAAAGCCGCCGAGCACGCGCATGACCGTCATGCCGATGTCACCTGCAAAGTTGAACTCGGTAAACAGCAGCCAACCTTCCTCAAGCATGCTGGCCGGACTTGCCAGAAAGGTCGGCGATACCACACCGGTAAAGGTCACCGCGGCCCATGCGCCGAAAAACAGTACAAAAAAGCAGAAGCCAAGAAAGCCGCGTTGCCGCGCCGCAACAGGCCTGAGCGGCACCATCATCGGATTATGCGACACCTTTTTACTGCTCGGCAAAGGTGCCGGTTCACGCTGCGTCGTCTCGGGCAGACGCGTAACTTGCGAACTGGAATCTTGCATCACGGCTTTCATCCTCGGTCTGGTTGATTTAAGGGGTGACCGTCGCATTGGCGACAAACTGGGGATCAAACACCGCAGCGTAATCCGGAGTTTTACGCAGGATCTTCATTTGGGTCAGCAAGGTTGCAGCCTCTTTGCTGAAACTTGTGATTTCGCCGCCAAAGAATTTCCTGTTTTGATCCAGGTCCTGCCAGCGCAGGTAACTGGCCTCTTCCGCAAACTGCTTGCCGGTCTCTTTTACCGCCGCGCCCATGATGTCGTTGGCTTTGTCGGGTTCGCGCTTAATCATCGCCAGCGCTTCAAAGTAGCTGTTGACCAGCGCCTGCGCGGCTTTCGGGTTTTTGGCGAGGAAATCAGGCGTGCAGCCCAGCGTGTCCATGACCATCGGGTAATCCAGCGTGGTGGCTAGAATCTTGCCCTTGTCGGGACTTTGACGAATGGAAGAGAGATAGGGTTCATAAGAGACGGCCGCATCGTTTTGCCCGGCGATAAAAGCGTGCGCCGCCGCATCGGGCCCCATTGTCGCGACCTTGACGTCTTTCATGCTCATGCCATTTTTATCCAGCATCCACGCCAGCAGGAAATAAGACGACGTTCCGGGCGCATCCACGCCGATGGTTTTGCCCTTCAAATCGCTAATCTTGTTGATGCCCTGACGGACGGCAATGCCATCCGCGCCATAGGATTTGTCGAGTTGAACGATCTGTTTGACGGCTACACCCGCAGCGTTCCAGCTGAGATAGGTTTCAACCGTGGTGGCCGCGCATTGCAGGTCACCCGAGGCGATGGCCAGATGGCGCGACTGCTGCGGCACCCGTTTTAAGGTGACATCAAGGCCGTTTTTCTTGAAGATCCCGGCCTTGTCGGCAAGGGTCAGGGGAGCAAAACCGGTCCAGCCGGAAATGCCTATCGTCACCGGCGTATCGGCAGCCTGCGACGCGCCCGCCGCACACACCCCCACTGCCACCGCAAGACTCAAGCGGATAAAGGATTTCTTCAATTTGGCCTGTGAAAACATCTTGCTCATTTGCCACCTCGGTTTAAAGACCCTGTTGATAATTGCCCGATAACATCGCCGTGTTGTCTATACAAGCTGACTCAAGGATTACGCAAAGTTTGTGCCAGTTATCTTTGAAAAAATCGTCCGTTGTTGCGCCTATCGCGCGCGCTTTAAGGGTCTTTTTCTCTGCCAGTGACCCTTGCCGAGTTAAATAAGTGCACGACGTGCGCTATTTTGGCGCATAAAAGCGCGTCAAATTAGAACAGCGGCAGAATGGCCGCCCACAGTATCAGGCTGTCGGGGCTTTGGGCTTTCAGAAGCAGTTCCAGCGTAACGTCCTGCGTATTGGCCCATACCACGCCCTGATTGGCACGCAGCACGTTTTCGCCCTGCAACAACCATTCACCCTCGCGCACCAGCAATACCCCGCCCATCAACAATGGCGCATAGAAACTCTGCCGTTTGGCGCTGACGACAGAGCGGCAAATACCGCGACGGGTCATGATGTTGAAATCAGTGGTGACGCCACCGGTCAGGTTGGCATGCAAGGCGGTATCGCCCGAGAAGGCAAAAGGTTCGGCGGGGGTGGTGAGGGCATGGTCGATTTCGCCGTCGGCAAACAGATGCACGCCCTCGCCGGTCAATAATGTGATGGAGCGATCGACACCCGAAAAGGCGGAAAACGGGCCGTCCTGCGCAATGGTGGCTATGCTTGCGCGCCAGTTGAAGTCACTGGCGTGCGGCGGCATCGAAATGATTTCCCGCGTTTCGCCCCCGCCGTTGCGCCACGGTGTTACAGGCAAGCTTTCCACCGCGAAGAAGTTCAGGGAATCCGGTATCAAGGCAGTTTGCATAGCGACTCTACTCCTGACCAAGATGGGTTAACAGGGCAAGAAAGTCTGCGGCCGCTTCCGCTTGATGCGGATGACGTCCTGCAATAATTTTAGCCTCTCCGGCAACCCACACATCCTGAATTTGCGCGGCGCTACCGGCAAACAGCCAGCGGTTGAGCAGTTGGTCATCGCTGGCGGCAGCAAGATAGGGACAATCCGCGTCGAGTACCAGCCAGTCGGCGCGAAAGCCTGCCGCCAGCCTGCCAATCGTCACGCCGCAGGCCTGTGCACCGCCCGCCAGCGCCTGCGTATAAAGCACATCGCCGACCGAAGGCTGCCGGGGTGCGGTCAACCGGTTACGGCGCGTATCGCGCAGCCGTTGCCCATACTCAAGCCAGCGCAACTCCTCGACCACGTTTAGTGAAACGTGACTGTCAGAACCGATGCCCCAGCGGCCTCCCTGCGCAAGATACGCCACGCCCGGGAAAATTCCGTCGCCAAGATTGGCTTCGGTCGTCGGACACAGCCCGGCAACGGCACCGCTTTCGGCCAGTAATTCCAGCTCGCGGGCATCGGGATGCGTGGCGTGAATCAGGCACCAGCGTGCGTTGACCTCGACGTTATCGAAGAGCCAGGAAATAGGCCGTTTGCCGCTCCACGCCAGACAGTCCTCGACCTCTTTAACTTGCTCGGAAATATGCAGATGGACCGGCAACGTCCTGTCGCTGACAGCCAGTACCTGATGCATCTGCTCGGCCGATACGGCGCGCAGAGAGTGGAAGCACACGCCCTGATTTTGCGTGGGAATCCCGGCTATCTGCGACGCAATGACTTGCTGTTGCCGCAGATAACTGTCCACGTCCTGAATAAAGCGACGCTGCCCAGGCTGCGGCGGTTGCGCGCCAAAACCGGCGTAGGTGTAAAGCACCGGCAGCAGGGTTAGGCCAATCCCCGCGCCGTGAGCAGCCTGACTGAGCTGTGCGGTCATTTCGCCCGCATCGGCGTAAGGTTTGCCGTCGGGATCATGGTGAAGATAGTGGAATTCGGCGACGTGGGTATAACCGCCTTTAAGCATCTCGATATACAGCTGGCGGGCAATGACGCCTATCTGCTGCGGGGTCAGTCGCCCTACCATTCGGTACATCAGTTCGCGCCAGGTCCAGAAACTGTCCTGAGGATGGCCCGCTACTTCCGCAAGCCCCGCCATCACGCGCTGAAAGGCATGAGAATGCAGATTGGGCATGCCCGGCACCACGGGTCCCTGTAAGACATAGGCATCATCAACAGTAGCGTTGGCTACCGTATCAGTGATAAAACCCTGTGAGTCGACAACAATTCGGACGTTGTGCGCCCATCCATCAGGCAGTAACGCGCGGGCAGCAAAATAAGCGGGCATGGCGATGTTCCTGTAGTAAAAATACTCGAATGGAAATTTTTGATTTTATCGGTGCGACATTTCCGACCAGCTTGTCTATACATATACATACAGCAACAGGCGCTGTAAACTCTGTCTGTGTTATTTTTTAATAAAGCTCAAATAAAATGTTCTGGAAGATTTATGAAAAGCGAGGTGTCGGGCATGTCTGATTCACAGGGGCGATTACAACAGAATGTGGCGCTGCAAACCGTGTCACAGCAAACGCTGTCACAGCTTTCGGCAGCGATTAGCGATACCCCTGCGCCGATATATCAGCGGGTCAAGCAGGCCATCATCAGCCAGATTCGTGCGGGCGTCTGGCAACCTCATCAGCGCGTGCCGTCGGAAAGCGAGCTGGTCAACGAATTGGGCGTCAGTCGGATGACCATTAATCGCGCCCTGCGCGAGCTTACCAGCGAAGGATTTTTGATCCGCATGCAGGGCGTCGGCACCTTTGTAGCCGAAGCCAAGGCCTACACGCCCATGCTGGAAGTGCATAATATTGCTGATGAAATTGCCGACCGTGGCCATCGTCACAGCAGCCGTGTTCTGGTATGCGAGGCACGTCCCGCCACTGCCGAAGCCAGGCACTGCAACTGGGGATTGCCCGTGGTGAACCGCTGTTCTTCTCGCAAATCGTTCATTACGAAAACGAATTGCCGGTACAGATTGAAGAACGTTGTGTAAACCCGAAAACCGCGCCCGACTATATTCAGCACGTTTTCAATAACCGCATGCCTTACGATTATCTGATGCAGGTCGCCCCGCTCACCTCCGGTGAACATCGCGTGGAAGCGGTCAGCGCCAGTGAAGAGCAACGCAAACATTTGCAGCTTGGCGAACACGAACCCTGCCTGCTTATTCACCGTCGAACGTGGAGCGGCAATCAGGTGGTGACCTCGGCGCGGCTGTTGTATCCAGGGTCGCGCTACCAGCTCTTTGGTCGCTTCACCAGTCATGGCTAGGTTAAAGATTCGCCGTGAACGCTTTGGCATCAGACAGTTGGCAGCTCGAGCGATAAGAAAAAGCTATTGCCCACAGGCTTGCCGCCTGAAATAGAATCGGGTAGTTTCATGGCGGTTGTCTATACAAGATAGAATGATTCTGGAGATTTCTATGGCGACACCTCTTTACACCCCTGCGGCGCATGAAGGCGAACTTTACTGCGACAGCCTGTGGTTCGGCGCAGATATCGTGACCATGCACGACGGCCGCTACAACATCGTCGAAGATGGCGCGCTGGCGGTCAAGGAGGGCCGGATTCTGTGGGTAGGCCCGAAGCATCAATGCCCTGACTTCATTACGGAACACAAAACGGATTTTGGTGGCGGCATTGTGACGCCGGGTCTTGTCGACTGCCACACGCATCTGGTGTTTGGGGGCGACAGAAGCGCCGAATTTGAACAGCGGCTCAATGGCGTGAGTTATGCCGACATTGCCGCTCAGGGCGGCGGCATTCTTTCCACTGTCAACGCGACTCGCGAGGCGACGCAGCAGCAACTTTTCGCGCAGGCCGAATTCCGCCTGCGCACCCTGCTCGCCGAAGGCGTGACCTGCATTGAAATCAAATCCGGTTACGGGTTGAGTGTCGACAGCGAGCTGAAAATGCTGCGTGTTATCCGCGAGTTGGGCGCAACGCAGTCCGTTGACGTGCTTTCGACCTGTCTGGCCGCGCATGCCGTGCCGCCAGAGTTCAAAGGCAAAGCCGATGATTACGTTACGCTGATTTGTGACACACTGCTGCCGCTTGTGGCCTCGGAAGGTCTGGCCGATGCGGTCGATGCATTCTGCGAACATCTGGCCTTTTCGCCGGACCAGGTCGAGCGCGTTTTCGACAAGGCACATTCGCTCGGCCTGCCGGTCAAACTGCATGCCGAGCAGCTTTCGTCGCTGCATGGCAGTCAGCTTGCGGCGCGACATCACGCGCTGTCTGCCGATCATCTCGAATACGCCACCGAATCCGATGTCAAGGCGATGGCTGAAAATGGCACCGTTGCCGTGCTGCTGCCGGGCGCTTTCTATCTGCTACGTGAAACGCAGGTTCCCCCGGTTGCGCTTTTTCGCCGTTATGGCGTGCCGATGGCGCTGGCGAGCGATGCCAATCCCGGCACGTCACCCGCCCTGTCACTAAGACTGATGCTGAACATGGCCTGTACGCTGTTTCGCATGACGCCGGAAGAAGCGCTGGCGGGTGTGACCTGCCACGGGGCGCAGGCGCTGGGGCTCGGCGATTCGCACGGCACGCTTGCGGCGGGGAAAGTCGCCGATTTTGTCCACTGGCCGGTCAAACGCCCGGCCGAACTGGTTTACTGGCTGGGCGGTCAACTGCCCTGCACCGTCGTCTATCGAGGAGAGAGTCGTTTATGAGCATCGCTGAACCCTACCAGTTTATTGCAGGCCATGCGCCGTTACTGATCAGTATTCCGCACGCGGGCACGCGCCTGACGCCTGAAGTCGCGAGCGGCCTGACCGATGCCGCGCTGCCCCTTTCCGATACCGATTGGCATCTGCCCCAGCTGTACGATTTTGCCCGCGAGCTTGGTGCCAGCATCCTCATCGGCAACTATTCGCGCTTTGTTATCGACCTGAATCGCCCCGCCGATGACAAACCGTTATACACCACCGCGACGACGGGCCTGTATCCCGACACGCTTTTCGATGGCCGCCCAACCTTCAAAGCGGGTCAACAGCCGGACGACGCGCAGCGCAAAACCTATCTTGATGAGATCTGGCAGCCTTATCATCAAAAGATCGAGCAGGAACTGGCGCGCATCAAGGCCGAGTTCGGCTATGCCCTGCTCTTTGACGCGCACTCTATCTCCTCGGTTATTCCGCGCCTGTTCGAAGGTCGTCTACCGGACCTTAATCTCGGCACCAACGATGGCCTGAGCTGCGCCGCCGGGCTTGGCGAGGTTGTCACTGGCGTCTGCAAGGCACAAAGCACCTTCACTCATGTGCTGAACGGCCGTTTCAAAGGCGGATATATCACCCGCGCCTATGGACAGCCCGAAAAAACCAGCACGCCGTCCAGCTCGAATTAGCCCAGTGCAACTATATGGACGAGATAGAGCCTTATCCGTACATCAATGACAAAGCCGAGCAGTTACAGGGCGTTATCAAGCCTCTGCTGGCGGCCATGCTGCAATGGGGACGGGAGATTTAAGCTTGACCGAGCATGGCGGTTTTAGATTTGGGAAATCTAAAGGCAAACTGGATTTTTAGATTGAAAATCTAAAGGCAACCTTCTGTTTTTTTGCAAAATTTTTTTGATTTCAAATCTAAGATTAAGGTCGAGTTCAAATTCAAAGGCATGCGCTGCGCTTACTGGGCGGCGGCCCAGACCGCCCAAAGGGTGTGCCTGGGCCCACACCCTTTGGAATCCCGGGCCCTTTGCCCTCGCGACGCGATAAGTGCAAAATAACGACATCGTTTCAGTTACTCCGCCGTGTGGCGTAGGTCGCGGCGCTCCGCGCTCCCGTCACTCCGCTCGCGAGCCAAACACGTCTCGCTCACGCCGTTCCGCGCCGCCCTGATACCGCCAATCACAGCCTCTACCCCAAAACCGGCAACCCGCCCGCGGTCAAGACCCCTTCCCTCCAAAGGCGAAACCTATTTTCTTTGAACGGAGACGGCCTAACCCTTTTGAGTTTTAATCATTCTGGAAATGGGGGTAAGTAAGGTCTTTCATCTTTTCGCTTGCAGAAATAAGCCGTTTGTGGGCAGGCGACGCGGAAGGATGAACACGATTTTGGGTAGAAGCTGATACTGGCGGATTCGGGGCGGCGCTGAGTGAAGTTGAGCAAGACGTTTTTGGCTTGCGAACGAAGTGAAGGGACCGCGGAGCGGCGCGACCTACGCCACGCGCGGGCGCGTCTGGAAAGATCTACAAACTTGAGAATGGCACGGCTTGGCGAGGACAAAAGGCGCAGAGATGCAAGAGGTGGCGCCTTCCACCTCTTGCCCGGTTCCGGCGCTGTGGGTCAAATGCCCATTGAAGTATTGAAACCGGAAAAATTCCTCGGAGCCCGTTGCCCTGAACATTGGCATTAAAGCCGCGCCTCCGGGCCGCCGCCCAGTAAGCGCAGCGCATGCCTTTGAACTTGAACTTGAACTCGACCTTAATCTTAGATTTGAAATTAAAAAATAATTTGAAATTAAAAACCCAATCCTTGCCCTAGATTCCCAATCTAAAAACCAAACTTTGCCTTTAGATTTCTCAAATCTAAAAAAACCAACCGCTTTTGGGCGGTCACTCCCCCATGTACGTTCAAGCACAGCTATCCAGTTCTTGTGGCAAATCTTTTCCAGAACGTGCTGGTTATAACCTGCGGAACGAAGCGCGGCTTCGAGTTTACGCAAGCCGCGCACGTCGACCATATCGGGCGTCAAAGTGACGCCGTCGAAATCCGAGCCAAAACCGACGTGGTCTTCACCGAGCTTTTCGACCAGATAATCGACGTGACGCACCATTTCCATCACAGTGCCGTCCGGTGACTTCTGTCCATCTTCGCGCAGGAAAGACATGCCGAAATTCACGCCGACAAAGCCGTTGCTCTCTTTGATGGCCGCCAGCTGTTTGTCCGTAAGGTTACGCGACTGGGCACTCAGTGCGTGGGCATTGGAGTGACTCGCCACCAGCGGCGCATCGCTGTGTTTCGCCACCTGCCAGAAGCCTTTTTCATCAAGATGCGATAAATCGACCATGATGCGTTTCTGGTTACACGCCTTGACCAGCTTGATACCGAGGCCGGTAAGACCCGGGCCAAGATCGGGCGTGGAGGGATATTTAAACGGTACGCCGTGACCAAAAATATTCGGCCGACTCCAGACGGGACCTAGAGAGCGAAGCCCCATCTGATAGAGCACATCGAGCAGATATAGGTCAGGGTCGATAGCCTCGGCCCCTTCAATATGCATAACTACAGCTAATGACTCGTTCTTGATGCATTCACGGATTTCTTGCGCAGTGCGACAGATTTTCACCGCACCCGCCGACGCTTTTTCGATACGCAGCAAAAAGGCCATCATGCCAATTGTGACGTCGCGCGCAGAATTAATGTCCGGCGTAGGATAAAAATCTGGATGTTTTTTAATACCTTCAACGAGGAAACGGGTATCCACCCCAGATTGCGGCACGATACTTGCTTCTTCCGGTGAGTCAGACAAGGACGGTGACGGAACGTAGGCCGCAAACAGGCCACCGGCGAATCCTGCTTCACGACAGCGCGGCATGTCCATCTGCCCGCAGGCGGGACCTTCGAGGAAGGCTTGCTCGGGATTCTGGTGATGATTTAACCAAAGTTGCATTAAAACATCATTATGGCCATCAAAAACCGGCACCAGGTTTTCGTATTCACTGACTTTGCTGTTCATAGAAAAGATCTACCCTTGGTTAGGCACGACGTGAAATTAGCTATTTTCGCTCTTTGAAAGTGCATGTCTATACAAGACTGCACCAGCAACGAGCAGTGATTCACATTACATTTTTTTGTAGGTGAACAAGGCGAAACGGGCAATGCGCTGGCTTTCATTAGTGACAAAGCCCGTTCGACAAGTCAAGGGCGAGACGTAATAATTTTAAAATAAAATCTTATAAATCAACACAATGGGAGTCATCATGGTAACAAGGCGTAGTTTTATCACCGGCTTTTCGGCAATTCCTGTTTTGTCTTATCTGAACTTTAATAATGTGTTTGCCGCAACGCCTAAAACCATTCTGGTGATGGCTATCCAGCTGGACATCATCACAAGCCTCGACCCGCATGAATCCTTTGAATCTGTTGGCAGCGAAGTCACGGGCAACATGTACCAGCAGTTGGTAAAACCTAAAATCACCTCGCCCGATGAAATCGAAGGCGATCTGGCTCTGAGCTGGACCACGTCGGAAGACAAGAAAACCTTTACCTTCAAGATGGATCCCAAGGCCAGATTTGCCGACGGCACGCCGGTTACCGCAGAAGATGCCGCCTTCTCTCTGCAACGCGCCGTAAAACTCGACAAGAGCCCGGCCTACATCATCAATCAGTTTGGGTACACCAAAGATAACGTCGAGCAGTACATCAGCGCGCCGGATAAAGAAACGCTGGTGATTAAAACGACCGATCCCGCTTCCGAATCTTTCCTGCTTTACTGCCTGTCGGCCAACGTCGGGTCCATCGTGCAGAAATCGGCCTGTCTCGCAAACCAGAAAGGCGACGATCTGGGTAACGCCTGGCTGAAAACCAACAGCGCGGGTTCTGGTGCCTTCAAGCTTCGCACCTGGAAAGTCAGCGAAACCGTTATTCTGGAAAGCAACAAGAACAACCCGCACGCGGGTAAAATCGAGCGCGTGATCATGCGTCACATTATCGACCCTTCTGCCCAGATGCTGATGTTGCAAAAAGGCGATATCGATATTGCCCGCAACCTGACCACCGAGCAGCTGCGTCCGTTGAAGGAAGACAAAAACTTCACGCTGGTCCAGAAAGGTATCGCAGGCACGCTGATGGTGTCCGGAAACGTCGCCCATCCGAATCTCTCGAAACCGCAGGTGTGGCAAGCCATCAAGTGGGCTATCGATTACGAAGGCATTCAGAAAAACATTATTCCGCTGACGCACAAGATTCATCAGAGCTTCCTGCCGGAAGGTTTCCCGGCGGCGGTCAATTCCATCATGTACAAACGTGACGTTGCGAAAGCCAAGGCATTGCTGGCCGAAGCCGGTTTCCCGAACGGGTTTGAAATCACGCTGGATCACTATTCTGCCTCGCCATCCACGGATATCGCCCAGGCGATTCAGTCCAATCTGGCCGAAGTCGGCATCAAGGTGACGCTGCTGGCTGCGGAAAGCCGTCAGGTGCTGACCAAGATGCGCGCCCGTCAGCAACAGTTGGCCATCACGCAGTGGGGGCCGACTACTTTGACCCGAACTCCAATGCCGAAGCTTTCTGCAGCAATCCCGACAACAGCGACAAGGCCAAAAGCCGCACGCTGGCCTGGCGTTGCAGCTGGCAGGACAAGGCTATCTCCGACCTCGCCGCCAAAGCGCTGCACGAGCCGGACCCCTCGACCCGCATCAAGCTTTACGAGCAGTTGCAGACGCAGCACATGGAAACCAGTCCGTTCATGATAATGTTCCAGCCGACCCTGACTGCGGCGTGCCGTCATGATATTACGGGCGTGGTATTGACGGTCATGAGCACCAGTCCTTACGAAAAGGTTATGAAAGCGTGAGCAAGAGACTCAACAGTTTTCTGAGTACCTGCATCAGCGTTTGTCTTACTTTGTTTGGCCTGTCGGTCATCACCTTCTTTATCGGAAGAGTGATGCCGACCGACCCGGTACTGGCTGCGGTCGGCGATAATGCGCCGGAGTCGGTTGTCGAACGTGTACGTCACGAAATGGGGCTGGATCAGCCCCTCTGGATGCAGTTTCTCCACTATCTCGGTCAATTGGCGCACGGCGACCTGGGTCGCTCTGCGCTGACCTCGAATGCCGTCACCAGCGACATTGCGCGTTATTTCCCTGCCACGCTCGAACTTGCCACCGCCGCGATAATCATCGCGACGCTGATAGGTATTCCGCTGGGCGTCTGGGCCGCAACGCGACAGGGAAGCTGGATTGACCAGACCATTCGCGTGGTATGTCTCGCCGGTCACTCGCTGCCCGTGTTCGTGCTGGCGCTGCTCAGCCTGCTTGTCTTCTATTCGGCATTGGGCATTGCGCCGGGGCCGGGCCGTCAGGACATCATCTATCAGGACATGATCCCGCAGGTCACCGGGCTGCTTACCGTGGATTCGCTGATAGCGGGCGACATGGGCGCGTTCTGGGATGCGCTGGCGCACATGGTGCAGCCGGTGCTGATTCTGGCCTATTTCAGTATGGCCTACATCACCCGTATGACCCGTACCTTCATGCTTAACGCGCTGGGCGGCGAATATGTGATTACCGCCCGCGCCAAAGGGCTGTCGGCGAGCCGCGTCATCTGGAAACACGCATTCCCGACGGTCGGCGTACAGCTGATTACGGTGCTGGCGCTGACCTATGCCGGCCTGCTCGAAGGCGCGGTGGTGACCGAAAACGTCTTCTCGTGGCCGGGTCTTGGGCAATACCTCACCGTGTCGCTGATGAACGCCGACATGAATCCGGTCATCGGTTCCACCTTGCTGATTGGCGCGATCTACGTGCTCCTCAATCTGCTGGCCGACCTTCTCTATCGTTTACTGGATCCTCGCGTAAAATGAGCCAACTTTCTTCACGACCGGGGACACGAGCCTGGCTGCTCGATGAAACTCCGAAGAACCGTACCCAGGCCGTCTGGGGTCGCCGCTATCGCATCTGGCTCGGGCTGCGTGCCAATCCGCTGGCCTTGATTGGCCTGATAACCGTGCTGCTGGTGCTGGTGATTTCGCTGTGCGCGCCGTTGCTGACCCACTATCATCCGGGCGATCAGGATCTCGCCAATCGCCTCGCCAAACCTTCGGCGCTGCATCTGCTTGGCACCGACGAACTGGGCCGCGACACGTTTAGCCGCATTCTTTACGGCGGGCGCATTACCCTCGGCATGGTCATCGTCGTGGTCGCTATCGTGGCTCCGCTTGGCCTGCTGATTGGTTGTGTCGCAGGCTATGCGGGCGGCCTTGTCGACCGCATTTTGATGCGCATAACCGATGTGTTTCTCGCCTTCCCGCGTCTGATTCTGGCGCTGGCCTTTGTCGCGGCCCTGAAACCCGGCATCGAGAGCGCCATCCTTGCCATCGCCCTCACCGCCTGGCCGCCCTATGCACGACTGGCGCGTGCCGAAACCCTGCAGGTGCGCGGCACCGATTTTATTGCCGCCTGCCGCCTGACCGGCGCAACACCGGCGCGTATCGTGTTTCGCCACATCATGCCGCTGTGCGTGCCGAGCCTGGTGGTCCGCGTTACGCTCGACATGAGCTCGATTATCATCACCGCCGCGAGTCTGGGCTTTCTCGGCATGGGCGCACAACCGCCGTCGCCGGAATGGGGCGCGATGATTGCCACCGCCCGCCGCTTCCTGTTTGCCGAATGGTGGGTGCCGCTGATTCCGGCGATCGCCATTTTCGTCACCTCGCTGGCCTTCAATTTTCTCGGCGACGGTTTACGTGACGTCCTCGATCCCAAGGAACGCTAATGCTGGTTGATATCAAAAATCTGCACATTACCTTTGAAACCCGCAGCGGCAGTTTCGACGCGGTGCGCGGCGTGTCGTTGTCGCTCGGCAAGGAAAAGCTCGGAATCGTGGGCGAAAGCGGATCGGGCAAATCGCTGACCGCGCGCTGCCTGATGAATCTGCTGCCTTCCAGCGCCAAATGCCGGGCCGATACCCTCTCCTTTGACGGTATCGATCTGCGCAACGCCAGTGAAAAACAGATGCGCCAGATCCGCGGCAAACGCGTCGGCTTTATTTTGCAGGACCCGAAATACTCGCTGAATCCGGTGATGACCATCGGCAAGCAGGTCGCCGAGGCGTGGCAGACGCATAAGGGCGGCAGCAGAAAACAGGCGATGGAAGCCGCGATTGATTTACTGGACCAGGTGCGGATCCGCGACCCGCATAAAGTGGCCGCACGCTATGCCCATGAAGTCTCGGGTGGCATGGGTCAGCGCGTCATGATTGCCATGATGCTGGCGCCCGATCCGGAGTTGATGATTGCCGACGAACCGACCAGTGCACTGGACGCCACCGTGCAGGCCGAAATTCTGCGCCTGCTCGATGACCTGGTTTCGAGCCGCGGTATGGGGCTGATTCTTATCAGTCACGACTTGCCGCTGGTGTCGAAATTCTGCGATCGCGTAGCGGTCATGTACGCCGGTCGCATCGTCGAAACCTTGCAGGCCGGTGATCTGCGCCATGCGCAGCATCCTTACACACGTGGCTTGCTGGAGTGCCTGCCATCGCTTGTGCATCCAAGAGAACGGCTGCCGATTCTGGTTCGCGACGAGGCATGGAAGACATCATGATAAATCTGGAACAACTGCGCATCGCCTTTGGTGATACCGAAGTCGTCAAAGGCGTGAGTTTTACCGTCAACAACGGCGAGAGTTTCGGCATTGTGGGAGAAAGCGGATCGGGTAAATCGACCATTCTTCGCGCGCTGGCCGGACTCAACGAATCCTGGTCCGGCGCCATGAGCATTGCCGGTGAGCCTCAGTTGCCGAAACGCCCAAAACGCTTTTACCGTCGCGTGCAGATGGTGTTTCAAGACCCCTACGGGTCGCTGCATCCGCGTCAGACCATTGACCGCATTCTTGCCGAGCCGCTGGAAGTGCATGGCTTTCTGAATATCGAGAGACGTATTGCCGATGCGCTCAATGAAGTCGCGTTGCCGCAAAGTGTGCGCTTTCGTTTTCCGCATCAGCTTTCGGGCGGACAGCGCCAGCGTGTCGCGATTGCGCGCGCCCTTATCTCGGAACCCGACGTGCTGCTGCTCGACGAGCCGACCTCGGCGCTGGATGTGTCGGTACAGGCGGAAATCCTCAACCTGTTGACTGACATCCGCCACGAGAAGAAATTGACCTATGTGATGGTGACCCACAATTTAGCCGTGGTAACGCATCTTTGCACCAGAATCGGAGTGATGATCGGTGGTCAAATGGTCGAGCTTGTGAGTGCGAACGATTTACGGGCCGGACGCGTAACGCATCCGCATACTGCCGAGCTCAGGCGACTCAGTCTTGATCTCGAAGAACCGGAAATCGATTAGGGCAACCTTTGATTTTAGCCGACGCCCATCGTCACAGTACGGATGATGGGCAATGGATAATGGAGACAGGAATGAATTCCTCAAGTTCTGTGAATTGGCAAGCGGCATTGGAAGCGGCAAAGAAAGTGACCGAAGGATGGAATCGACCGGGTGAACCGGGCGGGGCCATTGCTCTGTTTGATAGCGAGTCCCTGCGCGGCGAAGCCTGCGGCGGTCTGGCAAATCTGACCACCGGCGAGCCATTTGGCATCGACAATGTGGTGCGTTACGCCTCGGTAACCAAGCATATTTTCGCCACGCTGGCGCTGCTGCGAAGCGATGCGGGTCTGTCGCCCGATGATACGCTCGGCAGTTATCTCCCCTTCCTGCAACCGCCGATGGCGGACGTCACGATTGGGCAGGCGCTGGACATGACGGGCGGATTGCCGGACGTGCGCGAAACGCTGTCACTGCTCGGCATCTCAGTGTATAACGTGACCGAACCTGACGCACTGCTCGACTTTCTGGCAACGGACGGCAGCCTGAACTTTCCGGCCGGAAGCGAAATCTCTTATTCGAACACCGGCTACCGCTTGGTAGAAGCCATTCTGAAACAGAAAGGCATTCTGTTCGACGACCTCATTCAGCGCCATATTTCATCCCCTCTCGACATTGCGTTTCATGCGCCCGAAACCTGGTTTGATATCGTGCCGAATCTGGTGCCGGGATATTGGAAATCCAAAACGGGCTGGAAAACCTCGAGTGCCGGTCTGCATCTTTCGGCCTCGGGCAGCGTGACGGGCAGCCTGCGTTCCTTAAGCCTGTGGTTGCAGAGCCTGTTGCAGGACAGCGGCCCCGGCGCGGGCGTCCTGTCGGCCCTTAGACAGCCGCGCACCTTGCAGGATGGCACCCCGACCGATTATGGATTGGGCATCACCCATTCAACACTCGGCGAACATCGGTTGCTCGGCCACGGTGGATCGCACGCCGGTTACAAGACCTACTTCCTGCTGCATCCGCAGCTAAAAGTGGGTGTGGCGCTGGTGTCCAATCGCGAAGATACCGCCTCTTATACTGCGCTGCTCAACGTGATGTCTGCCCTGCTCGACACGCCGCTACCCGCCCGAAGCACGGCGCTGAAAGACGGGCTGTATACCAGCCAGGCCGAGCCTTACTGGCTGTCGGTAAAAGACGGCGTCGCGACCTATCTGGGCGCGGGCGAAAATCTCTATCAGGCGCAAGACGGCAGCGCCGTCTCGCTTTCTGCGCATCTGCCTATGCGCCTTAAGATGAATGGCGATGCCATCGAGGGCGAAATCGGTCTGGCGAAACGCTACTTTACGCCTATCGACCCGCATAACTGTCTGGAATTGATTCAGGGGCGCTGGTTCCATCCACAATCGAAAGCCGCGTTTGATATCGAGGGAGACAAACTGATGATGGGCGTGGGTCCGTTACGTGCAAGCGGAACGCTGACTTCGATTGGTCAGGGGCGTTTACTGGTCAATATGCCGGACGGTCCCTGGGAGAAATCCTTCTGTCTCTATTTCCAGGGGTATAATGTTCGGCTGATTTCCAACCGCAGTCGCGTGTTGAGCTTCCGCCGCGATGAGTGCCGCATAAGCTGGTAAAGGGTGAAAGGTTTACCTGTTTCGACAACGAGACAGGTAAACCGGCCAGTGGCGTTAATTGAAATAGGCCGCACTGTGAAAATCGATTTCCCACTGCAACACCTGTGCATATAACGCCGAAAGCTGCGCCCGCTGCAAGTGATTGAGAGTGGCGGCCAGCGTATCCAGTTCTGCCTTCAGCCAGCTTGCCTGCTCGATAAAGGTCCGTTCGGCGTGCATCACCACCCAGTCTTTGACATCCGCATCGCGGATTTCTGCCTGACTTACCCTCTTGCACCACTGGTAATACATCCATTCGGCACCAAACATCAGGGTAAGGATTTCTGCATAGCTGCCGGTTTCTGCCACGCGCAGCATGCCCTGACTGAATCGGTAAACGTCCGGCGTCGAGCGCAGATAAGCCTCGGCGGAGACACCGCGTTTTTGCATGACGCGCTCGAAATAGGCAATCTGCTCGTTGGCCAGCGCGTCCAATACACCAATCAACCTGCGCTGATGGGTCATGCTGGGCGCTTTGATAACCGCGTAGGAAAATATCTGGATGGCCGTTGCGACAAAATCGCCTTCAAAGACCAGATACTGATTAAATACCGACGCATCCAGTTTGCCCTGCTCGATATCGGTGACAAACGGATGCTGCTGCATTGCCTGCCAGACTGCCTGATTCCGCGCCAGTAACTGGTCGGTAAAGCTTGTTTGCGTACTCATCTTCAGTCTCCAAGCTCGGCCTGCGCTATCGCCATAAAATGTTTCACCCGTTCAGGCTCGACCTGATTCCACCACACGCCGCCATATTTCAACGTGCTGGCTACGATAACGCCTTGCGTACGCTGAAGAATTTCGCAAATGTTGCCGGGCGTAACGCCGGAGCCAACCAGCAAGGGCAATGAGGTTGCCGCCCCGATTTCGTCTATTTCATCAAGCGTGGCGGTATCGCCGGTGCGCTGTCCGGTGGCTATCACCGCGTCGGCCTGGAAAAAATCGACATCGCGGGTAAGTTCGGTGATGGTTCTGTCGGCCACAATCGCGTGGCTGCCGTGTTTGACGTGGCTATCGGCAAAAATCTTGATGTGTTCGGCGCGCAGCAGCGAACGATAACGCAGGGCTTTGGCGGCGGCCCCTTCGATAAATCCTTCATTGGCAATATAGGCATTGGCCCACTGATTGACGCGCACAAAGTCTGCGCCACTCGCCAATGCCGTCGCCAGAGCCGGAATGGCGGCATTGGCGAGAACATTAATGCCGAGCGGACAGCCAAACTCTTTTTTTACTCTATCGGTAATGACTGCCATAAATGCCGCCGTTTCATAGCCGATGTCTTCCGGTTTTGAAAAGGGAATATCGCCGTGGTTTTCAATAATCAGTCCATGAACGCCGCCTGTCAAATAGGCTTCGGCATCACTTAATGCAATATCCATAATTTGATTGATTGATTTTCCACGGTAATTAGGCGACCCCGGAAAAGGCTCGCAATGGACCACGCCAATTATTGCTTTCTTTCTTGAAAATATCTCTTGTATTGCGCTGTTTTTTTCTGCTGATATAGATGCCATAACATCACTCTCCTCAAGGAATACAGTATGAAAGTCTTCGTTGTCGGCAATATTGGCGTTGACGAAACCTTTATGATTAATGAATTGCCCGCCAAAGGGGCGTCCATTCATGGAATTAAAACCCATCAGGATCTCGGCGGAAAAGGCGCCAATCAGGCCATCATCCTTTCCCGCTGCGGCATTGATACCACACTTGTCGCCGCCCTTGGCAATGACACGCAGGGGCAATGGTGCAGGGAAACAATAAACCGCGAACCGCTCACGCTGCGACCTGACTATTTTTGCGCGGCGCGAACCGACAGTTCGCTAATATTTACCTGCGCCGACGGAGACAATGCCATAATAACGACAACCACGGCAGCGCAAGCATTGTCGCTGGACGATATTCATCAGGCATTGTCATTATCCTGCGAGCAGGATGTCGTATTACAACAGGGTAATTTCTCGGCCGAAAAAACCGAGGCAATATTTCGCCTTGCCCGTGAAAATAAATTAACCACGGTATTCAACCCTTCCCCCTTTACTATTCAATTCAAGGCGATTCTTCCTCTGGTAGATATTTTGGTGGTCAATCAACTCGAGGCGCAAGGGTTAAGCGGTGTGTCTGACATAGCCCACGCGGCCAAAAGTCTGCTCGAGGCGGGGGTCGGTCAGGTCATTATCACCCTCGGCGCTGACGGCGCGCTGCTTTTGGACGCCCACCAGCGCCAGCAGATAGCCGCTGCGCCCGTTGAAGTCGTCGATACTACAGGGGCCGGAGACACCTTCCTCGCCGTGATGCTCGCGTCGGCACTCAAACGTCGGTTACCGGTCTGCCGGCAAGATTTAGTCTGCGCTGCAATGGCCTCGGCAATCACTATCGGCGAGAACCGGCACGCTGAGCGCCTTCCCGAACCAGCAGGAGCTTGCCGATATCCTTGCCGCGCCCTGACGCGTTATCACTTATCCGCGCTGGACAAACCTTGCGCCAGGCCGATCACTCAACGCATTCAGTGACCGGCTTCGCGCACCCCTCTACTTTTCAGATTATTTAAACTCGGCGCGGTATTTATCGACATTGGCCTGGGTGACCACGGTCGCAGGCACATTGATATTCTTGGTCACGGCCTGACCGGCAACAATCTTGTTCATCGCCTTGACGGCCTCGACGCCCATATTGAGGGGATCCTGCTGCAAGACGGCGGTGACATATCCCTGATCGATACCCGAAATCGCTTTTGAAGTCAGATCCCAGCCAAAGACTTTTATGTCTTTCTGACGCCCCTGATTCTCTACCGCAGCAATCGCGCCGAGCAGCGCGGGTTCTCCGGTGGCATATATTGCTGTCATGCTCGGGTTGCCTGTAATCAGATTTTCTGCCGCGGTCAGAGCATTGTCCTGAATATTTTGCCCATCGACGACGCCCACGACACTAATTCCTGAATGCCCTTTCAGGGTATTCTCGAAACCTTTCTGGCGATCGTTTTGAATAGCGGAATTCAGTGCACCTACAATGCCTACCTTGGCTTTGTCGCCCATGCTCTTTTTAACGTAATCGGTAAAGTAATGACCCAGTATTTCACCGCCCTTGATATTGTCGACGCCAACCTGCGCTTTCTGCTGCCCCGCAGGCAGGACGGCATCGATGGCGATAACGGGAATATTTTTGGCGGCGGCTTCGGCAATGGCGGGCATAATCCCGTTGACGTCAATGGCATCAACCATAATGCCTTTCACACCCTGCTGAATATAGTTTTCAATTGCGTCATTCTGGGCAACAGGATTATTGTTGGCATTGAAAATAACCAGTTTGACCCCCGACTTTTTAGCTTCGTCGGCGGCCCCTTTATTCATCTGATTAAAGAACAAGGCCTGCTGGTTAATTTGCACCATGGCATAAGTTGGGGATTCGGCCGCGTTGACAGTCGCTGAAAATAGCAGGCTTAACGTCGCGACGGCGAGCGTGGTACGGGTAAAACGGGCGAGTTGAGAGGAAAAAGAGGGCTTACCGGCATTAATCAACATAACCACATCCTTAAATTGACGAGGACAACGATAAATATCGACGGAGGATCGTCTCAATAAGTCCACACCTAGCGCGGCTTATTTAAAGGCGATCGGTCGATTGACGTTTGGCGGGTCAGACAGGAAAAGTTCGGTATGTCGTCGAATAGTGGCGTTCCAAACGGCGCTATTTCGATAAAACGGTGATGCGGGTAATTGCCGATAACAATCAAATATGGCGCAAGAATTGTCAAGAGGAAATTGGCGATTAATTTCGCCCTGACAAACCCGTCGAGATTCACGAAGGAAGGGTTCCACCTTATCTGTTTGAAATTAATCACCTAGTCTGAATGATATCTCGTTATCTGGACGTTAATCATGTTTAAAGGCAAACAGGCAGTTCCCAAAGCAGGCACCTCTGCCTCGCCCAGATCCAGCACGCTTCAATCAACCAGCGCCCAGGAACCCAACCCTCGCGTGAAAGAGATTTTATCACATGCGATGGGCATGAAAAAAAACCCCGACTTCATTGAAAAATATAATGAAGATCCCAACGCTACCTTAAATATCCTGAGCGATATTCTCGTAGACAAGGGATTCGCCTTACCGGACGTTCAGGCGGCACTAAGACTTTTTTATCAGCATATTTCATCGATATCGAAAGCGGCTTCGCTGACCTCTGCCATGCAAAAAATGAAGATAAAGGCTCCCACCAAGCCACAACTCGCACCCGAAATAAGGTTGGCTTTTCAGGATGTCTATTCCACCAATGTCGGTTTTACGGCTATCAACAAGAGTTTGAGAAGCGGAAAAATCTCTCTCATTTCAGCAAGTGATGTACAAAGTGAAATTACGAGACGCCACGGTGACGCAGTATTTTATGGTCAGGATGGCAAAAGTATTTTGCAGGATATCAAATCGGTTATCAAAGATTGGAATAGAGGCATGACCTCAATATATACCGATTCGGTTTATAACCGGGAAGGCACCCGACAGACTTACAGTCATCGCGGGCAAGGTTTGAGTGCCGCCGGCCTTGAGCAATTGAAATCCATGAAACCCGGCGATATTGTCCACTCAAAAAGCATTATGTCCGTCTCCAATCAGTCAGACGTCGCCGAAACCTTTGCGGCACAGTCCGATTTACCGGATAAACTCACCTACCGGATTCTAGGAACCAGTGCCTTGCCAAATCGCGGCAGAAATAGGGTCGAAAGTGAGAAAGAGTCGTTATTTTCTCCGCTTGCAAGCTTCAAAATCGTCCGATTTGTCGAGAAAAGAAGAACCCGAAATCATATTCTGGAGCTTGAGGAAATTCATCCCGATCAGGAGGTCGGTGACCGCCAACCTATCCCATACTGATTGTGGAACGTGATTTAATTCGTTTATGTTCGCCGCTTTGTAATATGCTGTCTTTAATTTAGGATTAGTGCGAAACAGGCTTTGTGTCAACGGCCATTCCGCCAGACAGCAGGGATAAATTATGGCTAACAAACGGGTTGTGTTATCGGATGTCGCGAATATGGCGGGCCTTTCAAAAGCCACCGTATCAAGATACATGAATAACAGTATCATCTTGCCGCAGCAGACCATTCAACGAATCGAAGACGCGATTAACACGCTCGGATATCGCGCCAACAGCCTCGCGCGCCGGTTGAGTATGGGCGGCAGCGAGACCATCGGATTAGTATTACCCGATATCGCCAATCCCTTTTTCGCTGAATTGGCCGACGCCGCCGAAGAAGCTGCCTCCGCCCATAAATACAGTCTGGTGCTCTGCGTTACCCGCAACAATCTCGAAAAAGAGTGCCAGTTTATTCGCTGGCTGGACACTCGCCAGGTCGATGGTCTGCTGTTTGCCACCAACCGCCCGGATAACGGCCAGTTATGTATCGAATTAAAAGATCAACGCCATGTCGTGTTGATTGATGAAGATGTGCCCGGATGTACCCTGCCCAAAGTCTTCTCCGACAATGTGCACGGCGGCGAGCTCGCCACCCAGGCTCTGATTGATGCCGGACACCGGCACATCGCGTTTGTCGGCGGTCCCGGCCAGTTGATGAGCGTGCGTGAACGCCATCAGGGATATCAGCAGGCGCTGGCGAATAGCGGTCTGGACTATGCCCCTTCACGGGTGTTGTACGGCAACTACGACCGCACCTTTGGCCGACAGGCGCTGGAGCATCTCCTTGCTCTGCCCGCTCCGCCTACGGCCGTATTTGCCGCGAGTGACTATCTGGCGCTGGGTCTGCTGGACGGCCTGCGTGCCAAGGGATTAAGCGCGCCGCATGCCCTTTCGCTGGTCGGTTTCGATGACGCCATCTATTCCGATTTAATCACACCGCGACTCTCGACCATCCGCCAATCGGCACGTGAATTAGGGCGTACCGCCGTTGAAAAGCTGGTCAAGCTGTTCAACGATGATGACGAAAACGTCGCCCCTGTCACTCGCATTCCGGTTGAGTGGATTGCCCGCGATTCTATCGCTACCCCCCGCATCCGATAATCTCGCCCCACTTTGGGGCTTTTGCTCATTTTTGGCGCAACACGCCTATAATTCATTGGGCTGTGCCGTGCCTTTTAGCGTCTTTGATTTAACGCGCGAACAATTTTTATAGCGGTTCATCATTTTTTATTTCAATGATTATTAAAGGCTTAAAGATGGGGATAGCGCTCAGGCTCGTCGAGATTGCGTCATCGGGGCAGATTAATTGGCATGGTTACTGCTTCTCTCCCTTCGGCGACTCAGATATCCAAACTCATTTTTGCAATAACAGGTTGGGCCGGAGAAAAGATTCGCCGTTATTTTTGTCATTTGGGTAAACCGGTTTACAAGGAGAGAGAAATCGGAAATGACAGTAACGGCGCGTCTTAAAAGCAGGTTTACCTGTTTCCTCCGCCTGCCCTTTGTAATGGAGCCGATTTATGTCCAGAGACCTGTCAGGCCCGCCGAGGGTTGAAATGGTAAACATTACCAAAACCTACGGTTCAATCCGCTCGCTTCGCGGCGTTAATCTCAGTCTGGCTCCCGGCGAAGTTCTGGGACTGGTCGGCGATAACGGGGCCGGAAAATCGACCCTGACCAAGATTCTGGCGGGTGCCGTAGTGCCTAGCAGCGGCACGCTGCGCATCGACGGCGAGGAGGTCGGCTTTGCCAACCCTTCCGATGCCCGGCGCTGCCACATTGAAATGGTGTATCAGGACCTGTCGCTGTGCGACACTGGTCAACGTGGCCGGCAATCTGTTCATGGGCCGCGAGCCGCAAACCCGAATTCTCGGGATCCCTTTTCTCGATGAAAAAAGATGCACGAACAGGCGCGTGACATGCTCAAAGGGCTGGGGATTTCCATTCCCGACACTCGCCTTCTGGTGCGTAATCTGTCGGGCGGGCAGCGTCAGGCGATTGCCATTGCCCGGGCGGCGGCCTTTGACCCAAAAGTGCTCATCATGGACGAACCTACCGCCGCGCTGGCCGTGGCCGAAGTCGAGGCGGTACTGGAATTGATTCGTCGTGTCAGCGCACGCGGCGTCAGTGTGATTCTCATCACCCACCGCTTGCAGGATCTTTTCCTGGTCTGCGACCGCATCATGGTGATGTACGAAGGCACCAACGTGGCCGAAAGAAAGATTGCCGACACCAGTCTGTCCGACATCGTGAATCTGATTGTCGGCCAGAAGTTTGATGCACACTCGGCGCGTGAAACCGTTCATCACTGAGTCCTGTTGAGGTCATTCCATGAGCATCGTGAATATGTCGAGTCCAAGACTGATTAAACATTCTTTCTCGCGCCGCATTTTGCATAATCACTCCGGCGTAGTCAGCATCGCGGTTTTCTTTATCTTTTGCTGCGCGGTTTTTACTTTTTCCACCGACGAATTCTTTTCGCGCTTCAACTGGCTGAATATTCTTCGCCAGAGTGCGCCGCTGCTGATTGTGGCAGCCGCCATGACGCTGGTCATTACCACCGGTGGGATCGACCTGTCTGTGGGGTCCACCCTGGCTTTGGTCGGCGCACTGTCGGCGATTGCGCTTAATACCTGGGGCTTGCCGTGGCCGGTGGTGCTGCTCGGTGGACTGGCGCTGGGCGCGTTCATTGGTGCAATCAATGGCTATTTCATTGCCTACGAAGGCATCCCGGCGTTTATCGTTACTCTGGCAACCCTTGCCGTGATCCGCGGCGTGGCTCTGTTGCTGACGCAGGGTTATTCGATTCCGATTCCGGCAGACAGCAATTTTGTCTGGCTGGGTCGCGCATGGTTATTCGGGCTGCCACTGCCCGCCATTCTGGGCGTGCTCGCGTTGCTGGTCGGCCATATTCTGCTCAACCACACGCGCTTTGGCCGCTATGTCACCGCGATTGGCGCCAATCGCGAAGGTGTACGGCGTGCGGGCGTCAATACCCGCTCCATGACACTCTGGGTCTATATGCTGAGCGGCATGGCGGCGGCGCTGGCGGGCATGATCATTACCGCGCGTCTTGGCAGCGGCTCGTCGAATCAGGGTGAAGGGTTTGAATTGCAGGTCATTGCCGCCGTGGTTTTGGGCAGCACCAGTCTTTTTGGCGGGTTCGGCACCATTATCGGCACCCTGCTTGGCGCGCTGTCCATTGCCGTGATTCAGAACGGATTAATCCTTTCGCACCTCTCGCCTTTCTATACACAGATTGCGACCGGCCTTATCATTTTGCTGGCTATCTGGCTCAATACCCGCATCTTCAACCCGGTTCGAACCCGCAAAGGATAGCGCCATGAATTCAGCCTCACTGTTTCGTCATCCCGACCCTTTCCCGCTCGGCGTCGCCAGCGGCCATGTCACGACCGTACTCGGGCCGATGCCGGTCAGCGCGTTGGGCGTTACGCTGATGCATGAACATATCTTGCTCGATGCCTCCGGAAAATGGGTGCCGCCCTGCTGCTGTAGCGACAGGCATATTGCCGAAATGCCGATGCGGATGGAGAATCTCGGCGAACTGTCGCTCAATCCGCTCTCGAGTCGCGACAACTGCCAGCTGTTCGATGTCGATTTGGCTATCGAAGAACTGATGAAGTTCAAGGCGCTTGGCGGTCAAACGGTGGTCGACCCTACCAATATCGGCATTGGTCGCGACCCTAAAGCTCTGCAACGCATTTCACGTTTAACCGGATTAAATATCGTCATGGGCACCGGATTTTACCTTGAGCCTTCGCATCCGGCCTATGTGAAAACGCATTCGCTGGAAACGCTGACCGATCAGATTATTTACGATGTGGGCGGCTTTGACGATAAACCGGAAGTCATTGCGGGACTTATTGGCGAGATTGGCGTTTCCAGCGCCTTTACCGCCAGCGAAGAGAAGTCGCTACGGGCTGCGGGCCGCGCCAATGCCGCCACCGGCGTGCCCATCGAAGTGCATCTGCCGGGTTGGGAGCGGCTGGGACACAAGGTGCTGGATATTCTGGCGGAAGAAGGTGCCGACCTGCACCACACGGTGCTTTGTCATATGAACCCGAGTTTTGCCGACAAAAATTATCAGCGCACGCTGGCCGAGCGCGGAGCATTTCTGGAATACGACATGATTGGCATGAACTATTTCTATGCCGATGAAAGTGCGCAGTCACCGTCGGATGAAGAGAATGCACGCGCCATCTGCGAGCTTATCGACGACGGCTTTATCCAGCAGGTGCTGCTTTCCCAGGATGTCTTTTTGAAAACCATGCTGACCCGCTTCGGCGGTCACGGCTATGGCTATATTCTCAAGCACTTCGTGCCACGATTGCGCCGTCACGGCGTAACGGGCGAACAGCTGGAACAACTGCTTATCGCCAATCCGCAGCGCGTCTTTGGCAAGCGTTGAACCCTTTTAAACTTTGTCTGACTTATATTGCCCAACACCAGGAACTTATGCGCGACAACCCAATCGACCGTGAACAGGCCATCATTGAACGCAAGGTAATTGAACTTGCGCAGAAACTATTGGCTTTCGACACCATCAATCCGCCGGGAAACGAACAGGATTGCCTGACGTGGCTCGCGGATTTCCTGCAACAGAGGGGATTTGAGGTCACGAGACACACTTTTGGCGACAGGAGAATGAACATTATCGCGCGGTTGCGCGGCACTCACAGCGGCAAGCCGCTGGCCTTTTCGGGACATCTCGATACCGTGCCGCTCGGCAGTGCAGAATGGCAGCACGATCCTTTCGGCAGCGAAATCGCCGAAGGGAGACTCTACGGTCGCGGCAGCAGCGATATGAAGGCCGCCGTAGCCGCGTTTATTGTTGCCAGTCTGGAGGAAAAGCAGGCTATTCAGGCCGGCAACGGTGTTGTGCTTCTCCTGACCGGCGGCGAAGAGACCGGTTGCGACGGTGCGCGTGCGTTAATTGCCGACCCCGATATCGAACTGCCTGTACCCCTTGCCGTTATCGTGGGTGAAGCTACGCAAAACTATCCGGTGATGGGTCACAAGGGCGCACTCTGGCTGCGCTGTGAAACGCGAGGAAAAACGGCGCATGGCGCGATGCCGGAACTTGGCATCAACGCCATTTATCTCGCCGCCGATGCCATTGGCAAAATTCGCAGCTTTGAACTGGGTCCGGCGCATCCGCTGATGAAGCAGCCGACGCTGAATGTAGGTGCCATGCGCGGTGGTCTCAATATCAACTCCGTGCCGGACCGCGCCAGTTTTGATGTCGATATGCGCACCGATCCTACTCTCCATCATCCTGATATTACGCAACGATTACAGCAGCACTTAAGTGACGCCGTCACGATTACGCCACTCGTTGACCTCCCCGCCGTGCTTACCGACGTCCTCGATCCGTGGGTGCTCCAAACCATCGCGCTCTGCCAGCCTTATCATGACGTCCCCATCACGCCGCGTATTGTTCCCTATTTTACCGATGCAGCCATTTTGCTCGCCGCGCTGGGTCATCCGCCCTGTGTGATCCTCGGGCCGGGTGAACCTTCCCAGGCGCATCAAACGGATGAATTCTGTGCCATCTCCTCTCTGAAGAACAGTGTCGAGCTCTATCGGACGCTCATCCTGACCGCCAGTTCAATACCCTGAATACGGTATAAATCCCCTTTATTCCCCTGTTAAAAATAGTGCTATAGCTCACATTTTTGTTTTTTTCCAATTTTGAAATGTATCAATCGGTTCGCAATAGCACAAATTGTATAACCCCAGACATGACGAGGCCTTCAGGCCCGTTTTTTCCCAAAAACCTCGCTAGATACCCCTAATTAATTACTTTACTTACTAAACCATTTATTCACTTACGAAAAGAAGTGAATTAACATCCGCGAAACATTTGAAAATATCTCAGTCACATTTTGGGTTATTCGAACCTATTGATTCGATTGTTTTAAAAAGGCGTTTTACAGGGGCCCGGCTTAAACGGACTGTTTTAACCGAATGATTTTACGGAAAACCACCATGATCAATCTTTCACGCCGCCGAATGGTATTGGGTACTGCGAGCCTCCTTGCGGCTGGTTTTGGAAGCCAGCTGCTCGGTAGCAGTGTATTCGGCAATCAGGCGCACGCTGCGCCGCCAATGGCGTCGGCAGTGACGATGCCAGATAACTTCATGCAGCTTTCCAGAAAGCTGACCGCAATGGAGCACCTCGAGCCGCATCTTGGGCAGGCCTTGTACAGCTGGCTTCACCACGAAGAGCTTGATGTCCAGCTCGACGCGCTGGTGGCGCTGCTCGATGCCCACAGCGATGTGATAGGTGATCCCCTGCATCAGTTGCTGGCACAGCAACCTGCTGCGCTGGGTCAGCTTTATCAGCAGCTGGTCAATGGTTGGTATCTCGGCGTGGTGGGTCAGCCGGGAAGTCAGTTATGTATCGGTTTTGAAAATATAGTGAGCTATGAACTCGTGAAAGACAGCGTATTACCGCCAAGCTATGCGGTCGGCGAACCTAACTTCTGGATCCACAAACCTGATAGCGAGGTCATTACCCGTGGCTGATTCATTACACGCAGACGTTATCGTCATTGGTGCCGGTATCGCCGGTTCACTGGCTGCGGAAAAAATGGCGAAAGCCGGTGTCTCGGTACTGATGCTGGAATCGGGTCCTTTTATCAAGCGCGACGAAGCCGTCGAGCTGTTCCGTCAGTCGCCGCTCAAGGGCGACTTTACCGAGCCGTATCCCCCCAAACCCTGGGCACCTCAGCCCAAGTTCCAGCCAAAGGACAACCACTATCTGATTCAGAAAGGACCGGATATTTATGCGGCCCAGTATCTGCGCGGCGTAGGTGGAACCACCTGGCACTGGGCAGGACAGGCATTCCGCCTGCTGCCAAACGACATGAAGCTGAAAACGCTGTACGGCGTGGGTCGCGACTGGCCTATCAGCTATGAAGAGCTGGAACCTTATTACACCGAAGCGGAAATCCAGATGGGCGTATCCGGCGACGATGACCTGGATTCACCGCGCTCTGCGCCTTATCCGCTGCCGGGCATTCCTCTGTCCTACGGGTTCGAGCGAATCAAAGAACGCGTGGCTCCTCTGGGGTACGTAGTCGGAATCGGTCCACAGGCGCGTAACAGCATTCCTTATGACGGCCGCCCTGCCTGCTGCGGGAACAACAACTGCATGCCGGTATGTCCTATCGATGCGCAGTATCACGGCGGCATCTCCGCGCGCAAGGCGGTGGAAGCCGGGGTGCGCGTCATTGCCAACGCCGTGGTTTACAACATCGAGGCCGACGACAGCGGCAACATCGTGGCCGTGCACTATCTCGATTCTGAAAAACAGACGCATAAAGTCACCGGCAAACGTTTCGTGCTGACAGCGAACGGGCTGGAAAGTCCAAAATTGCTGCTGATTTCAACCAGCGACAAATATCCAGACGGCATCGCCAACAGCTCCGGCATGGTGGGTCGCAACCTGATGGACCACCCAGGCACCGCTGTCGAGTTTCTGGCGGATGAGCCGGTGTGGTTTGGCCGTGGGCCGATGCGTCCGGGCAGCATCAACAACCTGCGTGACGGGGCATTCCGTTCCGAACGTTCCGCGCTGCGCGTCGATTTGGCAAACACCTCGCCGGTGCGCACGCTGACGGAGCGTTTGGTCAAACAGGGTTACTACGGCAAGGCGCTGAATGAAAAGCTGGCCTATCAGGCCGAGCGCTATGTGCTGATGAACTGCCTGCTCGAGATGCTGCCGGAGCCTGAAAACCGCGTCGTGCCGAGCAAAACCGAGAAAGACGAATGGGGCATTCCGCGTCTTGAGGTCTATTACCGTTTCCCGGAATACGTGCATAAAGGCTATGACCAGTCGATGCTCGATTTCCAGAAAATTGCCGAAAGCATGGGCGGCACCGACGTGGTGTTCAGCAAGCGGGGAGTTTACAACAACAACCAGCACATCACCGGCACCATGATCATGGGCAGCGATCCCAAGGATTCCGTGGTCGACGGCGACTGTCGTACCCATGACCACCCGAACCTGTTTATCGCCGGTACCGGGATCATGCCTTCCGCTTCCACCGTTAACTCGACGTTAACCGGTACGGCGTTGGCGCTTCGCATGGCAGATACGGTGCTGAAAAGCCTGGCCTGATTCTTCTGAGCAATTGCGGTCGCCCACTTTGGGAACCGCATGGGGATGTGGAAATGAAAAAGAACTATTTGCTGGCGGCCCTTTTGCCGCTGGCAGCCGCCACCAGCGCTTTTGCCGACGATGCCTCGCATTCGGCAGACCTGATTAAACGCGGTGCCTATCTGGCTACCGCCGCAGACTGTACCGCGTGCCACACCGCGCCGGGCGCGCCGAAATCGGCGGAATTCGGCGGCGGTTATCCGCTGGCTTCGCCGTTTGGCGTCATTTATGGCACCAATATTTCGTCTGACAAAGAGTTTGGTATCGGTGACTGGAGCGATGACGAGTTTGTACGCGCCGTGCGTGACGGAGTGGGCAAGGACGGACAGCAGCTGTATCCGGCAATGCCTTATGACTCTTTTACCAAAATGAAGCGTGACGACGTGCTGGCCATCAAAGCCTATCTGATGTCGCTGCCAGGCGTCCATCAGGCCCCGGCCAAAACCGACCTCTCTTTCCCGTTTAACCAGCGCTGGGGCATGACGTTCTGGAAATGGTTCAACTTTGACAAGGGCGAGCTGAAAAACGATCCGGCAAGAAGTGACGAGTGGAACCGCGGCCGTTATCTAGTCGATGCCATGGAGCACTGCGGCACCTGTCATACGCCGCGTACTCTGACTATGGGCATGGACAACGATAAAACTCTCGGCGGCGGTGACCTTGGGTCATGGACGGCGTTCAACATTACTTCCGACAAGAAGGCAGGCATCGGTGACTGGTCTCAACAGGAGCTGGTGACCTATCTGAAAACCGGCTATGTTGCGGGCAAGGCATCGGCCTCAGGCGCCATGGCGGAAGCCATCGAGCACAGTCTTCAGCATCTGACCGATGCAGACCTGAATGCCATCGCAACCTATGTGCGTTCCGTGCCTGCCGTCGCCGACAAGGATCAAACCAAACCGCGCGATCAATGGGGTAAACCGGCCACCGACGTCTACCCGGATCGTGCAGGCGCGGTTGCCTTCGACCAGTCTGCCTCTGCGCTGTTCAACAGCAACTGCGCAGCCTGTCACGGCGCCAACGGTCAGGGCATTGGCAAAGGTTTCCATGCCTATCCGTCACTGTTTAACCACACCAGCACCGGTGCTGCCGACAGTCGCAATGTCGTATCCGTGATCCTGACCGGCGTACAGCGCCATATGGAACAGGGAGAGGTGATGATGCCGTCCTTTGCCAATCAGCTGAACGACGAGCAGATTGCCCAGGTTGCCAACTATGTCACCACGCAATTTGGTAATCCGGCGGGCGCGACAGTCACGGCCAAACAGGTCGAGAAAACCCGTAAAGGCGAGGATTTAACTTATCCGCCGAAGATTGAAGACGGCACGCAAAAATAATGACATTGCGTAGGCAGGGGAATATCGAGCAAAAATTTTGTCTCGAAACGCCTCTGCGTTTCTTCCTTCAAGATGCGACTTTCTGCTAGTATTCGGAGCAAAAAAGCTAAAAAAAGCGTCCTGCCAGCGCTCAGATACCGCATCAATCTGAACGCTAACGGACGCCTCTTTTATTGAATTTTACCGAGCCAAAGGTCGGTAACTTTATGAAGCATCTTGCGTGCCAACTTTTCATCTCCCCTCTCTGCTTTGCTTCTCAATCACTTAGCTTGTTGCCCTCTTTTCACCGACCGCCGTCTTGCACCGCGGCTGAGCATTTGCACGCTTCGGCGTCACCCTTTTTTATCGGCCATGACGCTCGCCCCACAAAAAAGAAACCAAATATTTCATAATTAGGCAGAATTGAAATAAAGCATCTATATTAATTGGTTGAAAACAACGAATGATAAAGAGATGAGGAACGCTATGTTAAAAGTTGCGCTTTTAGGGGCAGGCAGGATTGCCAAGGTTCATGCAAAACACATCGACGATAATCCCGATTCCGTGCTGTTTTCCGTTTCAGGCCACTCTTCGGAGAGCGCCAAAAAATTGGCCGAGAAATATCACGCCAAGGTGTTGTCTGTCGAAGAGGCTATCAATCATCCCGAGGTGGACATTGTTCTGATTGCCACGCCAAACGATACTCACGCAGATTTTGCCCGGCAGGCCGCGCGGGCGGGCAAGGCCATCTTCTGCGAGAAGCCTATCGACCTGGACATCGAACGGGTCAAAGCCTGCGTCAAGGTCATCAAGGATAGCGGTGTCCCCTTCATGGTCGGCTTCAACCGTCGTTTCGACCCGAATCATGCCGGCTTGCAGCAGGCCCTGTCCGAAGGTGCCATCGGCAAGCTCGAGCATGTGCAAATCAACTCCCGCGATCCCTCGCCGCCTCCGGCCGAAAGCTTCCCGGATTCTGGCGGTATCTTCCGCGATATGACAATTCATGATTTCGATATGGCGCGTTTCCTGTTGCAGGAAGAGCCGGTCTCCGTGTTTGCGATGGGTGCGGCGCTGGTCAATCCCGAGATAGCGGCAGGCGGCGATCTTGATGTCATTTCCATTACGCTGCAAACCGCGTCCGGCAAGCTTGTCACCATTAACAATAGCCGCCGTTCCGGTTATGGCTATGATCAACGCGTTGAAGCACATGGCCAGCTGGGCAGTCTTCAGGTGAATAATGTGCCGTCGACGACCGTGATCAAAATGACCGAAGACCACGGCATTCAGTCGCAAAAACCGCTGTATTCCGTGCTGGATCGCTATTACGATGCCTTTAACGGCCAGTGGAAGGCGTTTATCGCCGCTGTGAAAGACCATAAACCGGTGCCGGTAACGGCGGAAGATGGCCTCAAGGCATTGCTGCTGGCCGAAGCCGCCATCGAGTCTTACAAAACCAAAAAAGTCGTGTCCATTACCCTCTAGGCAAAAAAAGGGTCCCTTCATGAGGGACCCAGTCTGTCAGTTCAACACAATGCCCTTCGCCATCGTCACATGGCGGTCACACATGTGATCGATAACATCGGCATCATGGCTGACCAGAATCATGGTGAGCGATCCCGCCGCTTTCAGTTCGTTCAGCAGATTGAGTATCTCCGCCTGCACCGACATATCCAGCGCCGACGTCGGCTCATCCAGCAGTAGCAGCTTGGGTTTCAGCAGCAAGGCCCGCACGATGGCGACGCGCTGACGCTGGCCGCCCGACAACTGATGCGGATAGCGCTGCATCAACGCCGGATCCAGTCCTACCTGACGAAAACCTTCGGCCACCTTCTGCTCGATATCCTGTTCTTTCAGCAGCTTGAGAGGTTCGCTCAACGTGCGCAGCAGTCGATGTTTGGGATGCAGCGACGCATACGGGTCCTGAAACACCATCTGCACTTCGCGGCGCAGCAGACCCGTGAAAGGTTTGCCGGGCGACAGTCGATGCCCAAGCAGGGTCATGTCCCCGCTCCACTGTGTATTCAGCCCGGCCAATACCCATAATAATGAGGATTTTCCGCAGCCCGAAGGCCCGACCAGCCCAAAACATTCGCCCTGATTGATGGTGAGATCGACATCGTGCACTACGGTGCGAACGTCATAACCCTGACGATGTGACACACTCAGCTGATGCAGCTGGGCGATGATTTCCCGACTCATGATGGCTCCTGCTCGGCGCCGAGACGCGCCAGTAATTCCCTGTCCAGTACCGGCAACACTTCACCGCGCGTCGCCAGACTCGGGCGACACGACCACAGCGTGTGGGTATAGGGATGCGTGGCATGAGCCAGCTGACTGGACGCCAGTCGGTCGACAATCTGCCCTTTATACATAACCATCACCTGCTCGGTATATTCCGCGACCTGCTGCAAGTCATGACTTATCAGCACCAGCCCCATGTTGCGCTCGTCGACCAGTCGTTCGATCAGTTTCAGCACCTGTTCGCGCATTTCAAAGTCCAGCGCGGACGTGGGTTCATCGGCAATCAGCCAGCGCGGATGATTGATAAGCGCGATGGCCAGCATCACGCGCTGCCCCATGCCGCCGGAAAGCTGATGCGGATAGAGTTTGCTGAGCTGGGCCGGATTAGGCAGCCCGACGGCGTTGAGCATATCCAACCGCTGCTCTTTGCGCTCGCTGCGGCTGAAACGACCGTGCAGGCGCAGCGGTTCTTCCACCTGCCTGCCGATAGGTTGCGCCGGATTCAGCGCGTGTTTGGGGTCTTGCATGACCATCGCAATCTGGTTTCCGCGCAGCTGGTTCCACTCGCGTTCCTTGAGGTGCGTCAGACTCTGTTCACCCAGCGTTAACTGGCTGGCCTGCATCACACAGGGATGCGGCAACAGCCCCATCAACGCGCGGGCGGTCATGGATTTGCCCGAACCGGACTCGCCCACCAACGCCACGCGCTGCTGGCCGACGCTAAACGAAATCGATTTCACCAGCTCGACCGGCTGCGGGCCAGGTACATAGACCGTTAAATCCTTGGCGATCAGCAGATTGCTGTCGGCGGCGGCGTCCCTTGAGGTGGAATTAATTGCCATTTCGGGTATCCATCTTGTCGCGCAGGCCATCGCCCAACAGGTTAAAGGCCAGACTGGCAAACAGAATCGCTCCGCCCGGTGCGGCGGCAACCCACCACTGGTCGAAGATGACTTTACTGCCTTCGGCAACCATCGATCCCCATTCGGCGGTCGGTGGCTGAATGCCCATGCCGAGAAAACCCAGACCGGCCGAGGCGAGAATAATGCCGCCAAGGCTCAGTGCGGCGCGCACCACGGCGCTTGGGAGGCACAACGGCAGAATATGGCCGACCATCAGCCGGAAACCGCCAATGCCCTGCATTCTTGCGGCGGCCAGATAGTCGCTGCGGCGCAGCGCCAACGTTTCGGCACGCGCCTGACGGGCAAACGGCGGCCAGCTGGTAAACGCCAGCGCCAGCGCACCGTTCATCAGGCCGGGTCCCATAATCGCGACCAGTGCCAGCGCCATCACCAGGCTTGGCAGAGAGAGCACGATATCGGTGAAGCGCATCAGAATACGTTCGACCCAGCCACCCAGATACCCGGCGCTTATCCCGACCAGCAGGCCAAACGGAATGGTCAGCAGCAGAATAAGCGACACCAGCAGCAAAGTGGGACGCGCACCAAAGATGACGCGCGACAGCAAATCACGGCCGAATCCGTCGGTGCCGAGCCAGTGTGCGGAAGACGGCGGCAGCAGGCGGATTTCAATGTGTTGAATGTTGGGGTCAAACGGTGCGAGCCACGGCGCAAACAGCGCGGCCAGCACCAGCAGCACGACCAGCGCCGCGCCTATCGTCAGCGTCGTCAGGCGGCGCGGCCCTTTACCGGGAACGACGCGGGCGAGCGCAGGTTGTTCGGGAATAAGTTGAGTCATAAGGCTTACCGGGTTCGCGGGTCAAGAAGATAGGTCAGCGCGTCGGCCAACGTATTGAGCAGCACAAAACAGGTGCCTATCAACAGCGTCGAGCCAAGAATCGCGGGCGTGTCCGAGGCAAACAGCGCGGTGGTCAGGTAGCGTCCCACGCCGGGCCAGGCAAACACCGTTTCCGTCAATACCGCGCCTTCGAGCAGGCTGGCATAGGACAAGGTCAGCACGGTAATCAATGTTCCAAGCACGTTCGGAAAAACGTGGCACAGCAGCACGCGCGCACGACCCGCCCCTTTCGAACGGGCAAGGACTACATATTCCTTGTTGATTTCACCGAGCATCGAGGCGCGCAGCAGACGGGTGATACCCGCCATCGACAGCAGCCCAAGCACTGTTACCGGCAGCCACATGTGACGGATGGCGTTAAAGAACATCTCACGGTCGCCGGAAAGCCAGGTATCAATCAACACGAAACCGGTGCGGGGTTCCATCGTATAAAGGTAGACGTCATCCAGCCTGCCCGGCCCGCCAGCCCAATGCAGTACCGCGTAGAACAGCAGCAGACCCA
Organism: Rouxiella chamberiensis; assembly: GCF_026967475.1. Taxonomy (NCBI): domain Bacteria; kingdom Pseudomonadati; phylum Pseudomonadota; class Gammaproteobacteria; order Enterobacterales; family Yersiniaceae; genus Rouxiella; species Rouxiella chamberiensis. The sequence goes on along the minus strand of NZ_CP114058.1, from coordinate 1,347,759 downwards.
GCAGGCTGAGCCAGAAAATCGGCACCGAATACCCCAGCAGCGAGACGAGCCGCACGACGTTGTCGAGCCAGCTGCCCGGTTTGTAGACTGACAGCAATGCCAGCGAAATGCCGAGAATGGCACCCAGTATAATTGCGCAGGTCGCAAGCTCTACGGTGGCCGGGAAGGTGTGCATCAAGTCGCTGGATACCGGCTGACCGGTAATGCTCGACATGCCCATATCGCCGCGCGCCAGATGCTCGAGATAGTGCCAGAACTGCACCGCCATTGGCTGATCCAGCCCCAGATCCTTGCGCACCTGCGCATAGGTCGCTTCACTCGCGTGGTCGCCGGCAATCTGCATGGTCGGGTCAATCGGCGCGAGATGGGAAAGCGCAAAGGTAAAGGCCAGCAGCCCGAGCAGAGTCAGCATCAACGAAACAAGGCCGCCCAGCAGGCGGCCCGACCAACGCCAACCCTGCCGGACTAATCCGGCAGGAGGAGTTCTTTCAATCATTACTTGGTGACCTTGCTGTAGAACACCATGTCAGGGTTGATGCCCTGCACATAGCCTTTGATGTTGTCACGTACGGCGATAAGGCTGCGCGCCTGCAGGCCAATCACGAACGGCGAACTCTTCTGTACTGCAAGCTGCAATTGACGATAGTCTTCGACGCGTTTCGCCTTGTCATTCTCGGCGGTGGCGGCCAGTGTCTGCTTGCTCAGCGCCGGAATGCTCCAGTTTGCGCGCCAGGCCAGCGTGTTGCTGCCGTCTTCCGGATTATAGGCGAAAGCGGCGGCATTGGTGTTCGGGTCAAAGTAGTCCGGCCCCCACGAAGACAGCGTGGCATCGTAGTTGTGAGACTTCACGCGCAGAGAAATCTGCGAACTGACGCCCGGCTCGAGTTTGACGTTGACGCCCGCCTGCGCAAAGCTTGCCTGCAATGCCTGGGCAATATCCAGATACGGCGGCTGATTGGTTACGGCAATGGTGAAGCTGACATTTTTCAGCCCGGCCTTTTCCAGAATCGCCTTTGCCCTGGCAGGATCAAACTTGTAGGGATTGTCATTCAGCGCGCCCAGATAGCCGTCCGGCAGAAATGCCTGATGCACCTGGAACTGCCCTTTCAGCAAGTCTTTGGCGATATGGTCATAGTCGAACAGATAGCGCGCGGCTTCCCAGAAGGCCGGATTACCCAGCGCCGGAGAAGCTTTGGTGTTGAAATAGAGGAAATACAGCGAGGCATAAGGCACGGCCAGTGGTTTGACGCCCGCCTTGCCTTCCAGTCCGGCCATTTGATCCGCACCCAGATTACGCGCCATATCGGCATCGCCCTGCTCGATAAGCAGACGACGTGCGGCGGCATCCGGCACATTCTTGATAAGCACGGTCGGGATCTTCGGCGCGCCTTCCGGCGAGGCAGGGTTCGCCTGCAACACCAGCACCTGATGCGGCACGTAGGTCCGAATCTTGTAAGGCCCGCTCCCCGCCGAGTGGTCACTCAGCCACTGATGGCCGAGATCATCGCCCTTGGCATTTTGCTGGACCAGCTTCGCATCGACAATGGATGAAACAGGCGCCGACAGCAGGCTCAACACGAAGGTCGGGCTGACATTTTCTGTCCAGCTGATTTTCACATGCTGAGGGTCGACCTTGGTCAGGAAGGTCTCGACATTTTTACTGTTCCAGCCCAGCTGGGTCAGAATAAAGGAAGGCTCAAGATTGAGTTTGACCACGCGCGACAGCGAGAAAATCACGTCATCGGCAGTCAGCGGGTTGCCGCTGGCAAAGGTGGCCTTTGGATTCAGGGTAAACGTCATGCTCTTGCCGTCGGCTCCGGCCTGCCAGGAGGAGGCCAGCGCAGGTTTTAAATCGACGGGATTGGTCGGATCGGATTGCACAAGACGTTGATAAACGTTGTTGAATGCCTGCACGGTGGTCAGTTCAAAACCCTGCGCAGGGTCAAAGCTTGACGCATCATCCAGCGACTGGGCAATGACCAGTGTATTTGACGGTGTCGCGGCCTGTACCCCAAAAGATGCAGCAATGGCTGCAAAAAGCATGGACGGAAGCAATTTTTTCATTGATAGACGCTCTTGTAATATAGCGAAGTTGCTAATGATTTTAGGAGTGTAGGGCAGTTTTGAAGAGACAATAAAGTCCTTTGGGAACTTTAGTTATGCATTTTTGCATAACGTGTCGTAAACGGTTATAAGTTGCGCGAAACGGGCGGGGTTTGCAGAGCGGCGGTCAAAAATTATAAAAAATAAGGGGGAATCATCTTCCCCCTTTATCATGCTATGTGGGGTCTGAATTAGAAGTCGTAACTCGCAGAAAGCTTGAACTCGCGCGGGTCGCCCTGCGTCAGGTAACCGCCGGTGGCAGAAGCCCAGTATTTCTCGTTGGTCACGTTTTCCATTGTGGCACGCCAGGTCAGGGTGCTGTCCTTGAGCGGCATGGTATAGCGTAGACCCAGGTCGAGACGCGTCCAGGCATCCACTTTCAGCGTATTGGTTTCATTGGCGTACTGTGAACCGGTGCGCAGCACTTTACCGGTCGCGGTCACGCCGCTAAGACCCGGTAGATCCCACTCTCCGCCGACAACCCACTGGTAGCGCGGTACGCCTACCGCATCGTTGCCATCATACGCCCCACCCTGTGTTTTGGTGGTTTGCGGATCCATAAAGGTCGCGCTACCGTTGACGCGCACACCCAACACCGGCTCGCCAAACAGGTTCAACTCAACGCCGCGGTTGCGCACTTCACCATAGTTGCCGTAGGTGTAGGTGCTATCGCCGTTACCTGAGTACATGCCCACCGGCTTTTTAATCTCGAACAGCGCGAGTGAGGTCATGACACGGCCGAAATCGGCCTTCACCCCCACTTCATTCTGCTTGGAGGTCTCGACGCCGGAAACCTGTCCACCATTGGTAACCAGTCCGCCGTTATAGGTAGTTCCGGACGTTTCGCCCGGTTGCAGCGCTTCAATGTGGTTGGCGTAGAAGGAGACGTGTTCCCAGGGTTTCACCACCAGACCAAAGGCCGGAGTGACTTTGGTTTCATCAAACTTCGAGGTCTCTGCTCCGGTATAGCCGTAGTTCATCACCATCACGTTCTGGCGACGCAGACCGGCAATAAACTGCAGGCGGTCATCAAGCACGGACAGCGTATCGGAGAGCATCACACCCTCGGACCGCGTGCGGCTGACCACGCCCGGACTGGCCATATCGCCGCCGGCATACAGCGTGCCTGGCTGTACGTCCACAGCTATCGGGTCATAGAGATTGCTGGTAATCGAGCTGCTGCTGAGGGTGTAGGCGCTGCGAGTTTTGCGATACAGCGAGCTGACGCCAAGATTGACGCTGTGGCTAACGAAGCCGGTTTCGAACTTGCCGCGAATGCCGGTCTGACCCGAAACGCTGTCGGCGCGGTAAGGCACCGTCATGCGGCTGGCCTTGAAATCGCCGTCGTTATCGCTGAGCGTAGGCGAGCTGTAGATGCCGTCTTCGTGGTCGTGGTTCGCGCCGACCGCACCATAAACGGTCCAGCGATCGGTAAGGTCATATTCGGCTTTCAACAGGCCGAATTCATTGGTCATGTCGGTATAAGCCCACTTCTGACCGTAGTTGCTGCTCGCCTTCGGCACGGAAGGGATTTCGGTGGCGCTGCCCAGATACACGACCGGACGTCCGCCATGAATCGACTGCTTGGTCACGCCCACATCGAGAGAGGTGCGCAGGCGGTCGCCGCGATAATCGAGGCCTACGGAACCCATCGTCAAACGGTTTTTCATGTTGTCGATTGAGGCATCGCCTTCGCGGTGCACCATATTGACCCGCACGCCAAACTGGTTTTCATCACCAAAGCGACGGCCCAGATCAATGGCTCCCCCAATTTGCGATTTGGAACCGTAATCGACGGAAACGTGGTTGATTGGCGTGTCGGTAGCATGTTTCGGTTCGATATTGACGGTCCCGCCTACGCCCGTGCCGCCCGGCGGAACGCCGTTAAGGAAAGCGCTGGACCCTTTGAGCAGCTCCACACGTTCGGCGAGATCGGTCGGGATAATCTGGCGCGGAAGAATGCCGTACAGGCCGCCGTAGGAGATGTCTTCACCGTCGAGCGAGAAGCCGCGAACGACAAAGGTTTCGGCATAGTTGCCGTAGCCATAGCCCGTCTGTACTGACGCATCGTTGCTCAGCACATCGGCAAGCGTGCGGGACTGCTGGTCCTGCATCAGTTTCGAGGTGTAGCTGACAACGCTAAACGGCGTATCCATTGCACTCTGCTGCCCCAGAAAACCAAGACGTCCGCCGTTGGCAAAGCCGCCGTCAAGATACGCGGGAACCAGTTGGTCGCCACCGGAAGTAAACTTGTCGGGCGCGGCGGTCACGGTAATGGTGTCGCCATTGGCGGCTTTGGTGTTGCCGGTGGAAGCGGTCGCGGGTGAAGTCGCGGCCATGACTGGCAGGCTAAACAACGCCAACGCCGTAGAGATTGAAACGGACAACAGCTTACGTGGCGATTTTATCGCTCTGATAGCCTGTTTTTGCGCGTGCATACATTTCCCTGAAATTGATAATGAGAATAGTTATTAAAACGGTTCACATTATGCTCAGCATCGGGAAGATTGCAACTCCCGTTAAGCGTATCAATAAAGGAATTTGTAAAAGTTCCGCAGAAAGCAAAAAAAAGCCCAACCCTTTTGGGTCAGGCTCTTAGTAACTTGAATAAGGCTAGCCGAGCAGAATATCGGCAGAAGGCGTAGGGGAAATGCCGAGCAACATGCGCACCTGATTAACCAGTTCACTCATGCAGTCATCCCGCATGCCATAGTTTTTCAGCTCTTCTTCCAGTGAAAACAGGTATTGGGCATTGGTACCCAACGGACCTGAAGCCCTGGCAATCAAGGGCGCGATGACTTTATAACTGGTGTCGGCTTCAAACAGAGGATGCAGCGGATTCATGATAAACACCAATGCGGTTACCGTACGTCCGTCGCTAAGCTCAAGCTCGCACCAGGTCGGATTGTAGCAACCCGTCAGCATTTCGCGTTTCCATAAGAGCTCTAGGTCTTCGCGTAGCTTGTCTTCCGGCAGACGAAATGCCAGTCCCGTGGTTTTGCCTCCCTCTTTGAGAGCCAGCATCCGGCCAGGCTGTGCCTGGGTGCCGCGACCGGCAATGAGACGAAGACAGAATGCGCGATGATAGCCGTTGAGTGTGGCCGGACAGGCCTCTTCCGACTCGAAGATAGGGTTCCACATCAGTGATCCATAACCAAAAATCCATACCGGACTTTGGTCGGGTCTTTTCGCCAGCGTACAGTCGAGCGAGGCCAGGCGTTGCTCCGAGGACAGTAACATTGTTTCGTCAATGCTGCCGAATGCTGTTTTGCAGTCTGCGTTACGCAGAAAATCTCGAGTTAACACCATTCAATACCTCCACCCATTAACCTTGCCATAACTTTAAAAGCGTCTTCTCCCTCGCCAGGAATGTATCTTGATTAGAAACCTGATTAAGCCCACAGAATTAACAGGCCGATAGGACAAACCTTATTCGTTTATTCCCCAGCAATCAAGATTGAGATCGATCACAAAACGAAAATAAAGCATAAAAACGTAAAAAAGCCCTCATTATTCTGCAATAAAGGCTCGCGACCCGTTTTCATGGTCGAAAGCCGCAGAAATAAAGCCTGATTAATTGGTGTTTTGCATTTGCTGGGTCAGCAATGTACGCAACGGCACACTGCTTTTAATAATCGGGGATTTAATGACGATATAGCTGAAATACTTATCGATACCAATATTCTTATCGAGTAAAGATTCAATGACTTCCTGATAGTGCTCAATGCTGCGAGTAATGAAACGGAGCAGATAGTCATAGCCGCCGGTAATGAGATGGCATTCAATCAGTTCATCGTATTCACGAATGCAGTTTTCAAACTTGGAAAACTCTTCACGTCTGTGACCTTGTAACGTCACCTCGGTAAATACTGTCACGGAATCGGTGATTTTCGGCAGATTGACGTGCGCCTCGTAGCCCGTGATGTATCCCGCGCTTTCAAGACGTTTGACCCGTTGGAGGCACGGACTCGGCGACAGCCCCACCGCATCGGCCAGGTTGACGTTACTGATACGTCCATCTTTTTGCAGTTGAACCAGTATATTGATGTCGATGCGATCAAGTTTTAAAAAGCCGTTCATAGCACCTCACTGTCATCTTGAGCGTCGACCCGGAATAAAGAGCAGCTGTCCCTCTGCGCCTGATTCGACCCTGAAATTACATATAATTCATGAATACTACACTACGGTATATCACGATATTATATATAAACACCAGCGCCGGACGCAGAGAGTTTTCAGCGGGAAATAATTTCGAAACTCATTGAAATAAATGGATAAAAATTAATCCAACCGCCCGGTTCCACGCGCCAGTGCGATATCAAAGATGTGCATCGCCTCTTCCAGCTGGGCATCGGTCGTCACCAACGGAGCCAGGAAGCGGATCACGTTGCGATAAAGCCCGCATTTGATCAGCAGCAAACCGGCATCGCAGGCGCTGTGCAGAATTTTTTCCGTCAAGGCGGCGTCGGGTTTGCCCGTGTCGTAATCGACAATTTCCACCGCCTGCATAAAGCCCACGCCGCGCACTTCACCGATGCAGGCATATTTTTCTGCCAGCTGCTGCAGGTGCGCTTCAAGCTGTTGACCCAGTTTCACGGAGCGCTCGAGCAGACGCTCGTTTTCCAGCACGTCGAGTACGGCCAGCGCCGCCGAGCAGGCCAGCGCGTTGCCACCGTAGGTGCCGCCCAACCCGCCAGGTGTAGGAGAATCCATGATTTCGGCTTTGCCGACTACGCCTGATATCGGCAATCCGCCGCCGAGGCTTTTTGCCACGGTGATAAGATCCGGCGTGATATCCGAATGCTGGAACCCAAACATTTTTCCGGTGCGACCAAAGCCGGTTTGTACTTCATCACAGACAAGCAGAATGCCGTGACGCTGAGTCAGGTCGCGCAACGCCTGCATAAAGGCTTTTGGCGCAGGCAGGAAACCGCCGTCGCCCTGCACCGGTTCGATAAGAATGGCGGCCACGCGGTCGGGCAAGGTCTGGGTGGCAAACAGGGTTTCCAGCGCTTTCAGGGAATCTTCCGGCGTAATACCGTGGAAGGCATTAGGATAGGGAATACGATAAATATCGCCCGGGAAAGGCCCGAAGTTTTGCTTATAAGGCTGGCTCATGCCGGTCAACGCACAGCCTAATAATGTACGGCCGTGAAAAGCGCCGTCAAATACAATCACGCCGGAACGGTTGGTATAAGAACGGGCAATTTTCACCGCATTTTCGACCGCTTCCGCGCCCGAAGTAAACAGCACCGATTTATAATGCTCGCCCTTGCCGACCACTTTATTGAGACGTTTGGCCAATTCGATATAAGGAGGATAAGCGACTACCTGGAAACAGGCATGAGAGACATTCTCAAGCTGTTTTTGCACCGCCCTGACGACCTCCGGATGATTATGACCGACGTTCAGCACGCCGATCCCGCCGACGAAATCCAGATAGCGGCGACCTTCATCGCTCCAGACTTCCGAGCCTTTGGCTTTGGTTATCACCAGATTATGTGCGGTAACCACACCGCGTGGAACATGCTGTTCACGCAGTGCAAGCCAGTCTGTTTCATCCTGGGTGGCAAGGGGTGTATTCAATACGTTGTGCATGGCAATACCTCATTCGGTTAATTCGGGGCGCAGTCAGAATTTGAATTAGTATCTCAATCCCCCGATTTATTTCGTGCCGTAATGACGGTGTGAAAAAAATATCATGCGGTTTTCGGCGCGCTAACGCGGTTAATTTCGCTCTGCTTAATTTTCATTTCAGGTTGCCCTCGCCTTATCCTCACGACGGGAATATCTGCGCCCTATTTACTGACAGGCTTTGAATGAATTCGACTCGGTGCACAATGGTATTAAGAATTTTAGTATGTTGTAACTAATGAACGTGCTCTGAAGAAAGGCGAGAAAATAAAAGGCATCCGCCGTGGGATGCCCGTGAGGAAATAAAACGCGGGAAATAAACTAGAGAGTCAGTCGATGTTCGAGCTGCTTTTTGACAACCTCGACAAACCATTTCACGCCCAGCGGCAGCACATTGTCGTTGAAGTCATAGTTTGGGTGATGCAGTGGCGCAAGCGGTTTGGCGCTGCCATCGCCCTGCCCCAACCACAAATAGGCGCCCGGCTTTTGCTGCAACATAAAGGAGAAATCTTCCGAGGTCAGCGCGGGTTTCGGGGCCACGCTGGTGTCAAGTCCTGCACTGGCCGCCGCCTGCAAGGCGATGTCGGCCTCTGCCGCCGAGTTGATGGTCGCCGGATAATAACGTTTATATTTTACCTCGGCCTGCAAACCATGCGCAGCCGGAATGTATTCGGCGAGACGGCGAAGGCTGGCTTCGATAATATCCTGCGCACGCAGGTCAAAACTGCGTACCGTGCCGGTGATGCGGGCTTCGGCCGGGATCATGTTATGCGAGAAGCCGCCCTGCACCTGCGTTACGGTTAACAGCGCGGGATCGGTCGGGTCGATGCAGCGTGAGATAATCGTGTTGAGTTGCACGACAAGCTCGCTGGTCGCCAGCATGGTGTCCGGCGAAAGATGAGGCTGCGCCGCATGGCCGCCTCCACCGAATACGCGAATATCGAAACGATCCGCCGCCGCCATGATGGCGCCGTGACGCGTCTGTGCAACGCCTTCGGGCAGTTCCGGCCAGTTGTGCACCGCAAACACGCTGTCACAGGGGAAACGGGTAAACAGGCTATCGTCAATCATCGCTTTCGCGCCCGCCTGCCCCTCTTCCGCAGGTTGGAAGATAAAGTTGACCGTGCCGCTGAACTCTACCGTTTTTGCGAGCAACCATGCCGCGCCGAGCAGCATGGTCGTGTGGCCGTCGTGCCCGCAGGCGTGCATTACGCCGTGATTCTGGCTGACATACTCGGGCGTACCCTGTTCGATAATCGGCAAGGCGTCCATATCGGCGCGCAGGCCCACACTCCGGCTGCCGCCCCTTTGCGCAGCACACCGACCACGCCGGTTTTTCCGACGCCTTCATGAACCTCAAGCCCGATTTCACGCAGAAAATCGGCGACAATCTTCGCCGTACGGTGTTCTTCGAAGCCGAGTTCGGGATGCATGTGCAAATCCTGGCGCATTCCCACGAGTCGCGGCAGGATCTCCTTGAGCGCTTCATCAACGTAAGCCTTTTCCTGGCCACCGGTCATACTGCTCATATCAATACCCCCTGATTTTATCTATTTCGCCCTGCATGGGACGTCCTTGTTCGAAACACTGCAAATTGGCCAGCAGCGCATTGACTGCCGTTTCGGGCTGAGTCTGGCTTGCGATGTGCGGTGTAATCCAGACCGCCGGATGCGACCACAGCGCGTCGTCGGCCGGTAAGGGTTCGGGGTCTGTGACATCGAGCACCGCCGCGCCAAGCTGGCCGCAGTCCAGAGCCGCAAGAAGGTCGTCGGCCACCAGATGTGCTCCGCGCCCCACCTGAATCAACGATGCGCCTTGTGGCAACAGGGCAAAGAGCTCTGCGTTCAGCATGCCGCGCGTGTCGGCGGTTAAAGGCAGCAGGCACACCAGAATATCGCTGTGCGCCAGAAATTGCGCCAGTTGTTCTACGCCGGCCCACCCTGTCACGCCCTCGATAGCTTTCCCGGAACGGCTCCAGCCATGACACTCGAAGCCGAAATTCATCAACATCTTAAGTGTAGCCTCTCCGAGTTCCCCAGCCCCATCACGCCGATACGCCGTTTGGACGCACTGACCATCGGGTGGCTTTTCCATTGCTGTTCACGCTGCTGGCGCAGATAGCGCGGCATGTCGCGATGCAGACCCAGCGCGGCGAAAGTGACATATTCGACCATGCCCTGCGTCAGTCCCGGCTCGACCATTCTGACCACCGGCAAACCGGCTGGCAGTGCACCGAGGTCGAACTGGTCGACACCGGCACCAATCGAGAATAGCACTTTCAGCTGCGGAAAACGTTGCGCCAGACCTTCTGGCGGCATCCAGACGACCAGATACTCGACCTCGGCGAACACGGCCGGATCGCCTCTGGAAAAATCGAGGTCCGTCCACTGAATGAATCGATATTGCGGTGCGATGTCGGCCAGAATCCGTTGCCATAATGCACCGCGCGCGGGGTCGGACTTATAGAGAATGGTTTTCACGATAACTCCTAGCCCATGGCCTGTGTCGCCAGCACAAGATTGCGCCAGCCGTTGGACGCGCGAAGCGGCGCACCGTCTTTGTACATGGTGGTCGGGCTATCGACACACGCCAGCCCCAGCGTATCGAGCCATTCGGCCAGACCGCTGTCTGCTTCAACGTCCAGACGCACAAACTGACCCGGAATTTCGTGCAGCAACTGGGCAATCAATTTTTGGGCATCCTGCACATTTTGCGTAATCACGGGACCCAGCGCATAACCGCGACCAAATTCACGCAGCATGGCGAAACCGGCGGGTTCGCCGTCCCGGGTCAGCATCAGGCCTTTCACCATGCGCATCGCGCTTGTCGGGTCGCCCAGCGCCTGATACAAAATGCCACGCTGCATACCGCTCGACTGGGCATCCAGCGCCGTCATCTTGGTCACATCGTCGGCATTCAGGGCACGCAATGCTTCGTCGACGGTCAACTCTGGCGGCGCAATGGCGGGCAATTCGCGGCTCTGCTGCTGACGGATTTCACCGGTGGCGACGAAACCGAGTTTCTCGTACAGCGGGCGGCCTTCCGGCGTAGCGTGAAGACGAACGATGCTGCCGTCGAGTTTGCCGGTCAAGGTCAGCAGCAACTGCTTGCCAATCCCGCGCCCCTGACATTCGGGGCTGACGATGACCAGACCCAGCGTGGCGTAGTCGCTGCCCCACTGCCAGTAGATGGCGCTGCCGACTACCTTGCCTTCGGCTTCGGCCACCCAGCCTTTGCCGCAGTGCAGCGCCAGTTGCCAGTCTTCCAGACGATGCGGCCAGGAAACCTGCTGCGATAATCCATGACAGGCAGGCAGATCGTCGGCCGTCATCTCACGAAGGGTAATAGGAGAAAGCGTATTGGGGTGCATCACTGCGGACTGTTCTGTCATTTACATCATTCCCGGTTTGTTAATGTCACTGCCATCGTTGAATCGGTTATAACGGAAAGGCGTCGGATCGACAACCGGCACGCTGCCGGTGACCAAATCCGCCATCAGGCTGCCCGCCCCCGGACCAATGCCGAAGCCGTGCGCGCTGTAGCCTGCCGAAATAAACAGGCCAGGCAGTGTGTCCACGCCAGAGATAACCGGCACCGCATCGGGCGTACTGTCGATCATTCCGCCCCACGACTGCACGACCCGCACCGCGCCCAACGCCGGAAACTCACGGCGCATGGCGTCTATGCCCTCCTGCACCATGGCACTGTCGGCGGCGGGGTCAAGCACGCGGACCTTTTCAAAAGGCGATGGCGCGTCGAACTGCCATTTCCCGAGCGCTTCCGGCCCTCTAAAAAAGGCGCTCGGACTGAAATGCACCTTGAGATTTTTACGCCGTGCCTGAAAGGTCGGATAGAATTTTTGGCGTAGCGAAGACCCTGCGGCCCGATAGCCACCCGGCCACGACCCGACACCGACAGCGTGTAACTGCCGTCGAGCTGCGGGCGGCAGGCAAAGCCTTCCGTGTACAGCGGCATCTTGATGACCTGCTCGATAGGCGCTGTCCGCATGGCGGTGCCTATCACATTGCCAAGCGGCAGGTCGATGCCGTGACGACGGCAGAACATCGAGCTCCACGCGCCTCCCGCGCACACGACGGACGCCGCCCGAATCAGACCGCGTTCGGTCCATACTCCGCTGACGCGCCCTGCCGAGACATCGAGTCCCCGCACGGCGCAATATTGAAACACCTGCGCGCCGAGCTTCTGCGCGGCAATAGCCAGTCCGGGTGCCGCGAGCGAAGGTTCGGCGTGGCCGTCGGTGGGCGAATAGACTCCGCCACGCCATGTTGAAACACTGCCTGCGGTCAAGGCCTTGGCGCGCTCTGCGGTAAGGATTTCGCTGTGCATGCCGTAATTTTTGGCCATCTGGCCCCACGTTTCCCAGGCATCTATCTCCTCCTGTTTTTTGGTGGCGTAAACCAGACCCGTGTTGCGAAAACCCAGCTCCTCGCCGGTTTCCTGCCTGAGCGTTTTCCAGCGTTGCAGCGCATGAATCGACAGCGGCAGCTCGCGCTCGTCGCGATTCTGCTGACGGCACCAGCCCCAGTTGCGGCTCGACTGTTCGGCGCCAATCAGGCCTTTTTCGAGCAGTGCCACCGAAACGCCGCGCCGCGCCAGCTCATAGGCGGTCGCGACTCCGGCAATACCGCCGCCTATCACCACGACGTCGACTGCGTCGGGAAAATGGGGGCTGTCCTGTACAAATCTAATCGGTGCGGGCATGAACGGCGGTTCCTTGTTAAACGTCGTGTCTAAAGCAAAAAATGTCGGCATTATTCGGCCAGCGGCAGACCCAGCGGTTCGCCGTCCTGCTCTTCGAGCCAACCCTGACGCAGTTCCGGCACGGCGCGTTTCAACCGCTCGTAATAGAGACTGCTGGAGGCCTTGTCGTAATCGTTGCGGCTCACCTGCGTGGCTATCTGGCCGTTGTTGATAACGATGATGTCGTCGCACACGGAGCGCACGGCATGCAAATCGTGACTGATAAACAGGAACGACACATTGAGCTCGCGGCGCAACTCCGAAATGAGATCCAGCACGGCGGCGGCCACGACGGAGTCCAGCGCCGAGGTGACTTCATCGCAGAGGATAAGATCCGGCTCTGCCGCCAGCGCCCGCGCCAGATTGACGCGCTGCTTCTGCCCCCGGAAAGCCCGGCCGGTTTACGATGCAAAATGCTGTGCGGCAGACGCACCAGATCCAGCAACTGTTTCAGTCGGGCATCCAGCGCCTTGCCGCGCAGACCGTGGAAAAACACCAGCGGGCGTTTGAGAATGGTGGCGATGGTCTGACTCGGATTGAGTGCGGTATCGGCCATCTGGAACACAAACTGGATGCGGCGCAGCTCGTCGGGGCTTCTGGCCGTCATGTCGCCTTTCAGATAACTTTCATTAAACAGAATATAACCGTTGCTCGGCGCAATCATGCCCGCCACCGCCCGCGCCAGCGTGGTCTTGCCGGAGCCGGACTCGCCGATTATGCCTATCGCCTGACCCGGATAGAGCTTGAAATTGATGTCCTGCAAGATGCTGATTTTCGGGTTGCCATTATCATCCAGCGGACCATATCCTGCGGCGAGGTCTCGCACTTCGAGCAAGGCCTTGAGCGGTGCCGCTTCCGGCTGCCACGGGCTGTTACGCGGCTTGTGCTGCGCGGCGTCGAGCAAACTGCGGGTGTAAGGCGACTGCGGGCGTTGCAGCAACTCTTCCGTCGTGCCGTACTCGGCAATCTGCCCTTTCAGCAGCACCAGAATCTTGTCGGCCATCTGCGCCACTACGGCAAGATCATGACTGACGTAGATGGCCGTGGTGCCGCGCTGTTTAACCACGCGGCGGAAGGTTTTCAGCACTTCAAGCTGGGTGGTCACATCCAGCGCCGTGGTGGGTTCATCGAGAATCACGACCTCAGGATCGCCGATAAGCGCCATGGCCGCCATCACGCGCTGCAACTGTCCGCCCGAGACTTGGTGCGGATAGCGCTTGCCGATGGTTTCCGGCGAAGGCAGCGCCAGTTCACGAAACAGGTCGACGGCTTTTTTCTCGGCCTCGGCGCGTTTCATGGTGCCGTGAATCAAGACGGGTTCCACCACCTGATCCATCAGGGTCATGGCCGGATTAAAGGACGCGGCGGCACTCTGGGCAATATAGGCCACCGTCGAGCCGCGAAACTGGCTGAGTTGACGGGCAGAAAGGTGTGTGACGTCGGTGCCTGCCAGTTCAATGTCACCGCCGCTGATGCGACAGCCATGACGGGCATACCCCATCAACGCCAGCGCGATAGTGGTTTTACCGGAGCCGGATTCGCCGATCAGCGCCAGCACTTCGCCTTTTCTGACCTCGAAATTGATGTCGGACACCAGTGTAATCACCTCGTCCGCATCGTTTTTGGCCTGCACCTCGAGATGGCGAACGTTGACTATCACCGGCTTGTCGGTTTGAGGTGCCTGTGTCATATCGTGATGACCCGCAGAATGGATGGATTGACTCTTCATGCCGCCTCCTCTTCAAGTTGCAGACGAATGGTGCGACGCGATTGCAGGCTGTCGATGAACAGATTCACGCCGATGGTCAGGCTGGCGATGGCGAGCGCCGGAATAAGCACGGCGGGCGATCCGTCAAACAGGGCCTGAAGATTTTCATGCACCAGTGTGCCCCAGTCGGCATAAGGCGGTTGCACGCCCAGGCCGAGAAAGCTCAGACCGCTCAGCAGCAGCACGATATAGACAAAACGTAGCCCGAAATCCGTCAGCATCGGGTGCAGCATGTTGGGCAGCACGTCGGTCAGCGCAATATAGAGTTTGCTTTCACCGCGCAGATGCGCCGCCTGCACATAATCCATCGAGCGCAGATTCGAGGCCATCGCATAGGCGATACGGTACGCACCCGGCCAGTAGCTGATAACGGCGGTGACGATAAGCATCGGCAGCGAGGAACCAAACACCGCCACAATCAGCAGCGCCATGATCTTGCCCGGCATAATCAAAAGCGCGTCATTGATGCGGCCCAGCAACTCTTCCAGCCAGCGGCCGGACATCGCGGCCAGCAGCGCCAGCAAGGTGCCGAATACGCTCGCCAGCACGGCGGCGGAAAGCGCAAGGCCAATCGAGTAGCGCGCGCCATAAAGCACGCGGGTCAGCATGTCGCGGCCGAGATAATCCGTGCCGAGCAGGAAGGCACGGCTGAACCCTTCGTTCATGCCGCCTGCGCCGAGGTCTTCGACGTTATAGGGCGCAATCCAGCCGCCAAACAGCGCCATGCACAGCCAGAATAGGCTGATACTCAGGCCCACGCGACCGGTCACGGAGAGCGATAGCCAGAAGTTCAGCGCCGTTTTTAACACTCTTACTGTTTTACGCATCACGCGTCCCCTCTGGTAACTTACTGTTTAAGCTTCGGATTGAAGGCGATGGTCGCGATATCGGCCAGTAGCAGAAGCAGCAGATAACAGCCGCTGAACAGCATCACACATAGCTGCACAATCGGCAGATCGCGGTTACTGACGGCATCGACCATCTGGCTTGCCAGTCCCGGATAACTGAAAATGGTTTCGATGATAATCACCCCGCCAAACAGATAGGAAAGGCTCAGCGAGATGGCGTTGGCAATCGGCCCGACCGAATTCGGCAAGGCATGACGCAGCACAGCGCGCAGCGGACTCACGCCCTTCAGCAACGTCATTTCGAGATAGGAACTGTCGAGCTGGTTGATGATGGCCGAGCGCGTCATCCGCGCCATTTGGGCTATCAGCACACAGCAGAGGGTAAAGACCGGCAGCGCATAGGCGCGCAGGTAGCTCAGGAAATCCTGATCGGTGGAACCCAGCGACATCGCCGGGAACCAGTGCAGATGTACCGCGAACACCATGACTGCCACCGTCGCGACCAGAAATTCGGGCACGGCGACGACAGACATGGTGCCGACCACCAGAATGCGGTCAATCAGCGAACCCCGTTTCATCGCCGCCGTAATGCCTATCAGAAGCGCCAGCGGCACGGAGACCAGCGTGGTGATTCCGGCCAGTTCGAAGGTGGCGGGAATACGCTGGGCGACCAGTTTGCTGACCGGCAGATGATTGGCAAACGACGTGCCAAAATCACCGTGCAGCATCCCGCCGAGCCACATGAAGTAGCGCTGCCAAATCGGCAGGTTCAGGCCGAGCTGTTCACGCAGGGCCGCCACCGTTTCGGGGGTCGCGGCCTGCCCCAGTGCCTGCTGCGCCGCATCGCCCGGCAACAGGCTGGTGATGATAAACACCAGCGCCGAAACGATGAACAGCGTCAGCACGCCAGAACCGATACGACGGAGAATAAGGAACAGGATAAGCTGATTCATTGTTGCCTCCGGACTACGCGGTTAACCAGACAAACTCGGTAAAGCGATACCCCATCATCATGCCGGACGGATAGGATTCCACCCCTTTGACTTTATTGCTGTAGCCATCCAGTGCGCTGATAAACAAAGGAATAATCGTGCCGCAGTGGTTATAGACCAACTCCTGCATATCGCCGTACATCTGTTTGCGCTTCGCCTGGTCGCGCTCGCCGCGTGCCGCCGTGACCAACTGGTCGAACTGCGCGTTTTTCCAGCCGGATTCGTTCCACGGCGCATCCGACTTGTAGAACTGGCTGAACAGCATGTCCAGCGTCGGGCGCGGGTTGACCGAGCCGTAGCCGAGCGGATGTTTCATCCAGTGCTGCGACCAGTAACCGTCATAAGGAACGCGGCGCACCTTGAGATTCATGCCGACCTGACTGCCCAGTTGTTGCAGGAACTGCGCCCCTTCCATCGCACCTTCGATGTTGTCGGTGGCGACAATTTCCAGGCTCGGTTTGACGAGTCCGGACTTCTTGAGGTGGAATCTGGCCTTGTCCAAATCATTTGGCCGCTGCGGCAGGTCTTTGTTGAAAAACGGATGCCAGGGCGGAACCGGATGGTCGTTGGCCATCGTTCCAAAGCCCTGCACCACGGTTTTCAGCAGCATTTCGCGCGGCTGAAGGTACTTCATCGCCAGCACGAAATCGGGATTGCTGGTGATGGCGGCGTCCTGGCGCAGGATTAAATCGCTGTACATGCCGGACTTGCTCTCCAGTACCGAACAGGTGCCGGAACCGTTGACGCGCTTGACGTCGCGCGAGCTCAGGGTAGAGACAAAATGCAGTTCGCCGGAGA
The DNA here is from genome assembly GCF_026967475.1 of Rouxiella chamberiensis. NCBI lineage: Bacteria > Pseudomonadati > Pseudomonadota > Gammaproteobacteria > Enterobacterales > Yersiniaceae > Rouxiella > Rouxiella chamberiensis. The sequence continues at coordinate 1,330,855 of NZ_CP114058.1, read as the reverse complement.
GCAGCGCATTGACGCGTGCGGCGGGATCGGTCACTCCCAGCAGCTCGACTTCATCGAGGTGCGGCAGGCCGGGCTTCCAGAAATTCTTGTTGCGCTCGCCCACGGTGCGGGTCCCCGGCGAAAACTCCTTGCACGTATAGGGGCCAGTGCCGATAGCCTTGCTGAAATCCTTGGTGCCGTCCTGCAAAATCAGGAATGCGGGAGTGCCCAGAATCGACGGCAGGTCGAAGTTGGCCTGTTCGAGTTTTAGCTCGACTTCCATCAGGCCCACGGCCTTGATACTGGCAAACTGCTTGGCGAGCGCGATTGCCGTGGACGCCGTAGCCGGGTCCTTGTGGCGCGACAGTGAAAACACGACATCTTGCGCCGTCAGCGATTTACCATCATGGAAGGTCACGCCCTGACGCAGCTTGATGCTCCACAAGATGCCGTCACTGCTGGTGATGGATTCGGCGAGTCCCATCTGCGGAATGAGCTTGGTGTCGAGTTCGGTCAGGCCGCTGTAGAACATGTACTGGCGCATGTAGTCGCCGCTGTTGTTGGCCTTGGCCGGATCCAGCGTATCCGCTGCCGACGAGTTGGCCGCGGCGGCGCGCAGTTTACCGCCTTGCACCGGCGCGGCCTCTACGGCCCATGCGCTGTTTGGCAGGCTGATTATCCCGGTGCTCAGAGCCGCACCGGCGGAAAACATTTTCATCATGCCGCGACGAGAAATATTGATGTCAGCGAGTGAACCCGCTGTTGATGCTGACTTCGGTGTATCTGGACCTGATTCTTTACGAAATTTGCTCATTGAAATCTCCCCGAATGCGGTATTTACCGAAAAAAGCCATGAAGTAACTGCGTTGTGTGTGCCGCCGACTCAGGAAACCTTGTCTTTGGCTTTGTAATACAGGCCCGCCACCGGTAAAAACCAGGGCTTGCCAAAATATCCCGGCATGGCGGCCCACTGGCTGCGCTGCCAAGGATTTCCAACCGGTTGACCGGTTATCAAGGCTGCCATCACTTTGCCCATGTACACCGACATTTGCGTTCCGTGACCGCTGTAGCCCATTGAATAGAACAGGCCCTCGTGTTCACCGGCGCGTGGCAGCCTGTCTGCGGTCATATCCACCAGTCCTCCCCAGCAATAGTCGATTCTTACGTCGGCCAGTTGCGGGAACAGTTCACTCAACCCCTGACGCAGCACGGCACCGCTGCGTGCGTCCGACGTAGGATTACTGATGGCAAAACGTGCGCGCCCGCCGAAAATCAGACGATTGTCGGCCGTTGTGCGGAAATAGTTACCGATATTCAGCGACGTGACATAAGTGCGATTGTTGACAAACGCCTCTTTGAGCTGGCCCGGCGTCAGGGGCGCGGTGGCGATAATAAAGCTGCCGACCGGCACGATACGGCGTTGAAACCAGGCGAACGGCCCTTTGTCCGAGGTGCCGGTGGCAAGCAGCACGCGTCCGGCATCGATATCGCCGCGTGCGGTACTGACGCGGTAACGGTGGCCGTCAATCTGCTGCAGGCCGGTAACCGGCGTATGCGCATGAATAACCGCCCCTTTTGCCGCAGCGGCCTGCGCCAGCCCCACGCCGAACTTGCCCATGTGCATCTGGCCGCCGCCTTTTTGCAGCAGACCGCCGTGAAAGGCGTCGGAGCCGATTTCGTCGCGAATATGGCTGGCATCAATCAGCTCGACATTGCTGTCGACGGTGCGCCTTAGCAGTTCATAAGTTTTAACCAGCGAGGGGAAATGCTTGGCCTTGCTGGCGAGTTTAAGCTTGCCGGTGCGGATAAGGTCGCAGTCGATCGCCTCTTCCTGCACCACCGAGTGCACATAGTTCACCGCATCGGCGTAGGCGTGATAATAGATAGAGGCTTGCTCGAGGCCGACACTGTCAACCAGTCCGGCAAAGTTTTGCGCCACGCCGGTGTTGCAGTGTCCGCCGTTGCGACCCGAAGCCTGACTCAGAACCTCGCCCGCTTCCAGCACCACGACATCGACTCCAGCCTTCGCCAGATTGTAAGCGGCAGACAGCCCGGTAAATCCCCTCCAACGACCACCACCTCGGCTTTTGCCGGAAGCTCGCCCGCCGCCGCACCGGTGAATACCGGTGCCGTTGCCTGCCAAAATGATTCAAGTTTCATACCTGTGCCTCATCCAGATTTACCGTGCCGTCTATCGCCTGCCCGCAGGCGTTGTGAATTACAGTCCGACTACGCCTGCCAGGCCGCCAATGTCCTTGATTTCGGTGTATTCGTAAGCCGGGTTGGCAGGATCATGCCCGCGGTTGACCCAGACTTTATTCTTGATCCCCATGTCGTAGCAGGTCATCAGGTCGTAACGCAGGCTGGAAGAGACATGCAGAATGTCTTCGGGACCACAGCCCAGCTCATCGAGCATGTACTCGAAGCCTCTCATTTTCGGCTTGTAGGACTGTGCCTGCTCGGCGGTGAAGATGCGGTGAATCGGTGCGCCAAGACGCGCGGCATGCTGCGGAATCAGGTCATTCATGGTGTTGGAGAGCAGCACCAGCGGGAATTCCCTGGCGACTTTCGCAAGACCGGCCGGGACGTCAGGGTGGGGACCCCAGGTTGCACAGGCTTCCATGATGCCCGCGCCGTCGCTGTCTTTGTATTCCACGCCCCATTTCCTGCAGGTTCTGATCATCGCCTGACACACGACTTGATCATAAGGTTTCCACGCACCCAGCACTTCGTCGAAACGGTAACGGGCGAAATCGGTGGTAAAGGCCGACATCTCTTCCGGCGAGACGCGATCGGCAAAAATGTTTTTAGCCGCACCGGCCATGTCGAAATTAATCAGCGTGCCGTAACAGTCGAAAGTAATGAACTTAGGTTTGAATACCGCCATGATAATCCCCTTCTCTGATAGTGATGTCGTGGTTAAAAGTGGTGATAACGATTAAAAATCAATCAGAACGCTCTTGTAACGCAGGCAGGCTTCGAAGGCCTGACGGCCAAGATCCTTGCCGATTCCGGACCCGTTGAAACCGCCGGTAGGAATAATGAAATCGCCGGAGCGGCCATAACGATTGATCCAGACGGTGCCTGCGGCCAGTCGACGCATGGCGCGCAAGGCGCGGTCGATATTCAGGGTGTGAACGCCCGCCGCCAGTCCGTAAATCGCGTGGTCGGCCAAAGCCAGACCCTGCTCTTCGGTTTCAAAGGTTTGAATAGTCAGCACCGGGCCGAAAATTTCTTCCTGCACGGCGGCAGATTCAGCGCCGACCCCCGCGAGCAGCGTGGGCTTGAAGAAATAGCCCTGCCCGGTATTCGGGAAGAACTCGCCACCCGCCAGCAGTTGCGCACCTTCGTCGATAGCCGCCTGCACAATGGATTCGATTTTTTTGGCCTGACGCACGTCGATAATGGGCGCGTAGCGGCAGCCGCCTTGCCAGGTATTGCCCGGTTCGACGCCTTCACACAACGCCACCAGTTTGCCGACAAGCGCCTCGGCAATGCCGGATTGCACCACGAGACGGGTTCCGGCCACACAGGCCTGTCCTCCGTTGGCGGTAAAGCCGCGGAAGATGCGTGCGGCGACCACATCGATATCCCCGGCGTCATCAAAGACCAGTTGCGGGCTTTTGCCGCCGAGTTCGAGGGTGACCGGTTTCATGCCATTCAATGCCGCCTGGCTCATAATCTGCGCGCCGGTGGCGGTAGAACCGGTAAAGGAGACTTTGCGGATGAGCGGATGATTGACCAGCGCACTGCCGCAGCTTGCTCCTCGCCCCTGCACAATATTCAGTACGCCTGCGGGCAGACCGGCTTCGATAGCCAGTTCCGCCAGACGAACGCTGGAGAATGGCGTCAGTTCCGAAGGTTTGAGCACCACGGCATTCCCTGCCGCAAGCGCCGGGCCGAGTTTCCAGGAGGCCATCGACAGCGGAAAATTCCACGGGGTGATGGCACCGATGACACCGTAAGGTTCCGGGACCAGCATGCCGAGACTCGCAGTGCGGGTGGGCAGCACGTCGCCGCTGTATTTGTCACAGCATTCGGCATAGAAACGGATGGCTTCGGCAGTGAACGGAATTTCATGATTGACCACGTCAAAGATAGGACGCGTCGAGCTTATCGCTTCGAGGCGGCCAAGGTCTTCGGCGTGGGCGTCAATCAGGTCGGCCCACCGACGCAGGACTTTGGCCCGTTCGCGCGGCGGACGCGTCCCCCATCCGCTTTCCAGCCAGGATTGATGCGCGTTGGTGACCGCAAGGTCTACCAGTGCGGCATCACCATCCGGGATCTCGCCGAGAAATTGTCCGTCAGACGGGCGATTGACACGCAGGCGTTCGCCGTCACCTTCATGGATTTTGCCGCCAATCAGATGCCCCTTTGGCAAAGACACGCTTTCCGGATCAAAACTCAACATAGTGAACCCTTCCTTCTTGATTACTGGTAAACAGTCACAGGCATTAATGTCATGGCGATTATTTCCCTCACGCCAGCGCGATCAATTAATAACCACTTTTACAAACTGGCTTTTATTTTCCCCCGGATAATCCTCATTGAATGAGCCGGTTAAAATAAACGCTTTCTTGGCTAATCAATTTACTCGGCATTTCGATTCGATTATTTTTTTGTCGACCCTCAATGCGGCTTATAAATAAGTAAGCATAAAGCGTGCCATATTATGGAAAACGTAATCTGCGGAATAACGAGTCCAAAAAACGTTTTATGCCGTCTTGCGGGGTAAAACTTCACGGATCGATTTTTGCAAAACAGCGCATCTCTGTTTATCGACGAGCGCTGCACCATAAGCAGGAAAAAGCCCGCGCAACCTGCACCAAAATGGATGCAATGAAACGCACGAATTGGCTTAACCCGTTATTTTTCATGGTTAAAAAGAGACTGCACCGTGAAAGTTCACGGTAAATCCGCATGGCACGCAGGCAAAAATCGGCAAGATGGCGGGAGGTAAAAAGGCGGCTGTCGGGGAGGTGACAGCCGCATTCCTTATGCTTTCAAGGATAAATCACAGAACACACAGCAATTAAGGGGAGAGATTAATTAATTCAGTCCGCCAATATGGAAAGATTTCATTTCGAGATATTCTTCGATACCGGCTTTCGCGCCTTCGCGACCAATGCCGGAAAGTTTAATCCCTCCAAATGGCGCTATTTCCAGCGAGACAGAACCCGTATTAAGCCCTACCATGCCGAACTCGAGTTTTTCCGCCACCCGCCACGAACGGCGCAGGTTTTCGGTAAAGTAATAGGCGGCCAATCCAAACGGCGTGGCATTGGCCAAATCGATAGCTTCCTGTTCATCGTCAAAACAGAACAGCGGCGCGACGGGCCCGAATGTCTCTTCATTGGCGATAAGCATGCTCGACGTCACATCGGCAAGCACGGTCGGTTTGGCAAAATGGCTGTCACCTTCTGCCATGCCGCCCGTCAACACCCGCGCGCCCTGGCTCAGGGCATCATCGATATGACGATTCACCTTCTCGACTGCGGCTTTATTGATAAGCGGGCCTATCGTGGTTGAAGGCTCGAAACCGTTGCCGACTTTGAGCTTCTGCGTCTCCTCCACCAGCCGCGCCGCGAATTTGTCGTAAATGCCGCGCTGCACCAGAATACGATTGGCGCAGACGCAGGTTTGCCCGCCATTGCGGAACTTGCTCACCATAACGCCTGCGATCGCCAATTCGAGGTCGGCATCGTCGAAAACAATAAAGGGAGCATTTCCGCCCAGCTCGAAACTCAGGCGCTTGACGGAGTCGGCACATTGGCGCATCAGCAATTGCCCTACGCGGGTTGAACCGGTAAACGACAGTTTGCGCACCAGCGGATTAGACGTCAGCTCGGCACCGATGCCCTGCGGCATGCCGGTCACAACCTGCAAAACGCCGGAGGGGATCCCGGCGCGCGTCGCGAGTTCGGCCAGCGCCAGCGCGCAGAGCGGGGTTAAATCCGAAGGTTTGACAATTATCGGACAGCCTGCGGCTATGGCAGGTGCGCATTTGCGGGTAATCATCGCAATCGGGAAATTCCACGGCGTAATCGCAGCGGCAATGCCAACGGGCTGTTTAAGCACCAGAATACGGCGGTCGCGGGTAGGCGCGGGAGGGTTTCGCCATAAATCCGGCGTGCCTCTTCGGCAAACCATTTCACGAAACTCGCGCCGTAACGCACCTCACCCCGCGCCTCCTCCAGAGATTTTCCCTGCTCGGCGGTCATTAAGATCGCCAGATCTTCGGTATTATCGAGGATCAGCTGATGCCACCTTTCCAGCATGGCAGCACGTTCTGCTGCGGGCGTGTCGGCAAACTCGTGACGGACATTCTCGGCGGCCATAATCGCCTCGCGGGTATCCTGCTCATTCATCGCCGGAACCCGGGCAATGATGTCACCGGTTGCCGGATTACTCACCTCGAGAGTCTCTTTACTGTGCGCATCGACCCAGCGGCCAGCGATAAGCGCCTGCTGGCGATAGAGGGTTGAATCCTTCAGGGGCAGTTGCGGCATATTCTCTCCATTCAGTCGTTCAATGTTTGGCCGTAAATAACCAGGCCAAAAATAATGAGGTATGAATTTACTTTACCGACAATGCCGAATTTTTTGTGGGGAATGCGCGCATTGGCACAGCACAATGTGCGTTATCCATGCGGCAAAAAACATTTCGTGTTTACCTGCCAAGGGGGGACAGCAAGCGGAAGGACAACAGATAGCGGCTCAAAGCCGTTTAAGACAACATTAAAATATCGACGCAAAAAGCTAACTTTACGTAAATTATTGGATTAGTAGACCTATCAAAAGATTTAATCCAGCATAAAACCCCTTATAAGTTTTCACGGCAAAATATTCACCCCGATATTGACTTACCTGCCAAATATTTCTCCGCCCATAAAACCACCAGGCGTTGCCTGACCCGGGAATTTATTTGCGCGATGTTGCAGCCCGTTGAGGGATAAGCCGAAATCCTTATGCGGCAGGTTATGCCGTCGGCGTTGGCCCGCATGGCGCGTGTTCAGTGCGGCGTATACCCTTAATACAGACCTCCGGCACCCGCTTGAGCGTCTCTCAATTGCAGGCAATTGCGGCAGCAAATGCAAAGCAGGCACTTAATACCGTGAACGAAGTGGCTAAAGAAGAAGTCGGTGACCTCGGCGACATCGCGGCTGAATCAGAAGATATTCTGATAGGAACGTTGAGATAACAAAGCGGGTAGCTGACTCTACTGTGACTTGAGCTGTCAGTCGCTAAATAATGAAGCACCTACAGAAATTGTCGGTGCTTTTAAAACTGGATAAACCATGCCCCCACTCTTTCGCCCTGAAGTCGCGACGCATCAGCAGTCACAGTGGCTCGGCAAGGCGCTGCTGCTCAAAGGCTGGCCGCCGTGGATTATCGTGATGCTTACGCTGGCGTTTATCTTCGCGCTGCTGGCCGCACTTATTTTTGCGAGCTATGCGCGGCGCATCAATGTGAATGCCGAAATCATTACCCAGCCGCAAACCATCAACCTTTTCTCCCCTGAACAGGGCGTGATAGCCAAACTGCTGGTGGGCAACGGAGAACGCGTCGGCGTCGGCACGCCGCTCTATCAGATTGACCTGAGCCGCAATACACAGGCCGGTAACGCCAGCACGTCAACACTCGCCGCGATCGCGAGGCAGCATCAGCAACTCGACGATATCATCTACCAGCTCGAAGGCAATAAACGGGCCACACTCGCCAATCTGCAACAACAGCTCGAGCAATATCAGGCTGCTCAACGCGGGCTAAACGAAATGGTCGCCTCCTCACAGGAAGGACTCAACGCCATGCGGGCCAGTCTCGCTTCCTACGCCACCTCATTGAAGCGCGGGTTGATCACCACCGATCAGCTCAATAATCAGCGTTATTTGTATTATCAACAGCAAAGTTCGCTGCAAAGCCTGAACGCGCAGATGATTCAGCAGTCACTGCAAATTAGCGGCCTACAGAGTGGCAAGGTGACAAAATCGGCAGAGTTCGATAACCAGATCTCGCAGTCGCGCTATCAGCAGCAAGGACTGGATCGCGAAATGGCGCAGGCGGATGTGAGAAATCTGCTGATGATCAACGCGCCATCCGCAGGCCGCGTTTCGTCGTTGAGTGTTACGGCCGGACAAATGGTGAATGCGGGCGACAGTCTGGCGCAACTTGTGCCCCTCTCCGGCTCGGCGTTTTACCTGATAGCCTGGCTTCCCGACGAGAGCCGCCCCTATATTAAACGGGGCCAAATCATCACGATTCGCTATGCCGCCTTCCCGTTTGAAAAATACGGTCAGTTTCCGGGTCGCGTGCTGTCTGTCGCCGACGCGCCGAGCACCGACAAAGAGATGCAGGGTTATATCAGTGCGCCGCGCGTCGCCAACGGCACGATAAGCGGGGCGTATTTCAAGGCCATTATTGCTCTTGATGATCGGTCGATGAGTTGGCGCGGCCAGCGGTTGCGCCTGACCAGCGGCATGCAGGCCCAAACCACGCTGTTTCTCGAGCAGCGTCCGCTGTATCAGTGGATGCTCGCGCCCTATTACCGCCTGAAAACCAGCATTATGGCGCCCGCTCATGAATGAGACATGGCATGAGGTGACACAGAAGCTGCATTTCGGTTTTCGCCGCCGCGTGCCGCCCATCATTCAAACCGAGGCCGCCGAATGTGGTCTCGCCTGCCTGGCGATGGTCTGCGGCTATCATGGCTTGCAAACCGATTTGCCGAGCCTGCGCCAACAGTTTGAGGTGTCGGTTCGCGGCGTGACCCTTAACACCTTGATGGCTATCGCCAGCCAGTTGCAGCTGAAATCGCGCGCCCTGCAAGTCGACATCAGTGATCTGAACGCGCTGAAAAGGCCGTGTATTTTGCATTGGGACATGAATCATTTCGTCGTGCTGGTTGCGGTGCGGCGTGGGCGGCTGGTGATTCAGGATCCGGCCTTTGGACGTCGCGTGTTAAGTCTGAATGAAGTGTCGCTGCATTTCACCGGCGTGGCGCTCGAGCTATGGCCCGACAGCGAGTTCAGCCGCACAAAAAAACGCCATCGCCTGAATTTAGGCCGTCTAGTTGGCAATGTCAGGGGACTGCTCGGCGCCCTGACCAAGCTGTTTTGCTTCTCGTTACTCATCGAGTCAGTAAATCTTTTACTGCCGGTCGCCATGCAATTGGTGATGGACCACGTCATTCCCGCGCAGGACAGCGCGCTTTTAACGCTGATTTGTCTGGGTCTGCTGTTTTTCGTGCTGTTTCGCACCGGCATCGGCATGCTTAAATCCTGGACTCAACTGGTCATGAGCACGCTGATTGACGTGCAATGGAAAGCCCGGCTGTTCGACCATCTGCTCGCCCTGCCGCTGGCCTATTTCGAGAAGCGCAAACTGGGGGACATTCAGTCGCGTTTTATCTCGCTGGATACTCTGCGCACCACGCTCACCACCAATGTGGTCAACAGCCTGATGGACGGCATCATGGCGGTCGGGCTGATTGTGATGATGATATTGTACGGAGGATGGCTGGTTTGGGTCGTGCTTGGCTTTACGCTGCTTTACTGCCTGTTTCGCCTTGCTACCTATCCGACCTATCGGCAGATATCAGAAGAACCAGCTGGTCAAAAGCGCCCGCGCCAGCTCGCATTTTATGGAAACCCTGTACGGCATGGGCACACTGAAAGCGCTGGGTCTGTCTCCCCAACGCGCCCAGCGCTGGCTGAATATGAATATTGACACCGCCAACGTCATGGTGCGAAAAACGCGCTTCGAGATGCTTTTTCCGGCGGCAACACGCTGATTGCAACACTCGACCAGATAGTGCTGCTGTGGCTGGGGGCAACCCAGGTCATCGACGGTCATATGACGCTCGGGATGTTTGTGGCATTCAATACCTATCGCGGTCAGTTTTCCGAACGCGCCGCCAACCTGCTCAACATGCTGTTGCAGTTGAAAATGCTGTCACTGCATTCGGAACGCATCGCGGATATCGCATTGAATGAAGCGGAACATTCTATGCCGACACGCACGATGCTGCGTCCCGGAGGGGCGGCCTCGCTCGAGGTGCATGACGTGTCATTTCAATACGATCCATTGTCACCGCCCGTTATCTCCCACTTCACGCTGACGGTCGCCGCCGGAGAAAGCGTGGCGATTACGGGCCCTTCCGGACAGGGCAAAACCACGTTGATGAAAATGCTTGCCGGTTTACTTTTGCCCACATCCGGGGAGATACGGGTTAACGGGCTGGATATCAGCAAGATTGGAGTCAACAACTATCGCGCCTGTATCGCCTGTGTATTGCAGGATGACACTTTGTTTGCAGGATCGATTGCCGAGAACATTGCCGGATTCGACCCGCAGCCTGACCCCGAACATGGGGTCGATTGCGCTCGCCGCTGCAACATTCATGCGGATATTCTGCGCATGCCGATGGGCTATGAAACCTTGATAAGCGAATTGGGCGGCAGTTTAAGCGGTGGTCAAAAACAGCGGCTGTTGCTGGCGCGGGCGCTGTACCGGCGACCCGGCATTCTGTTTCTCGACGAAGCCACCAGCCATCTCGATGTCGAAAACGAAGCGCATATCAATGCCTCGATTGCGGCGCTGAAGATGACTCGCGTCATTATCGCCCATCGGCCTTCCACCATTGCTTCTGCCGATCGGGTGATTATATTGGGCGAGTAATGACTCCTGTCTGTAATAAGTCTGCCGGTTTGACCGGCTATTTTCGCTCTCGCCCTGCCTTGGCCGAAATATCGACACCGCCGCGACATTCATTGACCTCTCTCGTTGCGTAATAAGTTACCAATACCCCTATAAATTTAATGTATTAATGTCGTACTAAATTTAATCATGCAATTTAACTTATCTATTAATGCCGTGTTTATCCGTTAAGAGTGTCATGCCCAATACCGCCAAGCCTCTGGTTATAAAGATAATAATCGGCACGTTATTTTTTATGATGCTAATAAATAAGAATTTTAATCTTTTTTAAGAAAACCAAAAGTCAAACTCATCAAGATAGTTTAGAGTAATTTCCGTCATCGCCGAGGGGCTAAATGTTTCAGCACATTTAATAATCAGCGATTACTGTTAAATTTTACTTATCTATTTTCTTGCTTTTTACTTAACTTATTTGTCAATAACAGAGGTGACTATGAAAGAACTGAATTCAGTTGAAGTCGAGCAGGTAGCAGGCGGCGGTTTACTTTCAAGTCTGGTAGGCAACGTCGTTGATACGGTGAGCCCGCTGGTAAGCCCCATCGTTAATACCACGATTCCTAATGCGGTAAACAGCGTCGCAACCGGCGTATCAGACGTCGTCACCGCGCTGGTTTAAGCCGCACGGACGGAACCTCGCGTTCCCGTTTCTCGCTCTCATTATCATCACCCGCGCTCGACTTGCGTGTTTACACGAAAGTCATCGAGTCGGGTCAATAAAATCTGGAGATTATCGTGAAAGAACTGAATATGGTCGAAGTTGAGCAAGTAGCCGGTGGCGGTCTGATTTCAAGCCTGCTGGGTAATGTCGTCGGTACGGTTGCCAACACCGTCGGCACGGCGGTGGACACTTTGGTGAACACCACTATTCCTGACGCGGTGAGCAGCGTTGAGTCAGGTGTAAACGACGTGCTGAAAGCACTGGTTTAAGTCCTGATTTAAAAGAATTCATGCGACGGGTCGCGCCATGCGTGCCCGTCGCATGACTCTGCCGCACTCGCCGCAGGGGATCCTTTATCTCCCACCAGAGTATGTTGATGTCCGCACTTTTCCGACAGGAAGCCACCACCCAGCAGCAAACCCAGTGGCTCGGCAAGGCGCTGCTGCTCAAAGGCTGGCCGTTATGGGTCACCGTGACCTTGACCGGCACCTTTATTGTCTTGCTGCTGCTGTTTCTGACCTTTGCGAATTATACCCGCCGCATTAACGTCAACGCAGAAGTCATCACCCAACCCTATACCATCAATCTCTTTTCGCCGCAGCAGGGCGTGATTTCCAGATTGCTGGTGCAAAACGGTCAGCAGGTCGAAGCAGGAATGCCGCTGTATCAGATTGATGTCAGTCAGGTTTCGCAATCCGGCAATGTCAGTACCTCGACACTGGACGCCATCAATAAACAGCGACGTCAACTGGACGACATTATCGCCCAGCAGCGCAACAACAAAACCGCGACGCTTGCCAACCTGCAACAGCAACTTGACCAATATACGCGGGCGCAGGTCGGCCTCAATAACATGGTGGCATCGGCAAAGGAAGGATTGGCGTCCATGGGTAAAAGCCTAGACTCCTACTCTGACTCGTTGAAAAAAGGGTTGATTACCACCGATCAGCTCAATAACCAGCGCTACCTTTATTACCAGCAGCAAAGCGCCTATCAGAGCCTGACCGCGCAGGTTATTCAGCAGTCATTGCAAATCAGCAATCTGCAAAGCGAAAAAGTGACCAAAGCCGCCGATTTCGACAACGAGATCTCGCAGTCGCTGTATCAGCAGCAGGGGCTTGACCGCGAGTTGGCGCAGGCCAACGCCAAAAACCTCATCATGATCACAGCCCCTACCGCCGGAAATATCTCGTCGCTGAGTGTCACGCCGGGCCAGATGGTCAATGCGGGTGACAGCCTGGTACAGTTGGTGCCGCAAAGCGAACATGATTTCTATCTGGTCGCCTGGTTGCCCGACGCCAGCCGCCCTTACGTGCATTTGGGCGAGAAAATCAACGTCAGCTACGCCGCCTTTCCCTTCCAGAAATATGGCCAGTTTCCGGGCAAGATTATCTCCGTCGCCAGTGCCCCGAGCACCGCAAAAGAGATGGCGGGTTACGTCAGCGCGCCACACGTCAATGCCGCCACGGCCGATGGCAGTTATTTCAAGGCAATCGTCTCGCTCGACCGGGGGTCGCTGCTCTGGCACGGCCAACCTCTTGCGCTGTCTAGCGGAATGCAGGCCGAATCGACCCTGTTTCTCGAGCAGCGCCCGCTGTATCAGTGGATGCTCTCGCCTTATTACAGCCTGAAAAAAGCATTACCGGACCGGTTAACAGCAGGACAAGTCTATGAACAAGCTACAGCTCGATGCACTGGTCGAGAGACTGCACTTCGGCTTTCGCCGCAGGGTGCCGCAGATTATTCAGACCGAGGCCGCCGAATGCGGGCTGGCCTGCGTAGCGATGATCTGCGGTTATCATGGGCGGCAAACCGACCTGCTCAGCCTGCGCCAGCAGTTTGATGTCTCGACCCGTGGCGTTACCCTGAAAACGCTGATGGCGATGACCCGGCAGCTAAACCTGAAATCCCGCGCGTTGCGACTTGATATCGATGAATTGACCGAGCTCAAGACCCCCTGCATTCTGCACTGGGACATGAATCATTTTGTAGTGCTGATTTCGGCAACGCGCGGGCGCATCGTGGTGCATGACCCCGCGTTCGGCAAGCGCGTGCTTGGCACGCAGGAAGTCTCGGCCCATTTCACCGGCGTGGCGCTGGAGCTGTGGCCCGATGCCGATTTCAGCCACAGGAAGAATCTCAACCGGCTGAATTTGCGCCGCATGGTCAGCAACGTCGGCGGTCTGTTTGCCACACTCACCAAACTGTTCTGCTTCTCGCTCCTGATCGAATCCGTCAATCTCCTGCTGCCGGTCGGCATGCAGTTGGTAATGGACCACGTTATTCCCGCGCAGGACCCCAATCTGCTGACGCTCATTTGCCTCGGGTTGCTGTTTTTTGTGCTGTTTCGAACCGGGATAAGCATTCTCAAGTCCTGGACGCAGCTGGTCATGACCACGCTGATTGACGTGCAGTGGAAGGCGCGGCTGTTCGACCACCTGCTGGCGCTGCCGTTGTCTTATTTCGAAAAGCGCAAACTGGGGGATATTCAGTCGCGCTTTGTCTCTCTCGACACCCTGCGCACCACGCTGACCAGTAATGTCGTGAACAGTCTGATGGACGGCATCATGTCGGTCGGACTTATCGTGATGATGGTGCTTTACGGGGGCTGGCTTGTGTGGGTCATCCTCGGGTTTACGACACTTTACTGCTTGTTTCGTCTGTCGACCTATCCCACCTACCGGCAGATTGCCGAAGAGCAGCTGGTGAAATCCGCCCGCGCCGGTTCGCACTTTATGGAAACACTTTACGGCATGGGCACACTGAAAGCGCTGGGATTATCTCCTAATCGCGCCCAGCGCTGGTTGAACATGAATATCGATACGGCCAATGCCACCGTGCGTAAAACGCGCTACGAAATGCTGTTTCAGGGTGGCAACACGCTGATTGCCACGCTGGACCAGATTGTGCTGCTGTGGCTCGGGGCAACCCAGGTGATAGACGGCCACATGACGCTCGGGATGTTTGTGGCATTCAATACCTATCGCGGTCAGTTTTCGGAACGCGCCGCCAACCTGCTCGATATGGTGCTGCAACTGAAGATGCTGTCGCTGCACGCCGAACGCATCGCCGATATCGCGCTGACCGACGTCGAGCATAATGTGCCGGAACGCGCCCTGCTGCGGGTCGGCGAGGCCGCTGCACTGGAGGTACAAAACGTCTCCTTCCAGTACGACGTGCTGTCGGCCCCGCTGATAAATCACCTCAATCTCAAGGTTGAAGCCGGTGAAAGTGTCGCCATTACCGGCCCCTCGGGCATGGGCAAAACGACGCTGATGAAGATTCTGGCGGGTCTGCTGCCGCCCACGTCGGGCGAAGTACGCCTGAACGGCATGGATATCAGTAAGGTCGGGGCGAATAATTACCGTGCCTGTACCGCCTGCGTCTTGCAGGAAGATACACTGTTTGCCGGGTCGATTGCCGAGAATATCGCAAGCTTCGAAGATGAACGGGACGTACAACACCTCGTCGATTGCGCCCGGCGCTGTAATATTCATGAGGACATCATGGCGATGCCGATGGGCTACGAAACCTTGATTACCGAATTGGGAGGCTCGCTTTCCGGCGGTCAGAAACAGCGTATTCTTATTGCCCGCGCGCTCTACCGTCGTCCGGGCATTCTGTTCCTCGACGAAGCCACCAGCCATCTCGATGTCGAAAACGAAGCGCACATCAACGCCTCTATTGCCGCCCTCGACATCACCCGGGTGATTATCGCGCATCGGCCGTCAACCGTGGCTTCCGCCGACCGCGTGATCGTGCTCGGCGAATAACGGCTCGGCGTTGATTTCGCCGAGCATCTCGTCCACCACCGCGCCGACGATAGCAATACCGTCGGCAATATCTTCCATCTTGATAGAAGAAAAGCCGAGACGCATATAGTGCGTAGGCCGCGTGCGCTGCGGGTCCTGCAGGAAATAGCTTTCACCGGGCTGAATGTAGACATCGCGCCGATAGGCACGCTGCGACAGTTCGCGAGTATTGATAGAGGGCGGAAATTTCAGCCACACGGAACTGCCGCCTTCGGAACTGGCAATGTTCGCACAGGGGATGTATCGCGCCAATGCCTGTTGCAGCGTTTGCCAGCGCCCTGCGTATTCATCATGAAAGCGCTTCAACAGCGATTCGTAATAACCGCCTTTCAGAAACAGCGCCACGGTGCGCTGATTATTGGCCGCCGGATGACGAATGCTCATTCGCCGCAGCGCCCTGGCCTGACGAATAAACGGCAGCGGGCCAACCAGAAAACCGACTCGCAGCCCCGGTGACAGCAATTTGGACAGGCTGGTGACATACACCACGCGCCCTTCGGTATCGATGGACTTCAGGGCGCTCGACGGAAAGCGGCCAAAGCGCGATTCCGTATCATAGTCATCTTCAATGATAATAAAATCGTGTGCGCTGGCCATTTCCAGCAACTGCCGACGTCGAGAAAGTGACAGCGTCACAGTGGTCGGTGACTGATGGCTCGGTGTTACATAGATAATGTCGCAGCTTTTCATCGCCTCGCAGAGAATAACGCCGTCTTCGTCGACCGGCAGCGGCTTGAGCACCGCACCGTGAAACAGCATGAGATTGCGAACATCGGGATAGGACGGATCTTCAATGCCCACCACCATGCCCGGTCGAAGCAGACATTGAATAGCCAGATACAGCGCGTGCTGCGCCCCGACGGTGACCAGCACTTCCTGTGTTGAGGCCGTAAACCCGCGCCGTGGCAGCACACGGCGACGAAACGCGTCGAGCAGCACCGGATCGTCTTCATCGACATAATCCACCGTCCAGTCATACATATCATGCAACGACAGGGAATCGCGGCTACATTTACGCCAGTTATCAATCGGGAAGATCCAGCGATCGTGCTGACCATACATAAAGGTGTATTTCTTGCTGCGCCAATCCCGAGGGTGTGTGATGTGCTCCATCGCCGCGGGATTGATGACGAGCTTGCTGTCCCAATCGACCGTCATTGGCCGCGACGACACCGCGTGACTCTGCGGCAGGCGAGAAACGGCGTCCGGCGCGACATAAAATCCGCGGCGCTGTGCGGAGACAAGCACGCCTTCCGCTGCCAGCGCTTCATACACCAGAGTCACGGTATTGCGCGAAATATCAAGCTGCCCGGCCATTATGCGCGTCGACGGCAGCGTTTGGCCCGGCTCGAAATCCCCACAGGCAATCGCTTCGGAAATTTTTTCGCGCAGCCTGGACTGTAGGGAACCTTGCGCCTTGCGGTCCGGCATGTTGGGAACAGAAAGAGTAAACATCGCGCCTCGCCCTATGGTTGATGAAGATTGTCCTCCGTCCGGGACTGGCGAACGACAATCGCCGGAAATCGGCGCGTCAACTCATGCAAGATATCGGCCATTTGTGCCTGCATCTGTTGTTCATCATGCACGGCAGGCTCGGCGGCGACCGCGGCAAACACCTGATGTTTGAGGAAATGCCGCCACACCACCGGCGCGGCGGCAAGAAAGTCGGTGAGAATGGCATAACGTTCGCGTGTCCACACCTGTTCAAAGGCCGTTCGGGCGCTGCCGTAATCAAAGTGGGTGGCTCGGGTATCGGGCATCTGGCTGCGGGCTATTTCGGTGGCGGCGATATCAATCTCGCCATCAAGAATAACCACACCATAATCACGACGTGCGCCCTCGACGGAAACGAATCCGCACTGCACGTCTCGCAACACGCTATGCGGCAGGCGTTCGCGGGCAGGCCCGTAGCCGCCCGCGCCGGGGCCGGTCAAACGCACGATGTCGCCGGGTCCGCATTTGATGACATCAATATTGCCGTGTTCGATACAGTGCGGCGTATCGGGATGGGTCTGAAAGCGCGAGTTTTTTCCGGCGTTGCCGCCCACCGCGCCCGCCGAGGCAAATACCGAGCGGTTGCGGTTTCGCGCCGTGACAACCGTGTTTGGCGCGGTGACCTCAAACTCCATCACGGTCGCCAGTCCGCCGCGATAACGCCCGGCACCGCCGCTGTCGGGCGACAGGCCATAGCGGCGAATCAGGATAGGCACTTCGGCTTCGTTGATTTCCACGGGAGTGTTTTTGAGAAAGGCAGAAAGCCCGCCGGAGCCATCGGGACCGTCGTGTTTTGGCGTGCCGCCCGCGCCACCGCCCACCGGACCTATCGACGCGACCACCGTTCGACTGCGGGCATCCACCGTCTTGATATTGACGATGGAATTACCGCCCGGTGAATTGGCAGGCAAACGGTCCGGTACCGCCAGCGAAAACGCCCCTAAGGTTGCGATTTGCGAAACCGCGCAGGTCAGGGAACGCATTCCCACCGCCGCAGGAGAGTCGCAATTCATTACCGTGCCGCTCGGCAGGATAGCACGCGTGGGTCGCAGCGTGCCCGCATTGAGCAACAGCCGCCGGTCTAGCGTCGACAGCACATAGGTAACCCCGACCAGCGCCAGCGGATGCCGCTCGCGACCGCCGGTGGGCATGTTCAGTGAGGACGTGAGCTGCGGATCGCTGCCAGTGTAGTCCAGTTCAAGGGTCTCGCCAGTAATGCGCAGCGTAACCGCAATGCGGCAGGGATAACCGCCATCAGTATCTTCATCGGCATAATCGGCATAGAAATACTCTCCGTCAGGCAAGGTGGCGATGATATTGCGCGCCTGCTGCTCGGCATAATCCAGAATTCCCTCAATGCCCTGCAGGAAATCCTCAATGCCAAAACGCGCGATAATCTCAAGCACCTTGCGTTCGCCCATATTGACCGACGCTATCTGGGCATTGAAATCACCCCAGTTTTGATCCGGCGCTCTGACATTAAGACGCATGATTCGTGCCACATCTTCATTGATTTTGCCGTCGGTGATAATTTTCAGCGGCGGAATGCGTAGCCCTTCCTGCACGATTTCAGTCAGGAACGCGACAAAGAAGCCGGTACTGCGCCGCCGACGTCGGTATTATGGATATGCCCAACCACGAAACAGGCTATCTGCCCGCCATAAAATACCGGCTTCCAGATGTGGATATCGGGTGAATGCGTCGCCACATTCCCGGCATAGGCATCATTCGTAATGCAGATATCGCCCTCGTGGTAGTCCTCAATCAGCGCCAAAACGGGCGCGTAATCGATGCCGCTGTACCAGGGTGCACCAAAACTGCGCGGCGAAGCAAACGCCAAGCCCTCGCGGGTCACTATCTGGCAGGAGAAATCCTCCGTCTCTTTGACAAAGGTCGAATGTGCGGTGCGCATCAGCGTAAACGCCATCGCGTCGGCTGCGGCGGCGCAGTAGTTCGCCAGAATTTGCAGATTGCGTCCATCAATAGCCATGCGGTGCGGCCTCCACTGAGGTGATGATCAGATTGCCAAAGTCGTCGACCTCCACGCGCATGCCGGTGGGCACACAGGTGGTACAGTCGTCCTGCGCGACAATTGCCGGGCCGTCAAAGCGCTGACCGGCGAGCAAGGTGCTGCGACGCACGACCATGACGTCGTGAAACGCGCCGTCGACCCAGGCATTCACTACCGATTGCGCCACAACGGGCGCAGCACTGCGCGCAAGCGTTTGCAGGTCGGGTCGGGACGTCGGCGAGGTAATCACCAGCCGCAGGTTGATGATTTGAATCGCCGCCTGTGCATCGCTGTGGCCGAAAAGCTGTTCGTGCTGCCGATTGAAGGCGTTGCCGAGAGCGACAAGCGCCCCGTCTTTCGCATCGGCCTCAAGCCAGCGGTTTTCAAGCGGCACCTCAATCTCAAACGACTGGCCGCGATAGCGCATATCGGCCGAAAACTGCAGGGTAAAAGCCAGCTCCGCGCCATGTTCGCGCTGCAGCCAGCGTTTGGCGTCCTGCTGCAATGACGCGGCGGCGGCGACAATGTCGTCCAGACAATCCGCGGTCAATTCGCGGTACAAGGTGAGAATGAAATCGTTTTTGATGTCGGCGACCAATCCGCCCAGCGCCGACAGCACGCCCGGTGTCGGCGGTACAATCACGCCTTTCATATTAAGCTCGCGGGCCAGATAGCAGCCCATCATCGGGCCAGCCCCGCCGAAGGCCAGAAAATAAAATTCACGCGGGTCGAGACCAAAACGTGAAATCAGCCCGCTGGTGTCGGTGTACATGCTGGAGATGGCCAGCTGAATGACGGTCTCGGCGGTCTCTTCGATGGAAATACCCAGCGGTTGCGCAAGCGCAGCGACCGCACGGCGCGCGGCCTCGACATTCACGCTGACCGCACTGTAACCCAATGCGCCGTGCCCGAGCAGACCGCTGGCGGCAAAGGCATCCGTGACCGTAGCCTGCGTGCCGCCGCGTCCGTAACATACCGGCCCCGGCAAGGACCCGGCGCTGTCCGGCCCCACCTGCAAGACGCCAAGACGGTCTATCCACGCCAGTGACCCACCGCCCTGACCCACGGAAGTCACCGACACGGACGGGATGAAGATCTGAAACTCGCCAATCACCTCCCCGCTGCCGTATTCCGGCCTGCCGTGCTGAATCACCGCAACGTCGGCGCTGGTGCCGCCGATATCCAGACTCAACAGCTTGTCGAACCCGCACTGGTCGGCAATATACCCGGCGCCAATCACTCCCGAGGCGGTGCCTGAAAGGATCATCTGCACGCATTCGGCCTTGGCCTGCGCCACGCTCATCACCCCGCCGTTGGACTTGGTCATGCGCGGCGGCACGGGCACGCCCATTTCATTCAGCGCCTGTTCAAAGGCACCGAGATAGTGAATCACCTTCGGCTGCACATAGGCATTGATGGTGGCGGTGATTGTGCGTTCATACTCGCGAATAATGGGCCAGATTTCGGCAGAACAGGAGGTCAGCATCTCGGGGGCCATCTCGGCGATAATCTCCCGCACCTGCCGTTCATTATGACCATTGCGGTAGGCATGCAGCAGAGAGACGACAATGCCTTCGCAGCCGAGCGCACGGGCTTTTTCAACCGCAACACGTACCGAGTCGGGGCAGACGGCCCGCAGGATCCGGCCCTGACTGTCGGTGCGCTCTTTTATCGCAAACACCCGGTCGCGCGAGACAAGCGGTTCGGGACGTCGCGAGAACAAGTCATGAATATGGGGGATCTTAAGCCGTGCGAGTTCAAGCACATCTTCGAAGGCTTCGGTGGTGAACAGCGCCAGTTTGACGCCCTTTCGTTGAATCACCGCGTTGACGCCCACGGTTGTGCCGTGCGTGAAGTAATGCACGTCGGCAGGTTCGATGCCAAACAGCGCGCGCAGTTGATTCAGACCGGTGGTTATCTCGCTGCCGGGGCTGTCCGGCCGTGACAGCACCTTCAATGTGCGAATGCGGTTGTCGCGTTCGTCCAGTACGGCAAAATCGGTGAACGACCCGCCGATATCTACGCCAATGCGGTAGGTCATTGCCCTTTCTCCCGAACATTCATCACGGTATGGTTCAGAAGTGTGGAGGCCCGACCCGCAGGATTGGCGGGCGAGATTTCCATCATCGATTCAGGATGATTCAACGCATTCCAGCCCGCGCGTTGATACACTGCCTGCGCATCGCGGGTGGTCAACAACCATTTGGGGATATCGAGCAACGCTGGATGCGTGCGCACCACTTCGGCAATCCAGCGGCCAAGACCGCGTCCGCGAAAAGGGGTGGCAATAAAGATATCCATCAGGTAGGCGAGACGCGCATAGTCGGTGACGATACGGGCAAAGCCGATTTGTTCGCCCTGATAATAAAGGCCGAGCGCCAGCGAATGGGCAATGGAGCGCAGCAGCTTTTCACGAGTCTGCCCCTGCGCCCAGTAAGATTCCACAGAAAGAAAATGATGGATGCGGTCGATATCGAGCCGCTCGCGATCGGTGCTGAGCTGAAAGCCCTCATACTCCCATTCCACAACCTTTTGGTCGTCTTCCCAAGCCATACGTTTGCCCTTCTGGTTTCTATTGCACGATAACTGCACGCGGAGTGCCTACAGTTAAAACATAGAAAGCCGGCCTGTGTTAGCGCCAGTCTCAGGGATTCGATGGTGCCAGTGAAGCGCGGTCGCCGACCAGAGGCAACAAACCCGTGGCAGAAACGGCCTATTTCGCCAGCAGATGGGCGTAAAGCTTGTCGCGCGCGAGATTCTTCATTTTGACTTCGCACATGATATCGAAGTCGGTGAAGGACAACGCCCAGTCGTTCAGGGTGTCATTGAAATAGAAATCCGAGTGCGCCCGCAGTTTGGATTTCGACACGCCGAGCGTTTCCTGATCCGGGTAGCCGTGCTCGGGAATCAGCCCTTCGACGGAAATCGAGTAGTGCATGACTGGCCTAACGCCCCGCCACGAGGCCTTGACGAGCGCGATACGCGGATCGTCATGGCGGATAAACTCGTTCTCCTTGACCCAGTGGTGATGAATATCCAGCACGATGGGACAAAGTTCGCGAGCCTGCAACACGTCGTCCAGCGAGCACGAGATCTCGTCATTTTCCACCGTCAGCATTCGTTGAGCTTCGGGGCTGAGCTTGTCGAAAGATTCCTTGAAGCCGTCGAAACCGCGTTTGCCGTTCATGTGGATATTGATTTTAAAATCCTGAAAAGTCTTGCCGTAGCCCATTAATCTGGCGCACAGCGCGTGATACTCCACATCGTCGATTGCCCTGTCGACGACCTGCGGATTATCGGATGCCAACACCGTATATTGCCCCGGATGGAAAGAGAGCCGGATGTCGTTGCGCCTTGCAAACTCGCCGCATTGTTCAAACAGCGGAGTCAGGTCAGGCAGAAACGCCTGATACAGCAGTGTAGCTTCGGGCACGGTATAGAGCGGCAGGAGGTCGCTGCCAATGCGCATCATGCGCAGCGCCTTGGGTTGTTCGGCCAACGCAGTGAGATTGAGAAAGAGATTATGCAGATTGGCGCGGGCAATCTCCTCAATCAGCTTGAGCCTTTCTTCTTTCTCCAGTCCCAGAAAACGGGTACGCGTTGTCGCCCTGAAGGGAAAAGGTTGTTTAAAGTTCGAGTCAAAATATTTGCATGCAAAGCCAAGTTTCATGTCTTCCCCTGTTAATTCTTGAAATTCCGGCCTCTTCCCGAGGCCCTTTTAATGGATAATCTGCATTAAACGGCGTGAATACTGGCTACTCAAGCTTGACCAGCCGCGTCATGAGAAGGCGAAAAAGCCGCAGTCGCAGACGCATAAAACGGGACTCGACCTTGAGCTCCCGCTGCCCGTGAAGGCCGAAACGCAGCGTCTTGTCGCCACGAGGTCGCCATCGCGGCCAGTGAACCGCCCCCTCGATGTAGGCACTTTTTGGCTGCACATCGCGCGCAAAGTTAAGCCAGTATTCGCTGACCACCTCGGCAAAGGCGCGGTCCTGCGACGTGAATTCCCCGCCGACCACCTGTGTGCTTTCAATCAGGTGCATATTGTTCATCACATAAGGGATTTCGCTGCCGTGCCAGGTGCCATTGGGACACAGGGCACGGGCATTTTCAGAAACGTAATCGAAATAATAGCGCCAGCCGGGCGCACCGGCCTTGTGCTGGCCGAGCATCGCGACATGGCTCATGGTCGTAAAGGCCATATCTCGGCTGATTTGGCGGCCTAGCTCACTTTCGCTTTTCACCCCGGGATAGAGCCACTTGATGAGCCGCAGTCCGAGAGGATGTTCCGCTTTTACCCGCTGAACCACCCCCGCCACGTCGATGTTGAAATAGCTGAGCACGCTGGCCTCATCGCTGTTACTGCCCACGATAAGCGGCAAGGGATGCTGCCTGCCGTGGCTGAAAACCTCCATCATAGGATGCGGAAGCACCGCGTCCCCGGCAATCGGCACGGGTGCCACGCCAAGCTTGCCACTCAGCGGCCAGAAGCTGTCGGCAGGCAATGCTCGTAGCTGTTCCGCCGTGGCCTGCGCCAGACCGAAATGACTGGCGAGCTTCTCCCCCTGTCGCAAGGCCTTGGCGCGAGGCGTATCGGGCAGCGTATAGGCGCTTTGCACAATGCCTTTATGAAACAATCCACTGGCACGCGGTGAGGCAAACAGTGACAGCACGGAGCGCGCCCCGGAAGACTCGCCAAAAATCGTGACGTTGTCAGGATCGCCCCCAAAAGCTGCGATGTTGTCCTGCACCCATTGCAGCGCCGCGATTTGGTCCAGCAGGGCAAAGTTGTTCACCGCTTCACCTGCAGGATACTCGGCATCCAGCGCGGGATGGGCAAAAAAGCCGAGATGACCCAGCCGATAATTCAGCGTGACCAGCACCACGCCGCGTGACGCCAGCGGTGCGCCGATATAGGGCGAAAGCCCGCCCGAACCAATGCTGTATCCGCCGCCGTGGATCCACACCATGACCGGTTTTTTATCACGTTCGGTTTCAAGTGCCGTCCAGACGTTGAGGTAAAGGCAATCTTCGCTGAAAACGCCGGGATCCCCGCCCCCGACCGCCATGCAGTAATCGCGGTTCTGCCAGCTCGAATGTGCGAAACGGTTGGCTTCTCTAATACCCTGCCAGCCAATAACCGGCTGGGGTGGCCGCCAGCGGAGCGACCCCACGGGCGGCGCGGCAAAGGGTATTCCTCTAAACGAGGCTATCTCGTTGTCCCATTCTCCTGCGACGGTGCCGCTTGCCGTTACAACCTGAGGAGCCTGTTTGTGGGGCATGCTGTGTCCTTATGCCAGAAACGCTATTTCTTGGGATGCCACTTGTCGTCATCCCCTTTTTTATAGGCGTGCTTCACCGCCGCCCAGGCGACCTTGTGCGCCGTTTCTTCACGACTGTCGTCGCCGCGCCGATCGCTAGAATCCTTGTATTCATCCCACGCGCTGTTGAAGGCCTCTTTATAGATATCCTGCGCATGGGGAGGAAGAACATGTTTCACCGAGTCGGGCAAATCAGTACGTTGCTTATAAGGCATGGCTTTCTCCTTTTACACTGTGTAACGCGTTTAACTTCATTTATCAGTCTAGCTGCTACGCTTGAAGATTATGGAGTTTAGGAACAATCAGGGCATTGTTCACTCTGCATCTCCCATGCCTTAAGAGAACTGCTTTTAAGGCAAGATTATTTACTTAATTTTTCAAATGCCCTTCTCGCGACAAATATCATTTTATATCGTTGTAAAATATGATTATATTTTCAAGTAAACTAGACTTGCAGCAGAGGATATTTGAGATAAAAAACCTTAAAAGCGCCTAAAACGGCCATTTCAAACAAAATACGCCATTAACGTCATTTTTACTGTTAATTGATTAGTTTATCGACTACAATGTTACAAGAAATTACTGTTTTATATTATAGAGGTAGCAGACTCTTCTTCAGATAGGCGCAATGTTTGCATCTTGGCAATTCTGACTTTTTGCCGAGGCGTACAGCATCATTTATAAGGAAAATATCTATCATGGTGTCTTCACAGAACCCACCCAAGCAAAAATCCCGTCATAAAGAGTTTTCTCTTATTTTCCCTATTATCGCCCTCATCGTATTGATGTTGTGGGGCAACAGCAGCAACTTCGGCTTTGTGGTTGGCATCAACATGATTGCGCTGGTCGGTATTCTGGCAAGCGCGTTCAGTGTGGTCCGGCACGCCGACGTCCTCGCGCACCGGCTTGGCGAACCTTATGGCTCGCTGATTCTGAGCCTGTCCGTGGTGATTCTCGAAGTCAGTCTGATTTCCGCACTTATGGCCACCGGCGATGCCGCACCGGCGCTGATGCGCGATACCCTGTTTTCCATCATCATGATTGTCACGACAGGGCTTGTGGGCGTGTCGCTGCTGCTCGGCGGCCGCAAGTTTGCGACTCAATATGTGAATCTCGGCGGCATAAAACAGTATCTGATGGCGATTTTCCCGCTGGCGATTATCGTGCTGGTGCTGCCCGCCGCCCTGCCCGGCGGTAACTTCACCACCTTGCAGGCACTGTTTGTTGCCGCAATTTCTGCCGCCATGTACGGCGTATTCCTGCTGATTCAGACCAAAACACACCAGAGCCTGTTTGTTTACGAACATGAAGACGAAGACGAATCCACGCCGCACGGCAAACCGTCTTCCCATAAAAGTCTGACTCATGCGCTGTGGCTGATTGTGCATCTGGTGCTGGTCATTGCCGTCACCAAGTTTAATGCCAATCCGCTCGAGACACTGCTGACGGAGCTCAATGCGCCTGCGCAGTTCACCGGCTTCCTGGTGGCGTTGCTGATTCTCTCTCCAGAGGGATTAGGTGCATTGAAAGCGGTGCTGAAAAATCAAGTTCAGCGCGCCATGAATCTGTTTTTTGGATCGGTACTAGCGACCATCTCGCTCACAGTGCCTGCGGTGACTATTATCGCCACGCTGACCGGTCAACAGCTGATGTTCAGTCTTGACCCTGCCAATATCGTGGTGATGCTTGCGGTACTGATTCTGTGTCAGATCTCGTTCTCGACCGGTCGTACCAATGTGTTGAACGGCACCGCCCACCTTGCATTATTCTGTGCCTACATGATGATTATCATGCTTTAAATACCCTGCACGGCGTCGGTCAATCTTTGACGCCCTATTGAGCCGAGCTGAAATAATAAAGGCCGCCATAATTGGCGGCCTTTTCTTTGGTAGTGATTGAATAAAACAAGGACCGGTTAATCAGGAATAGGCATTCAGAGTGCGTTGACACAGTTCCGAGCGCACACAGTCCTCTTTATTGAATCGAATGATGCCGACCATCTCGTCTTCTTCGAAGCGAGAAAGCGCATCGCTAAGCCCTGATACCACGCCACGCGGAAGGTCGCACTGGGTGATATCCCCGTTCACGATAACCGTCACGTTTTCACCGAGACGAGTCAGGAACATTTTCATCTGTGCGGCGGTCACGTTCTGGGCTTCGTCCAGAATAACCACTGCGTTTTCAAAAGTACGTCCGCGCATATAGGCGAATGGCGCAATTTCAACCTTGCCTATTTCCGGTCGCAGACAGTACTGCATAAAAGATGATCCCAGACGACGCACTAATATGTCGTATACCGGTCTGAAATAAGGAGCGAACTTCTCAGAGATATCGCCGGGCAGGAATCCGAGGTCCTCATCGGCCTGTAATACCGGACGGGTAACGATAATTCTATCTATCTCTTTATGAATTAATGCCTCTGCTGCTTTCGCAGCGCTGATAAAGGTTTTACCGCAGCCAGCTTCGCCTGTGGCAAAAATTAACTGCTTATTCTCTATGGCTAGTAAGTAATGACCTTGAGCTTCCGTACGCGCTTCGATAATGGAGGTATCGCGAGTGTCGCGAGCCATACCGATGGATTCCAAACCGCCCATTTGTACTAATGAGGTGACTGACTCTTCCTCACGTTGGCGGTGACTGCGTGAGTCACGTCTAATGACACGTTTCGCTTCACGACGAGCTTGGATCACTGCTTTTTGTCTTCCCATAGTGGCACCTTACAGTTTGTTTCACTTAACGCAAAAGGCCGAGGTGGCCCGTACGATTATGTTTCACATACAGATTAGGTTTGGTCTCCTTTTAGACCAAGTTGAGCCAATGAATAACGTAAAGAGGAAACGAGCGTGCTCAGGTTATTAATTAACCGTGCTGCTCTTTTCTTTTCACGTGGAGGCATTGTCATAAATGACAAACCACTGACCATGACAGTCAATAAGCCAGTAAAAAAACCAATAACAGAGTCGGGTTGATTCAGTGAGTGAGTTAGGTCAGTTAAAGAACGGGGTTGCTGAGAAGGTATAAATAAAGAGAATCTTTTAAATGTAAAACTGGACAATATATAAGAGCCTTTTTGACGACTCCTTGCTGCTGATAAATTCGAACGGTAAATCGTTGGTTGATACAAAAAGTCTGAAGGACGCATCAAGCACATCAGCGCTTTATTTTTACAGCCTAGCCCAAGCATGGACTTTACCATTCGACTTCCCCGCAGTGTCTGCTAGTTAATTTCAGTATAACGATATCTGGAAACTTCGCTAGGGGCATGACATGAATGTAAAAAAATAATTAGCATAGTCAACAGCCACCCGGATCCTTTTTGGATCAAACGCTCCGGCGATAAACCGGAGTGTTTCAACAAGATGACAGCGGTGTGGATCACGCGATCAGATTTTCCTGCCTCTCCTGATTCAGATAACTATGAATGCCTTTCGCCAGCGCGCTTGCCATTCGTCGCTGAAATACCGGCTGTTGCAGCAGTTTCTCTTCCTGATGATTGGTAATAAACGATGTTTCTACCAGCACCGAGGGAATGCGCGGCGATTTCAGGACCACAAAGCCGGCCTGCTCGATATGCTGATTGTGCATCGGATGAACCGAGGCAATATTCGTCGCCAGATGTTTGCCAAACGCCAGGCTGCGATTGATGGTTTCGGTCTGGTCGAGATCAAAGAGCGTCTGTTTCAGATAGGCATCATTGGTTTGTACATCAGTATCATAGATGGCATCGACGCTGTTTTCGCTTTGCGAGAGATAACGGGCCATCGCACTGCCTGCCCCGTGCTCCGAAAGCGCAAACACCGACGCGCCATGAACCTGGCTGTTGGTAAAACCATCGGCATGAATCGAGACAAAAAGATCCGCCTCGTGCTGGTGCGCCAGATTAACGCGATGATAAAGCGGGATAAACACGTCTTCCTGCCGCGTCAGCACGGCGTGAATTCCATACTGCTGCTGCAATTGGGCTTGCAGTCGGCGGGCGATATCCAGCACCACATGTTTTTCATAAGTCCCACTGCCGCCGATGGCGCCGGGGTCCTTTCCACCGTGGCCCGGATCTATCATCACCAATAAGGGCTTTTTCACCGCCCGTGGTTTCAAGGAGGATTCGTCGGTGGCTTCCTGCGCTAAGGCAGCCATGCCCGCTGTGGCTTGATGCGCCACGGTCACGGCATACTGGCTGACGCCCGAACCGCGTTGCCGTGCAATAACGGGCGGTTGAGCGAGCTCGAACACTATCCGCGCCGTCTCGGGGGTGAAATGCGCAATCTTTGCCTCTTTTACCCAGGCAAACTTTTGCTTCACTACCACCAGCGAATGCGTGAGTGACGACGGAAATGCCGTCATCGAGACATCAATGACCAATCGGTCTGGGTGTTGCAGGGTAAATACCCGCGCGCGCGAATCATGCGCAGGCAGACTAATATGCAAACTGTCGTGACTTGAACGAAAATCCAGCAGCGCCAATTTTTGAGCAGCCATTATTTTTGGCGATACCAGCGTCATGCCCATTCCAAAGATAAGCCATTTTCTTCGGGATTGATTAATGGTCATCGGTTACTCACTCTCCACAGAGCACGTTTGAAATTCATAAAGCGTGTGCGGATTTTGGCGTAACCTCATTAACGCGACCAGTAACAATCGATAAGTATTGTCTTTATTTGATGACTGTTTATGTCTGCAGGTTAAATATCATCCACTGGGTCATGCGCTTTATTATCTGTTTTCAGTTTTACAATTTTTGCATTACTTTGGCGATTTTTGTTGCAGATGTTTTTCAAAAATAGCGCTCAGGATGAGTGATGAAAAATAGTCTTCTTCTACGGTCTGCGCATTCACGGCGCGTTTGCTCGAATGTCCACGCGGCGCGCTCAGGGCCAATGCATGCTCATAGGCATAACCAAACAGCCCGCAAAAGATATCCGGGTTGAAATACGCCATGTTCAGCTGCATGGAAGGTTGCGAGAACAGCATGCTAATCAAGGGCCTCAACTCCCTTTTACGCGCCGCCGGATCATATTGATAAAAGGTGCCGGAACTGAAACTGTCCAGAAAGGTGGAAAAATATTCATGCAGGGCTTCTTTATGGACATTGTCCGTGGAGTGAGCAGTGAAATGTCGATAAAAAGCCAGGGCGAAATCAAAATCGCGGGCAATATAATCGAGAAAAAATGCCCTGTCGCTCATCAGTTTTCTGGCAACTCGCGATGCGCCGTAAATATTGAAGTTCTTGAGAATGCTGTCGGTGTTTAAATAAATTTCTTCCGGCATGGCATATTTTTTATTGTTGAAGGTTAAATGTCCCAGCTCGTGAGCGAGTGAATATTCGATAAATTCTTTGTTGGATAAATAATCCAGTAAATAGATGTGGTTGTCCTTGTCATTACTGTAGACAAAGCTCAGGACATTCTCACTGAACGCCAGTTTTTCCAGCGGCGTATTCAAACACCCCGCCACCAGTCTTCCTGCGGCGTAGCGGTCGGCGACCACGATAATATTGGTCATATCAACCCGATGAATCTTCTCAAGATACGCGAGCAGATTTTCTTTAAAACCCTGTACCTGAATATCGCTAAAAGGCGCACAAAAGAAGCTCTCGAGCACCTGTTTAAGATAATCGGGGAATTCGGGACTGGACAGTTTTGTGCCGATTTCTTCGGCCATTTGATTGAGTTTTGTGAAGGCATCACTGGCACCCTGATAGAGAAAACTGTAATCACGGGCAATTTTGGCGGGCGTTCGCGCTTTTATGATAAATTTTCCCTGGACCTTGTTCGGGTTTTTTATTCTTTCAATCCAGCGGTTGAGCCAATGGTTGGCTTTAAGATTATTGGCAATAAACGCGTTGAAATAGTCCACTCTGCTGGCATGAAATTCGAGTTTTGACTGCTTGTTGACGATGGACTTTTCCTTGAGCCGCTGGAATTGCTCCAAAAGCAGCTGAGTCCGTTGCACAAAGGCCAGACACTTTTCTCTTTCCTCTTCATCCAGAACTGCATCATGGCTAATCGAGTACGAAAAACGTGCCAGCGTATACAGCAAAGAAGGAAAAGCCTCGAACTCGCTGGCATCAATATTCCAGGCCAGTAACTCCCCCAGATATTGACGTAGTAAATCGGGCACTTCCTGCCAGATATCGCTGAAGTCTTCAACAATTGAACGCGCCAGATCGGCGCATTCGATCCTTTTAAGAATAAGGGGTTCAGGTAAATTACTGAATTCGGTCGAAAGCGCATTCAAGGCTTCGGCGCGGCGCGGATCACTTACGGGCGGGACAATCAGATAGCCGCAATGTGCCGGTGAAAATAACTGGGTGACAGACGGCCGCTCCGCCGGATTATTTCTCCTGACGCGCGCGGGCATCAGGCAGGAGATCTGTTGCATCCCGGATTCCCAGCGCACCCATCGATTACCCTGACCCAGCTGACGAAAATGACGGTTTCCTTCTTTGTCCAGCCATTCCACGACCAGCTTGTCTGTGGTCTTCTCCTGTAACCATATGGATTGAATGCGCCAACCGTTTGGAATATTTTCTATGTGATTCAAAATATTGTCGTAGATATTCTCACTGCCCGTGATGGACAGACGCGAAGACGGCGCAATCAGGCGCATCGCGTTATCGCCGCAATACTGCAGGCCATGCTCCGTCTGCTCGACAATGACCCACTCATCCTTTGCCAAACCCGGCGGTGACAACATCAGTTGAGGGCGAAGACCACTTTTCATCGTGGCGGGATAATAGTTCACCCCTTCGCCCGACTTGTCTGCGACAACAATAAACTCTTCGCCGATTTCACTGCCGGATTTCAGCGCGTACCGGGCCACATTGCGCATTTTGTCTTGCGCATAGAGGGCTTCACGCAGCGGTTCGGCATCTCCCGTGCGTAACGTCTCCGCCAGCAGACGCGGCTCGGTGATGTGCGCTTCATTCAGCATTCGCGATATCAGCCACGGCGAAGGGTTCGGCATCAACAGTCGATTGAGTTCATCGAGACGGTAGGCGCAAAGCTGGTCTTTGGTCGGAGACAGCAGAAAAAACAGCGCATTATGCAGGGGATCTCGCCACACCAGGGCCGCCCGAATGGAGGTAGACAGTGAGTTCAGAGGCAAGGCGGTATTGAGCGGTTTTGCCGCCAGAAAGGGTTTAAGCCTGTTATCCGCCGTCAATGAACGTTTTACCTGCGCAATCGACAGCAAATTCTCGCTAAACAAGTCTTCAACTTCTGAAATCGTGCTATCGAGTTTTGAGAGCAAAGATTCTCCCTCATCGGCTTTAAGCAATCCCTCAATGGATTTTTTCAGTAC
This sequence comes from Rouxiella chamberiensis, assembly GCF_026967475.1. NCBI lineage: Bacteria > Pseudomonadati > Pseudomonadota > Gammaproteobacteria > Enterobacterales > Yersiniaceae > Rouxiella > Rouxiella chamberiensis. The sequence continues at coordinate 1,299,563 of NZ_CP114058.1, read as the reverse complement.
TTTTCGAATAACCGTGCCGACGGTTTTAAGCCCTTCCTCCTCTTCTGTCCCGCCCGGAAGAAAGGCATAAATGCAGAATCCGCCATCCAGTAATAAATTGCCGATATGCCCTTCAATCAAATCTACGACGGCGTCTTTACAACTTCCGAGAGGCGTAAGATAAATCATTTGCCCCAGAAGATGGCCCAGTCTGGCAATCATTCCGGCCGGGGTGGGCGCAGGTGATAATGTGGTAGGCGCTACGCCCGGAAGTAATGTCGTACTGATACTGAATTCTCTGTCGACAATATTTTGCACCAGCGGGTCAATCATCTCCTGCCAGTACAGCAAATCGGGCGACACCTTAAGTCCGCCGCTCAGATGGAGATCAAAATGATAGCGTTCAGATTGTCTGGCCATATCGTGGGACAAACGCTCCAGCAACTCGATTTTCCCCTGCTGATTAAAATAGTCCTGCCACTGAGTCACCTCCGCCGGCAACTGGCTGGCCATATTAATGAGGATGGGCTGGGTGGTGTCACTTTGAATAGGCAGCAGAGAGACAAAATACACCGGATTTATTGTTGAAGCGGTAGGCGTTTGTGCATTCGGGGTGAGAGATAACAAGAATCCTATCGATGGGCGATAATGACGACGCCGTTGTTCGTCATCACCCAGCCGGACAAACTGTAACCTGACTCCGTCAGCGCCCCGTAGATGATGAATAAACAGCGCCTGATCAGTTTCCGGAACACTTTCCAGCGCCAGCGCATAGAGTTGCAGCTTAAGTTGGCGATAGCGCTGAAACGCCTTGATATTGTCTTCGGGCGAAATGTCTGCGGTATGATAACTGGCGACCAGCCGCCGTTTGGCTTCCATAAACTGAATCAGCAACACGCCTTTTCGCTTGAGCTGTTCAACGGCATAGCGAATACCGTGACACGCCTCGCCTTTAAGCGCCGTGCACAATACTTCCATCTCGTTGAACTCTTTTAATAACGCGCCAAGAGGATTGTTGAGCAACAGATCCTGCCCCAGCTGAATCAGGTTTTCAGGGCTTAACGACAGTATCAGCTGCGCATCCGCCACCCTTCGCACCCCAAGATTCAGCAACAGGCCTTGCTCGGAGAGACAGGAGATATGCTGCAAACCCAGATTGCCGCGCAGCAGCATAAACGGGAAATCGTACTCGATCATCTGTTTGTGCCACTGGGCGATTTTGGCGAAGCCGCTGGTTAAGGGCGACATAAACACCGTCTCCGCCGGTGCATCCAACAAGGCGAAAAAACGGGCCTCGAAAGCGCCCTGAATCTCTGCCATGAGATAGTCCAGCTCGCGATAGGTCAAAGGCTCACGTTGGCCTATGCGCGTTCGAATGAAGTGGTAATTGTTCCGTATCAGCTGGCCGCTGACGGATAGCTTGTCGTCCAGCACCGCCAGCAGGCATTTCGACATCATGGGCGCGATAAAGGCGGTGGCCAGCAATGCAGCCCTCAGCTCTTCGTTGTGGTCAAACGGGGTATCGGCAAACAGCTTCGTTAGAAACAACTGAACCTCATCGGCCTCGAGGTGCCAGCTTTCATTGACGGGATCCCGTCGCAACAGCCATTCACTGGCACAGATGACCGTGTTCAGAAGCGGAAAAGCCTCACCGGCCAACTGCACATTCGGAGGGTTCGTCCCCTGCATGGCCCTGCTGTGAACATAGTCAGTCAAGGCCTGTTCGACGCGGGCAAGCGGAAGCGTCTCGCTATAAAGCAGCGCCTTTTCAATCATGTCACCCATATCGGTGGCGCGAACCGGTTGCACGGCAGCGGGCAGGCAGGACAAACAGTCAATGACGCTCTCCGGCGGAGCAAAAAGAGGTTGCTCCAGACCTTCGTCCACCAGTCGCAACTGATATAGCGGGTCGGCAGCGGGTTGACTTACGGCTGCGACTGGCCGCGAGGTCGAGCGGCCTTTGCTCATGACAAGCGCGAGCGGGCCATCGTGGATAACACCGCGCGCAGCCCGCAGACTTTGGCGGGCATCCGGTTTCTGCATAAAGGGGTTGCAGAGGCCAAGGCATCGTCGTCTCACGCTGGAGCGGCTCTGCCGACGCCGCAGGAAGACTCAGTAAATTCCCGGGGATCAGCGCACCAAGATGCCAAGCTGCTGGTGAAGCTTCACCCGCTGTATCGACTAGCAGCGCGTGATCGACTGGCTCAGGCGGCGTTGAATACGCCCGTGCGCTCACGGACTGCACATTGACGTGGAAAGTCGGCACAGCATCGGCCCGCGTGGTGACTGCCAGTGGCCTTTGCCCGGTGCTGATGGCATAGACGGCGTGATGCGCGGCATCGTCAAACCACAGATACAGCTCGGTTTCCGTCGCAGGCGTCGTCATGGCCGTGACATTGGCAGTCGCTGCTTTGTCAGGAGGCGCTACCGTCGACGGGCGATACCGGCCCGCAAAAACTGTCGATGAGGCGGGTGCCAACGTGTAATACCCGCTCGGGGAAGGACGTCCGTAACGCGGTTGCGCATCGGGAAGCCCCATCCGCGGCAGCGTTGAAGACATCGGCTGCACCTCGGCTTGCATCAACCCCTCCGGGTCGGAGTAGGTCGACACGCTCTGCCATGTGGGCGTAAATACGCGTGGGGAATGACTAATCGGCTCCGGGCAGACCATTTCGCTGGCACCGGCAAGATAGGCCGCCAGATACGAGCCATAAGGCGACGCAACCTGTGAAACGGGATGGTTGCAGGCGTTGGCAAACAGCGGATAAAGCCCGCAAAAAATGGCGCAGGGCCCAAGGAGATCAAGTGCCGAAAGCGCATGGCCCTGCTCGCGTAGCCAATGGTTGACACTGGCGAGTATCAGCGGCTCATTAGCGGTATATCCACTGCCATCGGCCCGCTCGCTTCGAATCTGCATCTGTTGCAGATAATCCACCGCCAAATTGAACAGGCTATCCCCCGCTTGCCAGCAGAAGAGGCGCAGTGAAGCCGGCAGGTTAAAGGAGACGGGCAACACCGGCTTCGGGCTGAGAGTTTGCAGATTATCCCTATAGCTATCAATTGCTTGACGAGGTTCGGTGGGCGCGTTGAAGGAGTTAGGATGAACCTGTCGATAGGCGGCATCAGGAGATGAAACAGCAGGCGTCGTCACTGGCATCGGTTTTTTATTCCCTGAAATAAACAGGTTTTTATAACAGACTCCGTGAACCGCAAACTCTAACGTTTCGATTAATATGTCGTGTTAATGAGCGTTTAATTGCCCCATTTGCCTGTATGAAAAGTGGGCCTGCCAGGCCCACCGAGGGGGAATTAGGCGTCGATCAACGCCTGCCCGAGATAATGATTTTCATCGGCAACACCCGGCAATGCAAAGAAAAATCCGCCACCGACCGGACGAATGTACTCTTCCAGCGCTTCGCCGTTGAGCCGTTTCTGCACGCTCAAAAAGCCTTTCTCCAGGTCATGCTGATAACAGATAAACAGCAGTCCCATCTCGAGTTGACCCGAATTGGACACCCCGAGCGAATAGCTGTAACCCCGACGCAGCATCAGATTGTCGTCGGTGGCCTTTGTGCGCGGATTCGCGAGCCGAATATGGGCATCCAGCGGAATCACCTTGCCTTCGGGATCCTTGCTGTAGTCCGGCACATCATGCTCTTTCTCCATGCCGAGCGGCGCTCCGGTTCCCTTGTGGCGACCAAAAATGGTTTGCTGCTCGTGCAGCGGCGTGCGGTCCCAGAACTCGACGCGAAACGGTATGATGCGCGCGGCCTGATAGCTGCCGCCGGTCATCCACGCGGGTTCATTCTGATCGGCAGTAACCCAGATAGCCTTGTCCATCAACGGCTTGTCCTGCGTGTCGGGATTTGCGGTGCCATCCTTGAACCCCAGCAGATTGATGGGCGTTTCTTTGCCCTGACTGCGCGCCGCATGGGAGGAGATAAACCCGTCCCGCCGCCAGCGCACCGCCAGTAAATCAGGGGTGTGCTTGATGATATCGCGCAACGCGTGCAGCGCCGTGTCGGCATTGTTGGCGCAGATTTGCAGCAGCAGGTCGCCGTGGCACAGGCTGGCATCCAGCGAATCGTTCGGAAAACGCGGCATACGCTGGAGGTGTCTGGGCTTTTGCGGCTGTAAACCAAAACGCGCATCAAACAGCGAATCGCCTACCGACAGGGTCATTGTCAGATTGTCGGGATAAATTTTCGGCCCGAGAATACCCGAATCCATCGGAGGGAAACGGGGATCCAGACTCGGTGCCTCGCCGCCCGTTGTCAGAAACGCGAAACGCGCGCTCAACAGGCGAAATAACCGCTCGAGATCGGCCTTGTTGGCCGCCAGCACGTCGAAGGCGACCAGCGAGAGTGCCGACTGTTGGGGCGTAAGGATCCCTGCCTGATGGTCGCCATAAAAAGGCTGGGCGCGGTAACGTTCATCGGGGGAAACGGTACCCGGGGTATATTCCGGCTTGGCTCCCGGTGCCTGCGCCGCGTGCGTTGCCGTTCCGCCAAGGGCAAAGGCACCGCCCAGCAACCCTGCGCCTTTCAGCAGACGACGGCGGGATGAAGAAACAGTCGGGGTCCTGTCAGGAGGAGTTATCGCTTTTTTACTCATAATGGCCTCAACTCACCCGGCACGAACGCCGGGTGAGACGACTTCTACAGTCTGCTACAGATTAATCCAGACCCAATACGCCACGCAGTTTTGCCAGGTCCTCGGCCAATGTGGTGATCGGTCCTTTCATTGCGGTGCGATCAGCGTCGCTCAGCTTCTCGTAATTTTCATACCCGTCTTTGGTGCGGTACTTGTCCAGCAGAGTATCTACGGTTTTGAAGTTGGCGTCGATTTTATCCAGCAGCGGCTTGTCGGCTTTCACCAGCAGCGGACGCAGCAGGTTGACAATTTTCTGTGCGCCGTCAAGGTTGGCACGGAAATCCCACAGGTCGGTGCGGCTGTAACGGTCTTCTTCACCGCTGATTTTGCTCGAGGCCACTTCTTCAATCAGGCCGGCGGCCCCGCCCACCACCTTGTTCGGCGGGAAGGTCAGATCGGTGATGCGTTTTTGCAGATCTTGAGTATCGGTCAGCAATTTACTCGCCAGTTCCGCGGTCCCCTGGGTGGTTTTATCGGCGAAGAGGATTTTTTCAAGACGGTGGAAGCCGGTGAAATTCGGGTCTTCGGCTTTCTTCTCGAAATCGTCTTCACGGGCATCGATGCTGCCGTCGAGGTCAGAGAACAGTTCGGCGATAGGCTCGATGCGCTCGTAATACACGCGGGTTGACGGGTAAAGCTGTTGCGCCAGCTTGAGGTTGCCCTGCTTGATGGCATCGGTAAAGGCCTGGGTATGGGTCACCAGTTCGGCCACCTGCTGAGTTACATAGACTTTATATTCGGCAATCGGACCCACCAGCGCCATGGCGTCCGGTTTGCCCGCCGTGGCGTCCGAGGCGGCGGTCACGGTCAGCTTGCCTTTCGGATTGCTCAGCAGGCCGCAGGTCATGTCGTATTCGCCCGGCTCCAGATTGGCCGTCATTTTCTGGGTAAAGCCCGGTGCGACGTTTTCGCGCTCTTCAACCACCATGACGCCTTTCAGAATCTCCCACTCAAGGCCCTTCTTGCTGGCATTGTGGATAACGAACTGCGTTTTGCCTGCCGGTACCGACAATTGCATGGGATCACACTGTTTGTCGGTGACGGTAATCTTTACCTGTGGCACGTCAGCGGCCAGCAGGCTGGCGCTGAACGAGAACCGCGGGCAGCGACAGCAGTGCCATCTGCAATGCCTTGCGGCGAAACGAGGTGCTTGAAACGGACATAACGTACTCCCTGACGATAGAGGTGTTTGCTGTGCGCCTGACTTAGCGCTGTGTTTTTTGACCCACGGTCGCGCCGCCGGGCTGTTTCTGAGAAGGCAGGAAAAAGAGAATCAACGCCGGGATCAGATAGAGGAAATACACGATAACCTCACTGACCGAGGGCGCCTGCTGATAACCAAATATGCCTTCCAGCAGCGTGCCGAACAGAGAATCGGTCGACAGCACATTGCTTAAATCGAAGGCCGTAGCCTGCAGGCCGTTCCACAGTCCGGCTTCATGGAAGGCACGAATGGCACCCGCCGCCAGCCCTGCCGCAACGAACAGGATAAACAGGCTGGTCCATTTGAAAAATTTGGCCAGTTGCAGTTTTACACCGCCGTAATAAATCGCAAATCCGAGAATGATGGCCGCCACCAGGCCGAGTACGGCACCAATCGGGGCTTCAATGCCCACATCCTGCTGAAAGGCTGCAAGCAGGAAGAACACCGATTCCAGCCCTTCGCGTGCCACGGCGAAAAACACCATGGCGACCAGCGCCCAGCCCTGCCCCCGATTGGCGTTCAGCGCCTGATCGATTGCCCCTTCAAGATGAACCTTGATGGACTTGGACACCTTGCGCATCCAGAACACCATGTAGGTCAGGATGCAGACGGCAACGACCGCCACAAGCCCCTCGAACAGCTCCTGCTCTTTCTGCGGGAATTCGCCGGTCGTTTCGTTGATGACGATACCCAGCCCCAGACAGAGCGCGGCGGCGATAATCACCCCCAGCCAGACGGTTCCCAGCCACTGTCCGCGCTGCGTGCGTTGGAGATAGCTTGCAATCAGGCTGACAATCAGGGCAGCTTCAAGCCCCTCGCGGAACATAATCAGAAATGGAACAAACATAGGGACGACTCCAGATTCAGGACATAACAACAAGGCGTCGGCATCGCTACCTTTAATAAATCTGTAAAGTTAGGTAAAAATGAAAACGATTGTGATTATCATTCCATCAGGAATAAAAACAAGGGGGCAGCGCGATAATTTCGAAAATTAATTCTCTCTTTTTTGGTGATTATTTAAGGATATTTTAAGGTTTTAAGGCAGGTGCGGTTGAATATTAACCCTTTTAGGTTTTTGACCGCTGCTGTTGTTCAAAATCATTAAAGTCAGCGCGATGTCTGAAAAGAAGAGAACACGATTGGCAGACCAAAATAGCCACATTATTGATAGGGATGGGGAGCGAGGGAACAGAAGGAAATTGACAGGGAAACGCCGGGTTCATCCCCCTGCGAATACAGGGGGATGAATTCACACCTAGACTGAGCGATACACCGCTTCGGCATCGCTGAAACGTTTGTCGATGGAAGCCGAAGGCTTGCGGCCCATCAAACTGACAATCACGATAGCCAGCGAGGCAAAGATGAAACCTGGAATGATTTCGTACAATTCGGTCCAGCCGTAGTTCTTCCACAGCAGCACCGTTGCGGCACCGACTATCATACCGGCCAGTGCGCCGTTGCGGGTCATGCGCGACCACATCACGGAGATAAGAATTACCGGACCAAAGGCTGCGCCGAATCCTGCCCAGGCATAGCTCACCAGACCCAGCACCTTGTTATCGGGATTTGCCGCCAGCGCAATGGCGACAACGGCCACCAGCAGCACCATCAGACGACCGATCCACACCAGCTCCTTCTGGCTCGCGCCCTTACGCAGGAAGGCCTTATACAGATCTTCGGTAATGGCACTCGAACACACCAGCAGTTGACAGCTCAGCGTGCTCATTACGGCGGCCAGAATAGCTGAAAGCAGCACACCGGCAATCCACGGGTTAAACAGGATTTTCGCCAGTTCGATAAACACGCGTTCGCCGTTTTGCGACACGTTCCCTGCTTCACCCGGATTATTGGCGAAATAGGCGATGCCGAAGAAACCGACGGCAATGGTTCCGGCCAGACACAAAATCATCCAGGTCATGGAAATACGGCGTGCATTGCGGATGGTGTGATGGGAATCGGCAGCCATGAAACGCGCCAGAATGTGCGGCTGACCAAAGTAACCCAGACCCCAGCCCAGCAGCGAAAGGATGGCGACCAGATTCATGTTCTTGAACATGTCCGTGTATTCAGGGTTTTTGGTATTGATAACCAGCATGGAAGAGTCGATGCCGCCTACTGCCAGAATCACGATAACCGGGGTCAGGATCAGGGCAAAGATCATCAGTGACGCCTGCACGGTATCGGTCCAGCTAATCGCCAGGAATCCGCCGATAAAGGTGTAGATGATAGTCGCAGCCGCCCCGGCCCATAGCGCCGTTTCATAGCTCATGCCAAAGGTGCTTTCAAACAGACGCGCACCCGCCACCACGCCGGAAGCGCAATAGATGGTAAAAAAGATAAGGATAACCACGGCCGAAATGATACGCAGCAGTTTGCTGGAATCCTCGAAGCGGTGCGTGAAGTAGTCCGGCAGCGTCAGCGCATTGTTGTTGGCTTCGGTGTGCACGCGTAAACGCCCTGCCACCAGTTTCCAGTTCAGATACGCGCCGATGGTCAGGCCGATGGCTATCCAGCTTTCGGAAATTCCGGAGACAAAAATCGCGCCGGGCAGCCCCATCAGCAACCAGCCACTCATGTCTGAAGCCCCTGCCGACAGCGCGGTGACCAGACTGCCTAAACTGCGTCCCCCAAGGATATAGTCATCAAAATTTTTCGTCCGTAAATAAGCGATAAGCCCGATGAGTATCATGCCAAAAATATAGACACAAAATGTCACCAGCATCGGTGTGTTCATTGTCATGCAAGTTCTCCATGTAGTTATCTTTATCTATCAGTCACACCCCAAAAACGGCAGGTTACCCGCCTGCGTTTTTAAAAGTTTCCGCCCCAAAGGCGAGCGCCCCTTTCCCTTTTGGCGTTGTTTTGCTTTTTCCGGCGAGGGGATACTAGTGGAGCATTTTGTTCAGGCCAAGACTTTTAACGTCTTATCAACAAGAAACCAACCCTAAAAATTCAACTCTGTGACATCGGGTTGCATCTTTTTTAACAGCCTTGTTTACAGGGTTGTACCTGTCACAACCTGCAAACGGGTTAAGCAATAATCATGCCGTTAGTAAAATGTTAAATAGATCACTATTTTCAAACTAGGCACGGTTCCTGCATTCAGTTAGGTTGCACTAAGTTGCAACTTGATTGATAGTGATGAAAATTTACTGGGTTTTACTTAAAAACGGAGTTCTTGGTAATGGCAACAACGACTATGGGCGTGAAGCTGGATGAAGCCACGCGCGACAGAATCAAACAGGCCGCACAGGGCATTGATCGCACGCCGCACTGGCTTATCAAACAGGCTATTTATTCCTATCTGGAGCAGCTTGAGACCGGCGCAGGGTTGCCTGAGCTTGCGGCAGGAAACGGGGCAGACAGCGAAGATGCCGCGCCGCCCGTCATTGTTGAACATCAGCCCTTCCTCGACTTCGCCGAGCAAATCCATCCGCAGTCGGTAAGCCGCGCAGCCATCACGGCGGCCTACCGTCGTCCCGAGCCGGAATCCGTTGCGATGATGCTCGAGCAGGCTCGTCTTGCCGCGCCCCTCGATACCGCCGCACACAAGCTGGCCTATGACCTCGCCGATGCGCTGAGGCACCAAAAAAGTGCAAACGGGCGCGCCGGAATGGTGCAAAGCCTGCTGCAAGAGTTCTCCCTGTCGTCACTGGAAGGCGTGGCGCTGATGTGTCTCGCCGAAGCCCTGCTGCGTATTCCCGACAAACCGACGCGCGATGCGCTTATTCGCGATAAAATAAGCAACGGCAACTGGCAGTCCCATCTGGGTCGCAGCGCCTCCCTGGTTCGTGAATGCCGCGACCTGGGGCCTGCTGTTCACCGGTCGTCTGGTCTCTACCCATAATGAAGCCAAACTTTCAAATTCACTGAGCCGAATTATCGGTAAAGGCGGGGAGCCGCTAATCCGCAAGGGCGTGGACATGGCGATGCGCCTGATGGGCGAACAGTTTGTCACCGGTGAAACCATCGCGCAGGCGCTGGCCAATGCGCGCAAGCATGAAGATAAAGGTTTCCGCTACTCCTACGACATGCTGGGCGAAGCCGCGCTGACCGAAAAAGACGCGCAGGCGTATCTGGTTTCCTATCAGCAGGCGATTCATGCTATCGGCAAAGCGTCGAACGGTCGGGGCATCTACGAAGGTCCGGGGATCTCCATCAAGCTTTCCGCCCTGCATCCGCGCTACAGCCGTGCCCAGTACGCGCGCGTGATGGACGAGCTTTACCCTCGCCTGCTGTCGCTGACCCTGCAGGCGCGTCAATACGATATCGGCATCAACATTGACGCCGAAGAGGCCGATCGTCTCGAGATCTCGCTCGATCTGCTGGAAAAACTCTGCTTCGAACCTGAACTGGCTGGCTGGAACGGCATCGGGTTTGTTATTCAGGCCTATCAGAAACGTTGTCCGATGGTCATTGACTACCTCACCGAGCTGGCGCAACGCAGCCGCCGTCGCCTGATGATTCGTCTGGTCAAGGGCGCGTACTGGGACAGCGAAATCAAGCGCGCCCAGGTAGAGGGTCTGGAAGATTACCCGGTCTACACCCGCAAGGTTTACACCGACGTCTCCTATCTGGCCTGCGCCCGCAAACTGCTGGCCGTGCCGAACCTTATCTACCCACAGTTCGCGACCCACAACGCGCACACGCTGGCGGCCATTTATCAGTTGGCGGGCAACAACTACTATCCGGGCCAGTACGAGTTCCAGTGCCTGCACGGAATGGGTGAACCGCTGTACGAGAAAGTCGTGGGTAAAGTCTCCGACGGCAAGCTCAACCGCCCTTGCCGCATCTATGCGCCGGTGGGCACGCATGAAACCCTGCTCGCCTATCTGGTGCGTCGACTGCTCGAGAACGGCGCAAACACCTCCTTCGTTAACCGCATCGCCGACGCCACGCTGCCGCTCGACGAGCTGGTTGCCGATCCAGTGAAAGCCGTTGAACAGCTGGCCGCCGAAGAGGGTCAAATCGGCCTGCCGCATCCGCGCATTGCGCTGCCGCGTCATCTTTACGGCCCTCATCGCGCCAACTCGGCGGGTCTGGACATGTCCAACGAACATCGTCTGGCTTCCCTGTCCAGCGCCCTGCTGACCACCGCCGCCCATCCGCTGCGCGCCGAACCCATGCTTGGCGACAGCCTGCCGGACGACGTCGCGATTGATGCCCCGTTTGAAAATGTCATTAACCCGGCCGAGCCTACAGACATTGTGGGTCAGGTGCGCGAAACCACCGATGCCGAGATAAGTCTGGCGCTCGACTGTGCCACCCATGCGGGCGCTATCTGGTTTGCCACTCCCCCGCAAGAGCGCGCCGCCATTTTGCATCGCGCTGCCGAACTGATGGAATCGCAGATGCAGAACCTGCTTGGCGTGCTGGTGCGTGAAGCGGGGAAAACCTTCAATAACGCCATCGCCGAAGTGCGTGAAGCGGTCGATTTCCTGCACTATTATGCCGGTCAGATCGAAGAGGCGTTCAGCAACGACAGCCACCGTCCGCTCGGCCCTGTCGTCTGTATCAGTCCGTGGAACTTCCCGCTGGCCATCTTCACCGGTCAGGTTGCCGCAGCGCTGGCGGCGGGCAACAGCGTGCTGGCCAAACCGGCCGAACAAACCCCATTGGTGGCTAGCGAAGCGGTACGCATTCTGCTTGAAGCAGGTGTGCCTGCGGGCGTGCTGCAACTATTGCCGGGTCGCGGTGAAACGGTGGGCGCACGCCTGGTCAATGACGAGCGCGTTCACGGCGTACTGTTTACCGGGTCCACCGACGTTGCGGGCATCCTGCAGCGCAACATCGCGGGCCGCCTCGATGCACAGGGCCGTCCGACACCGCTGATTGCCGAAACCGGAGGGTTGAACGCCATGATCGTCGACTCTTCTGCGCTGACCGAGCAGGTTGTGACCGACGTGGTGGCTTCCGCCTTTGACAGCGCGGGCCAGCGTTGCTCCGCCCTGCGCGTGCTCTGCATTCAGGAAGACGTGGCAGACCACACGCTGCAAATGCTGCGCGGCGCGATGGCCGAATGTCGCATGGGCAATCCTGAACGTCTGTCTACCGACATCGGACCGGTTATCGATGCCGAAGCCAAAGCCAATATCGAAAACCACATCGAAGCGCTGCGTGCCAAGGGTCGCAAGGTTTATCAGGCGGCGCAAAACAATGTCGATGACAGCAAAGAGTGGTCTCGCGGAACCTTCATCAAGCCAACGCTTATCGAACTGAACGGCTTTGACGAAATGAAGAAAGAGATTTTTGGTCCGGTGCTGCACGTGGTGCGCTACGCCCGTCAGGACCTCGACAAGCTTGTCGACCAGATCAATGAAGCCGGTTACGGTCTGACGCTCGGGATCCACACGCGTATCGATGAAACTATTCTTCGCGTGACCTCGCGCGCCAAGGTCGGCAACCTCTACGTCAACCGAAATATGGTAGGCGCCGTCGTGGGCGTGCAGCCTTTCGGCGGCGAAGGTCTGTCGGGCACAGGACCTAAGGCGGGTGGACCGCTGTATCTTTACCGCCTGCTGGCGAGCCGTCCGGACAGCGCGGTCAATGCCCTGCTCAATACTCCCAAGGATCCGCTGCCTCTGGACGCCGCCGTGCGTACGCAACTGCTGACACCGCATCAGGCGCTGACTGACTGGGCATCCCGGGAACACAACAATCTGTCCGCGCTGTGCGCCGACTATGCAGACTGGAGTCAGGGCGGCACGCTGCGTACCCTGCCTGGCCCGACGGGTGAGCGCAACACCTATGCCCTGCTGCCGCGCGAGCGTGTGCTGGCGCTGGCCGACAATGAAGAAGATGCACTGATTCAGCTTGCGGCTGCCACCTCAACCGGTTGCCGTATTCTGTGGCCGGAAGACGGCGTTCAGCGCGAGCTGTTCAAACGTCTGCCAAAAGCGGTTCAGGAACGAATCGATTTCGCAGCCGATTGGCAGACAGGCAATCTGGAGTTTGATGCGGTGATTTATCACGGCGACGCCGATCAGCTTCGTGACCTGTGTCAGCTGCTGGCAACACGTCCCGGCCCGATTATATCGGTACAGGGCTTTGCGCGCGGCGAAACCCATATTCTGCTCGAGCGCCTGCTCATCGAGCGATCTCTCAGTGTCAATACCGCTGCCGCTGGCGGTAACGCGAGCCTGATGACCATCGGGTAACGGTAATATCGCAAAAAAAGGGGCTCTCAACGGGAGCCCCTTTTTTATTGCCGAACTCTCCGGCAAGACTTTGCCGGCCAGAGATTGCCAAAAACTACTTTTGCAGGAATTTTTCCAGGAACTGTTTTGTGCGTTCGTGTTGCGGGGCGGAGAACAGCGCCTTGGCGGGACCCTGCTCGACGATTTTTCCCTGATCCATGAATATGGCTCTGTCCGCCACATCGCGGGCAAACCCCATCTCGTGAGTGACGATAACCATGGTGCGATGCTCCTGCGCCAGCGCCTTGATGGTGTTCAACACTTCGCCGACCAGCTCGGGGTCGAGCGCAGAGGTCGGCTCGTCAAACAAAATGACCTCGGGGTTCATGGCGAGTGCGCGCGCAATCGCCACGCGCTGCTGCTGACCGCCGGACAGACGACGCGGATACGCGCTCTCCTTTCCGGAAAGTCCGACCTTGGCAAGCAACTGACGGGCGTTGGCCTCGGCCTTGGCGCGAGGTTCACCTTTGACTATCGTCGGGCCTTCGATAATGTTTTCGAGCACCGAACGATGCGGAAACAGATTGAAGTTCTGAAACACAAACCCGACCTGCTGACGCAGTTGGCGAACCTTTTCTTTCTGCTTGCCGATAGGAATACCGGCATCGATTTCAATCTCTCCGACTTTGATGGTGCCGGATTCAGGCACTTCGAGCAGATTGATACTGCGCAGCAAGGTGGTTTTCCCGGATCCGCTCGGCCCGATAATCGCCACCACTTCACCGGCATTGACCTGAAGGTCGATGCCGTGCAACACCGTCTGACCATGAAATTTCTTGACCAGTTTTTTCACGTCGATGGTACTCATGATGGCTCCTGATCCTGACGGTTTACACGATCTTCCAGACGATTTTGCAGATACGACAACACGGTTGCCAGCACCCAGTAAATCACGGAGGCGGCAAGGTACATGGTAAAGACTTCCAGCGTGCGCGAGGTGACAAGCTGCGCCTGACGAAACAGTTCAGGAACCTGAATGGTCGCGGCAAGCGAAGTGTCTTTCACGAGGCCGATAAAACTGTTGCCGAGCGGCGGCAAGGCGGTACGGGCGGCCTGCGGCAATACCACGCGGCGCAGGGTCTGCCAGGAGTTCATGCCGATGCTGGCGGCGGCTTCCCACTGTCCTTTGTCGATAGACGAAATCGCGGCACGCAGCGTTTCGGAAGTATAGGCGGCCGTATTGAGTGACAAGCCAATCATTGCCGAAGGTATAGGGTCAAGCTCGATACCGAACTGCGGCAGGCCGTAGTAAATCATGAACAGCTGGGCGATAAGCGGCGTGCCGCGAAAAATCGATACATAGCAGCGCGACAGCCAGGACAGCGGCCAGAAGTGCGACAGGCGCATCAACGCCAGCAGGAACCCCAGCAGCAAACCAAACACCATGCCCCCCAGACTCAGCTGGAGGGTAAACAGGGTGCCTTTCAATAAAAATGGTGCTGAATCCAGCACCAGTTGGAGACTCTCTTGCATCAGGCTTCGACCTTACTTGGTGACGTCTGCGCCGAACCACTTGTCGGAAATTTTCGCCAGTGTTCCGTCTTTTTGCATCTCTGCAATGGCCTGATTAATGGCAGCCAGCAGCTCGGGGTTGTTTTTACGCAGGGCAACGCCCGCTTCCTGACGCGCAAACGGTTTACCCGCTACCGCCAGCGTATCGCCGGTTTTCTTGACCAGATCCAGCGCGGCCAGTCGGTCAACCAGAATCGCATTGATACGGCCTACTCGCAGATCCTGATATTTGGTCGGGTCATCATCATAGGTACGGATGTCAACGCCCGGCTCGTTCTGACGCAGCCATTGCTCATAGTTGCTGCCCAGACCCACACCGACTTTTTTGCCCTTGAGATCGTCCGGTGAAGCGAACTGCCCTTCATTGCCTTTTTTGGTCAGGACCTGAATTCCGGAAACGGTATAAGGCGTCGAGAAATCGTACTTTTTCTTGCGCTCGTCGGAGATGGTGACCTGATTGATAGCCACATCGATACGTTTGGAATCCAGTGCGGCCAGCATACCGTCCCATTTGGTAGGCGAAAGCTTGGCCTTGACGCCCATGTGCTGCGCCAGCGCATCGGCGAATTCCACTTCGAAACCGGTCAGTTTGCCGTCATCGCCCTGAAAACTGAAAGGCGGATAAGTCCCTTCCAGACCCACTATCAAGGTGCCGCGCTGCTTGATTTTACTCAGCACATCTTCCGATGCCGCAAAGGCGTGACTGACCATGCCGGCGGACAGACTCATCGCCACGGCACCCAGAAGTAAACGACGACGCAATTGTGAAAAAGCCATACTCACCTCGTTATTCGAATGTTTTAATAATGACAGTTATGACGACCGATAAATGACAATGCATGTCAGGCTGAAATCCCGAGCCGCTCAATGCTTTTGTGCGCGTCGAGTGGGCAGGAGCTTAACATTAAACAAGATAAATTAAGGTTATATCATCAATAGGCGTTGCGCCATTTATGGCGCGCAAACCGCCGGTCGGGACAACCTCGCAATATCTCTTACAAATAGGCAAACAGCGCCGGTGATCCGCCGGTATGCACAAAGAGAATCGGGCCATCGCCCGGAATCAGCTGACGTTCCAGACCGTCGAGCAGGCCTGCCATCGTCTTACCGGTATAAACGGGATCAAGCAGCATGGCTTCCTGCTCGGCCAGCAATTTGATGGCCGCCAGACCTTCTTTGCTAGGCTCGCCGTAACGTGGAGCAAAGTAGTCATCCCAGAGCGTAATTTCAGGAATGTCGCCTGCCAACTCGAGCAGTTGCATCAGTTCGGTGGCAATGGCCTGCACTTTCGGACGCTGTTCGTCGGCTTTGCGTGACACTGTCACACCAATCAGTTGAGTTGACGGCATCAACTCGCGCAGTGCAACGGCAAGCCCGGCGTGGGTGCCTGCGCTCCCCGAGGCCACGACGACGGCGCTGAAGTCCACAAAACCGGCCGAACTTTGCTCGGCAATTTCGATGGCGCACTGCACATAGCCCAATGCGCCAAGACCGTTGGAGCCGCCCACGGGCACGATATACGGACGAAATCCCTGCGCTTCCAGAAGCGTTGCCTGCTCGGCCATCTGCGCCATCGGGTCGTGCAGCGCCTCGCACATCACGACCTCGGTGTTAAACAAATCTAACAACAGGCGGTTGCCGTTGTTCAGATAATTTTCCGCATCGGTGCCAATCGGGTTTTCCAGCAGCGCCAGACATTTCAGGCCCAACTTTGCCGCAACGGCCGCCGTCTGGCGCACATGATTGGACTGGATTGCTCCGGCGGTGATTAAAGTGTCTGCGCCCTCTTCGATGGCCGCCGCTGCCAGAAACTCCAGCTTTCTCAGCTTGTTACCGCCTAATGCCAACGGCGTGACATCGTCACGTTTGATATAGATATCACGGCCTACGTAATCGGAAAGGCGGTTCAATCGTTCGAGTGGCGTGCTGTTACCGACAAGATCCACCCGGGAAAAATTTTCCAGACGATGCTTGAGAATTGAAAGTGACGAAGGTGCAGACGAAGTTGAAGGCACGGTGTATCTCCGGAGCAGGTTTAGAGTAAGGTCCAGTGAGTCATTTATGACAGCGCTTTCCATTATATCAGCGAATTAGCCCTAGATAAGTCGTTATTCCTTCAAGGCGTTATGCTTTAAATGGCATTGGATACAAAAACAGGCTTCCGAAGAAGCCTGTGTGTTTACTGTATTGGCGTGCAAGACATTAGCGATTATCCTGCCGGATGTTCAAGCCTGCTCGAAATGTAAATTGTTTGCAGGTGTTTCTCTTTGCCAGGCGAGATATTGGTCATATTTTCGCAAGGCAATCCGGTAGTTATCCGATGCGGCCAACGGCACGTCTTCCATGATGCGCTGATGAATACTTTCCCCTTCAGTTCTCTCCCGGGGATAGTTGCTCGACGACAGGATCTCGTCCAGCCTGCGCAAGCGCACCACATATTCGCGCACTGTGCTGTGGTTCATTTCTGTCTGTTTAAACAGATATTGTTTGAAAGCCACAATGTCGAAATACATCGAACTGCTGTTAAAAGAGATTTCACTACAGAAACGGCAGAGCGCGGTGAGTTCTTTATGCAAGTCCTCCCAAAGCGCTTCATCGATAGGTTCGTCCATTTTGGCAATGGCGTCTTTATTGATGACCTGACCGCGAAAAACCAATGCCATTCTGTCCAAGTCTTTACCGCACTGGGAACAGTTGGTTTGGGTATGCTTGTAATCTTTGAGATAACGGCTCAAAGGCCTGGTTTTATTTCCCGCTGGCATAATTCACTTCCAACAAATAGTGATAAATCTGGATGGCCTCTTTGTGCCTTTGTAGAAAGATTTAAAATCTTTTATCCAGCTTAAACCACTACCTTGGCTTGGGACAAGACATGATTGAGCTTAAAGCAAACGATTACGCTGTTTTTTATCATTGAATCTTGTGGCTAACGAAAATTAAACCTCAACGAAAACAAGTTACTTATCATTAACATTTTGGCTACTTTGTAAATTTGTGAACACACTCACTTACTAATTGATTGCAAAATGTTAACCGCTTAGAATACCCCCGTCTTGTTAGGGTTTTCTAAACAAAGGGGTTACTGTGCATTTGTGGTGGGAAGTGATTAAAACGATTTACTGGGGTGGTTTGGGTATTGCTGCGCTGTTCACGCTGCTTGTAAGCCGCGATACCATTAAAATCCGTTTGCTGACCTCAGGGATTATCGGACTCACCTGGCCAATGAGTTTGCCGGTCGTGGTGATGTTTTCACTGTTCTAGATAAGACGATGTCGTCGTCAAGCCTTGCTGGCGGTCGCTATCAACGCCCTACCGCCAGCCTGAATCTTTAATGTTTCTCGCGCACCAGCAGCGTTAACACCTCGTAATGCGCCGTATGCGGGAACATGTCAAACAGCTGTACGCGCTCAACGCGATAATTTTTCAGCAGCGCAATATCCTTTGCCATCGTCTGGGCGTTGCAGCTCGAATACAGCAGTCTTTCGGGTGCCATAGTATCGAGGTAGTCGCAAAGCTCGCGGCCTATGCCACGACGCGGCGGATTCACCAGCACCAACTCGGGTACGGCATCGTTACCTGTGGCAAAACCGGTGGAATCCAGCGCCTTGAACTCGACCTGCTTTAATCCGAGACGTTCTGCCGAAATTTTGGCGCAGACGATAGCCTCGGCGCTGATTTCGATTCCCGTCAGCTTGGTGTCAGGCTTGGCGCAGTGCAGACCAAAACCGCCAACACCGCAGAACCAGATCCCACATGCTGGCAATATCGCGCTCGGCGACCCAGTCGCGTGCCGTGGCATACAGCGCCGCCGCCACCCGTGGGTTGGTTTGAAAGAAACTTTGCGGGCGGATAAACAGCGGCACCTGATTGAAATGCTCTTCAAGCGCCTGCTGATGGGTCAGCGGAATTTCTCGTTCACCTTCGAGGATAGCCATGTGAACCGGCTGAATATTGGCCGAGATAACCTTAAGCGCAGGCACCTGCTGTTGCAGCCACGGCAACGCCGCGCGCAACTGGGCCAGCTTGGTCTCAGAACGCAGCACAAAGCGCAGCATCAGCCCGCCATTATATTCACTCTGGGTCAGCAGCAGATGTTTCAGCTCGCCGCGTTTACGCGCCACGTTATAAGGCGTTAACCCGGCACGGGCGATAAAACGCTTGAGATGGGTAAACACCTCGCCAAAGCTCGCCGGATACAGCGGGCAAGCGGTGAGGTCAACGGGTGTGCCGTCGCGATGCAGCATGCCGAGCAGCGGACGTTCAACGCTGCCGCTAACGACCATCTTGGCCTTGTTGCGAAACGCCTGTTCCGGACCGGCAATCGGCGCGCGCCACTCTCCGACGCTTATGTCTTTAAGCAGTTCAGCGAGATCCTGCTGTTTGTCGGCAAGCTGGACAGCATAGGGTTTTTCCAGCCATTGGCAGGACCGGCAGGTTCCGGCGGTGTATTGGGCGCAGTGCATAAATAAGGACCGTTGTCGCTAAGCGTATCTAACCGTTAAAAAGTTGGCGCGAAGTGTATCACCGCTTGCCGCCAAAGGCTCATTTATCGCGATTGAAAAAACGTCGGCTGCTGGGCGGCAGATAAAGCAAAAGCAGCACCAGTAGATCCGGCAGCCTTCTCTGGAGCAGTTCAGCCAGCAATTGGGGCGTGCTTTCGCTGTCAAGGCGGAACAGCATCGGACCTATCCACTCTTCCGAGGCGCAGAAAAGATAGATGACGGAAAGAAGCTGGCAGGCGAAAAATACCTGCCGACTCCACCGGCGGCCGCGCATCATGGCGTATGCGCACTGGCACTCAATAAGCAGGATGAGCAGTCCCGCCAGCATGATAAAGCTGTTGAACCAGGATTCACTGCTGACACTCAGCAGTTCCTTGATGCCGACATAGCCGTAGGCATCAAACAGTAAAACAAATTCAAGCAGGCGCGTGGCGACAATCGCCGACGCGCCGACCATGACAGGAACCGGGATAAATGCCAGTTTCATACGTCCTTGTTGCCCTTTATTTTCTTGTTATGGTCTCGTCACGAGAATCAATGGCGCGTCGCTTTCTGCATGTCCTTGACGCGCTGTTTTTCGGCTCGGTGCATAAACCACCACGCAATGATGCCGATAATCCCGACCACCAGCAGAATCAGCGTCGCCAGCGCGTTTATCTCGGGATTGGTGCCCAGACGCACACTCGCAAACACCAGCATCGGCAAGGTCGTTGACCCCGGCCCCGCCACGAAACTGGCAATCACCAGGTCATCCAGCGACAGCGTAAAGGCCAGCAGCCACCCCGACACCAGCGCAGGCGCTATCATCGGAATGGTGATGATAAAGAAGACCTTAAGCGGCGTAGCGCCGAGATCCATCGCCGCTTCTTCAATCGAACGGTCCAGTTCGCGAAGACGCGCCGACACCACGACACAGACATAGGCACTACAGAAACGTCACATGCGCGAGCCAGATGGTAAACATACCGCGTTCGCTCGGCCATCCAAAAGAGTGCCCCATCGCCACGAACAGCAGCAACAACGCCAGACCCGTAATGACGTCCGGCATGACCAGCGGTGCCGTCAGCATAAAGGCAAAACCCGTCGACCCTTTGAAGCGGCCATAGCGCACCATCACCACCGCCGCGAGCGTGCCGATAACCACCGCCATGCTGGCCGCCGCCGTCGCAATGGTCAGACTCATGCTCACCGCGCTTATCATTGCCGAGTCATGAAACAGCTGTGTATACCAGCGTGTCGACCAACCTGCCCATACCGTAACAAGCTTGGAACTGTTGAACGAGTAAATGACCAGCATCAGCATGGGCGCATAGAGGAAGGCGAATCCCAGCACCAAAATCACGATTCGCCACGGCGAGCGCACAACCGGTAACGGATTCATTGTTTATCTCCCAACTCACGATTCTGATACTTATGGAACCAGATAATAGGCAGGATAAGCAGCAACAGCATCACCACCGCAACCGCAGACGCCACCGGCCAGTCGCGATTGTTAAAGAATTCCTGCCACAAAATACGGCCAATCATGATGCTGTCCGGCCCGCCGAGCAGTTCCGGTATCACGTATTCGCCCACTGCCGGAATAAACACCAGCATCGAACCGGCGATGATTCCGCCCTTGGTCAGCGGCACTATCACCTTGATAAAGGTTTTAAAGGGCTTGGCACCTAAATCCAGCGAGGCCTCGACCAGCGAGTAATCCAGTCGGGTCAGCGCCGTATAAATCGGCAGCACCATAAACGGCAGATACGAATAGACGATGCCGATATAGACCGCCAGATTGGTGTGTAAGATAACCAGCGGTTGATCGATAATCCCGAGCCACATCAGGAAATTATTCAGCACGCCGTTGTCTTTGAGAATCGCCATCCAGGCATAGACGCGGATGAGAAACGAGGTCCAGGACGGCAGAATCACCAGCAGCAACAGAATGTTACGCGTTGCCGGCGGACTGTGCGCTACCGCCCAGGCCAGAGGATATCCGATGACCAGACACAGCAGTGTGGAGATGGCGGCCACTTCCAGCGACTGGAGATACGACTCGATATACAGCGGGTCATCGGTCAGCTGAATGTAATTGCCAAAATTCATTGCAATATCGAGTACGCCATCCGCCCAACTCATCAGATCCGTATAAGGCGGAATGGCACGCGCCATCTCGGCGAAGCTGATTTTGAGCACGATTAAAAACGGCATGACAAACAGCAGAATAAACCATACCAGCGGCAGCAGAATTACCAGCTTTCTGCCGTGTGCCTGCCGCAAACGGTTGAACCCCGAACGGGCCCTGCCCGGAGGTTGCGCCTCGGGAACTGGAGAAACATTAGTCATAATTGTTTACCTCGCCCTAAACGGTTAACACAACGCAGCTGTCCGCTTCCCAACACAGGCGGACTTCGTCACCCCAGGTCGGCATTCCTTTACGGAAGCGGTGGCCGTTTTGCAGCTGTGCGGTGATCATCTGGCCACTGTGCAGTCTGACGTGATAGATGGACAGGTCGCCCAGATAGGCAATATTGACCACTTCACCAACCGCAAAATTACAGCCATCGGCGGGCACGTCTTCGCAGAGCATGATTTTTTCAGGACGCAGCGCAACAAATGCTGGCACGCCGTCAATCACGGAAGCGTCGGAGGACACCTTGAGCGGATGCACCAGCCCCGGACTGCGAATAATCAGCGCCTCTTCCTGACGGGCTTCCAGCAGGCCTTCAAACACATTCACCGAACCAATGAATTCTGCGCTGTAGCGACTGTTCGGATGCTCGTAGATCTCTTCCGGTTCACCTATCTGCACGAATTTTCCACGGTTCATGATGGCAATGCGCCCTGCCATCGTCATGGCCTCTTCCTGGTCGTGTGTGACCATGACGCAGGTTGCGCCCACCCGCTCAAGGATATCCACAACTTCAAGCTGCATACGATCGCGAAGTTTTTTGTCCAGCGCGCCCATAGGTTCATCGAGCAACAGCAGTTTCGGGCGTTTGGCCAGACTGCGTGCCAGAGCCACGCGCTGACGCTGACCGCCGGAAAGCTGGTGCGGCTTGCGCTTGGCGAACTCCTGCATATGCACAAGCGTTAACATCTCGGCCACTCGCGCCTTGATATCCGCCGACGGCATCTTGTCCTGCTTCAGGCCAAAGGCAATATTCTGCTCGACGGTCATGTGCGGGAACAAGGCGTAGGACTGAAACATCATGTTGATCGGACGCTGATAAGGCGGTACCTGCGAAAGGTCCTGCCCGTCAAGCACGATTTGACCGCGAGTTGGCGATTCGAATCCGGCCAGCATGCGCAGCAGTGTAGACTTGCCGCAGCCTGATGCGCCCAGCAAGGCGAAAATTTCACCTTTGTAGATGGTCAGGTTCACATCGTCGACGGCAGGTTGGCCGTCATAGTTTTTCGACAGATTACGAATTTCCAGCAGAGGGGATAAAGCTTTCAGCGCTTTCTCCCCTTTATTTTGCGACTGAGGGCGTGGCGTTGCATCATTCACTCAGGGATATCTCCGTCAAAGCGAGTTAAAAAGGTTTCTATATAGCAAGAGATATAGAGAGATAATTCAAGCATAACAGTCCCGTCGGAATTCGTCGGAATCATTGCTTATTAATGAATGGAATCAGCGCGGAAGGTGAAAAGCGAAGCGGCCCCGAGGTCTTTCCGGAGCCGCTGGTCACGCGGTATCGCTTTTCAATACATAGCGTCTGATGCTGGCGAATTACTTGCCGCTTTTCACTTTGGTCCACGAACGGGTGATCACGCGGTCAATCTTCGGATCCTGAACTTTCAGGGTGAAGAGTTTGGCGCGCACCTCGGCCGATGGATAGATGCCCGGATTGTTGCGGATTTCCGGTTTCACCAGCGGCGTTGCGGCCGCATTGCCACTCGCGTAATACACCGCGTTGCTGATACCTGCCATCACTTCCGGCTTCATCAGGTAATTCAGGAACTGATAGGCTTCGTCGGTGTTTTTGGCATCGGCCGGCATGGCGAAGACATCAAAGAACGCCAGTGCGCCCTCTTTCGGAATGCTGTAGGCAATATTGACGCCATTTTTGGCTTCTTTGGCACGGTTTGACGCCTGAATCACGTCGCCCGCCCAACCCACGGCCACACAGATATCCCCATTTGCCAGATCGTTGATGTACTGGGAAGAGTGGAAATAACGAATGCTCGGACGCAGTTTCAGCAGCAGATCGGTTGCCGTGGTGCTGTAGTCGCTGGCCTTGGTGCTGTTAGGGTCAAGATGCAGATAGTTCAGCACGGTGGCATAGATTTCAGCCGGAGCATCGAGGAAGGACACGCCGCAGCTTTTCAGCTTCTCGAGGTTTTCAGGTTTCAACACCAGATCCCAGCTGTCGACCGGCGCATCCTTGCCTAATGCCGCCTTGACCTTGTCGACGTTGTAACCGATACCGGTCGTCGCCCACAGATAAGGGATGGCATATTTGTTGTCCGGATCGTGCTTGCCCACCATTTTCAGCAGTTCGGGATCCAGGTTCTTGTAGTTGGGCAGTTTGCTCTTGTCGAGCGGTTTGAATACGCCCGCCGCCACCTGACGTTCCAGGAAGCTTGCAGAAGGCACCACCAGATCAAATCCGGTGCTGCCCGCCATCAGTTTGCCTTCGAGCACCTCGTTGGAGTCAAAAACGTCGTACACCACTTTAATGCCGGTTTCTTTCTGGAAATTGGCGATAGTGTCAGGCGCGATATAATCGGACCAGTTATAGATGTGCAGCGTTTTGTCTTCCGCAGACGCAGCGACTGAAGCAGCCATCGCCACACCGGCAATCACGCCGGACAACCATTTTTTACGCAGGGTAAACATCCGTTATACCTCCAACAGGGGTGATAAATGAGGGGGAACGTCCCCTTAAAACTGCACCAGTTGATGCGGCAGGCGTTGCGCACACATCAGTCACGTTAATACATAGCGTAGTCAAAACTTTACTTATCGAGACATTTTGTTGCCT
The DNA here is from genome assembly GCF_026967475.1 of Rouxiella chamberiensis. Classification (NCBI taxonomy): domain Bacteria; kingdom Pseudomonadati; phylum Pseudomonadota; class Gammaproteobacteria; order Enterobacterales; family Yersiniaceae; genus Rouxiella; species Rouxiella chamberiensis. The sequence continues at coordinate 1,275,541 of NZ_CP114058.1, read as the reverse complement.
CTCCGGGCACCCACGCCAACTGCATAGACATGCAGACGCAAACCTTGTTGGCGTATGATTAAACACTTGGTTTTTCACGGTATACGCCGCTCCCTGTCTTCTTTGCAGCATAACGCCGTGAGGCACGTCACACCATACCCGAAGACAAAAAAGACCATTCATCGATTATTTATGCAGTTTTGTCTATAGCCTGCGCCATTTCCCCGGATACAAAGAGAAATAAGGCGTAATAAAGAGTAATGATTAGCATAAAATAGCGTGAAACATCACAAAGACAGCGCAGCCATCGGAATGGCTGCGCTATTTATAAACAGGTTGGTGGGAAAATCTGCCGAACGGCGAGTTAATCAGTGAAGCAAAGGCACGTTGAGGTTAACGACAGGCGCACCCTCTTCTTCGTCGCCTAAAAACAGAAGCTCATTGGCATGGGCTTCAAGGATTATCATCGACATCTGCTCTTCGCCCTGTTGCAGGAAATGGGCAAACTGTTCGAGGGTGATGCCGACCACAACGCTAATCGATTGACAGACAATCAGTTTTGGCAGGTTGTCGTCCTGAATATCCACGAAGGCCTTGACGGTCAACGAACTGGCGTTGATTTGGCTGAGGTCGGCAACCAGCGGGATAAGCGCCGTAGGTTTTACCTCCGCCAGCGCGGAAAACAGAATAACGCCGTCAACCAGGTCGACCTTGGCATCGAACCACGCCGTCGAAATTTTGCATATGGGGCAGATGAAGAGCCTGACAGGAATCACACTCGAAAAATGAGATGCCCAACTGATCAAGCCAGCGTCTAAGTAACGCCAAATCAGGGACGGTGAGTGAATCCATATATGCAGCCTCAGTGTGTCGAAAAGCACGATGACAAATCGAAAATTTCGGAACTTGAAATGAGCCGATGTAATATCGACGTAACAGGTCATTTTAAGCGAATGTTTAAGAGCCACAGCTTACGGAAATTTCCCGATAAGCGCCACGATCAATGCCGAGATTCGCCGCTATTCGCTTAAAATATGGGTGCCTTTGTAACAAAAAGCGGCAATTGCTGCTTTATTGATCGCCCTAGGCGCAGTATCCGCAGGCATGGGGGAAACTGGCCGTCACCTTACCCGCCGGACTTGAGTTTGAATCCGGGTTTGGCGCGGTGCTCGAGGTAATCTATCATCATTCCGGCAATATCCAGCCCCGTTGTGGTTTCAATTCCCTCCAGTCCGGGTGAGGCATTGACCTCCATCACCAGCGGGCCGCGCTCGGCACGCAAGATATCTACGCCCGCGACATCCAGACCCAGCGTATGCGCGGCCTTTAACGCCATCTCTTTTTCCTGTGCGGTAATCGTCACCTTTCGGGCCGTTCCACCGCGATGCAGGTTGGAGCGAAATTCGCCGGGTTTGGCCTGACGCTCAATCGCCCCGACCACCCGCTTCCCGACCACCAGACAGCGAATATCGCTGCCATTGGCTTCACGAATATATTCCTGTACCAGAATATTGGCGTTGAGGCAGCGAAAGGCATCAATCACGCTTTCCGCCGCCTGACGGGTTTCGGCCAGCACCACGCCAAGCCCCTGCGTGCCTTCCACCAGCTTCACCACCAGCGGCGCACCGCCGACCAGAGCAATCAGGTCAGCGGTATCATCGGGGGAATGGGCAAAACCGGTGATCGGTAAGTCGATACCGGCGCGGCCAAGCAACTGCATGGAGCGAAGCTTGTCTTTGGCGCGCGTAATGGCGACCGATTCGTTCAGGGGAAAACTGCCCAGCATCTCGAACTGGCGCAGCACGGCGGTGCCATAAAAGGTAATCGCCGAGCCGATTCGCGGAATGACTGCATCATACTTGTCCAACTGACGCCCGCGATAATGCATGCTGGAGGCGGCACAGTTGATGTTCATATAGCAGGAGAGCGGGTCGATGATATCGATATGATGACCCCGCGACTCCCCTGCTTCCTTGAGACGCCTGCACGAGTAAAGGCTTCCGTCGCGCGAAAGTATGGCAATTTTCATCAGACACTCCGAGGTCTTCTAGCGCGTGATCCAGCCTTGTTTATGCAGCGCTGCCAGCATAAAGGGACGCTGTTCTTTCTTGAGCGTGCGGATAATCAGGTCGCTGAAATTGTCACGGCGGGCATTGCTGTCGCGACTGGCGTAATAGGCTTCAAGCTCGGCATCGTATTCAGCCAGCACGTTTTTATCCAGCGGCTGATAGCTATTTTCATGCACCAGCATACTTTGCGGCATACGCGGCTTGAAATCGTTGACGTGCGCAGGATGTCCGATACAAAAACCAAATAAAGGCAGCACAAATTTCGGCAGTTCCAGAAGTGTGGCAACCTCTTCGACGCGGTTGCGGATGCCGCCGATAAACACGCCGCCCAGCCCGAGCGACTCGGCGGCCGCCATCGCGGTTCTGCGCCATCAGCGCGGTATCGACGCATCCCAGCAACAGTTGCTCGGCAAGACCCAGCTCGGCCTCGGGATTGATTTGCTGATTGCGATTGAAATCGGCGCAGAATACCCAGAACTCTGCGGCCTCGGCCACCCATTGCTGGCCGCCGGTGTACTCGACCAGCGTTTTGCGCTTTTCGGGATCTGTGATGCGAATAATGGAGGAGCACTGTAAAAAGCTTGAGGTTGAGGCAGCCTGAGCGGCAGAGATAATGGCTTCACGCTGCTCGTCGGTGACCGGCTGGCCGGTAAAGGAGCGCACGGAACTGTGCGCGCGAAGCAGGTCAATCGTAGGCGTCATAATACGTTTCCTTGGGAAAAATCGAAGCGAAAAGTGTGGCGTAAAGCAGGCAATAATTCCTGTTCGGCGTCACCATTGCAAGCATGGCCGCACGATTTGATCTCCTCCGGCTCGCCCTGATGCGCAGCTTTTCGGCAAAGCGTCGGGAATATGTCCAGATAGGCACAGCACATCAAAGCGACAGGTAATTCCTGCTTTTTTTACTCGTCGAGACAGGCATAGTAGCGGCAGGTAGTGAGAGCTATGCGCTAATTTAAAAATTTCTGCGATATCTTTCTCAAATTTACAAAGTCCTGGTCTTCAGGCGAAATTAAATCAAGGAGTCTCCATGTTTGCAGTAATTTTCGGGCGTCCTGCGTGTCCTTATTGTGTTCGTGCAAAAGAATTAGCTGAAAAACTGACCGAAGAACGTGATGATTTCAACTTCCGTTACGTTGATATCCATGCGGAAGGCATCAGCAAAGCCGATCTGGAAAAGACCGTGGGCAAGCCGGTAGAAACCGTTCCGCAGATCTTTATCGACCAGAAACACATCGGTGGCTGCACTGATTTTGAAGCTTACGCAAAAGAAAACCTGGCGCTGTATCAGTCTTAATCGACCTCGATACAACGCTGCACGGTGAGCGAAGCAAAATGAAAGGCACTCTGAAAAGAGTGCTTTTTTATGACTGGACCTTTAGCTCGAGCGAATCCTTCCCATAACGCGATAGAGAATGACAAACATGGCCCCGAGCATCGACCAGAAAACGGCACTGACGAGATAGGCCAACTCCTGCCAGTAGCTGCGTATTTCGAGCAGGAAATAGTGGCGGATAATCAGACACAGCGGCACGCTAATTAATGCGCTAATAAACAAGGCCACAAAATGTTCACCCCGGCCGACAAAACAGGCCGCCATTCCTGGAACAAGGTAGAGCAGCATACATAAATCACCTTGGGGAATAATTCTATTAACAGAAATGACATGACCCTTTAACGAAATAAAAACAATAATAAATAATATTGCCTGTAAAGCGCCGCATAAAAGGGAAAAATACTTTTTCACGCCTTCTCTCCATAGTTGATGATCGTCCACACCTTCGTGTAAACGCTGCTTTGCTCAATAAAAGCAGGGACCTGAAGCCCTATCCATTGGGCTAGATAATTGTTTTTACTCTTAAACACGGTGCAGGGCTAGCCGCCGATCGGTTCAAGGTCTAGAATATGGGCCGTGATTTCGGATAAACAGTAACAGCAATAAAGAGAGTGTTAAAAGCGAAATAATTTTTCTTAAGTCGCTTCATTGAATTTATCCTGTGCTGTTATATATTTCAATAAATTGCTGGTAACCAATAAGTAATACTCTGTGAATATAAATGTCGCTAGTTTGTTAAATGGTAACTACATCCTTTTACTTTTTGTGGTGCTGGCGCTTGGCCTGTGCTTAGGAAAGGTTCGACTGGGTTCGGTTCAATTAGGTAATTCCATTGGCGTTTTAGTCGTCTCCCTCCTGCTCGGACAGCAACATTTCAGCATCAACACCGAGGCGCTCAATCTCGGCTTTATGCTGTTTATTTTCTGTGTGGGTGTCGAAGCGGGTCCGAATTTCTTTTCCATCTTTTTCCGCGATGGCAAAAACTACCTGATGCTGGCGTTGGTCATGGTCGGCACGGCGATGCTGCTCGCTTTTGGACTTGGCCGCTTCTTCGGCTGGGACATCGGCCTGACCGCCGGTATGCTGGCGGGATCGATGACCTCGACACCCGTGCTGGTCGGCGCGGGTGATACGTTGCGCAATACCTTGGGCAGCCCCAAAGTGCTTGGCCCCGAGCTTGACAACTTAAGCCTCGGCTATGCCCTGACCTATCTTATCGGCCTTGTCAGCCTGATTTTCGGCGCACGATATCTGCCAAAACTTCAGCATCAGGATCTCTCCACCAGCGCGCAGCAAATTGCCCGCGAGCGCGGGCTGGACACAGACAGCCAGCGAAAAGTGTATCTGCCGGTGATTCGCGCCTACCGCGTAGGGCAGGAATTAGTGGCCTGGGCAGACGGCAAGAACCTGCGCGAACTCGGCATTTACCGCCAGACAGGATGCTATATAGAAAGGATCCGCCGCAACGGCATACTCGCCACGCCCGACGGCGACGCAGTGTTGCAGTATGGCGATGAAATCGCGCTGGTAGGCTATCCCGATGCCCATTCACGTCTCGACCCGAGTTTCAGAAACGGCAAGGAAGTTTTCGACCGCGATCTGCTCGATATGCGCATCGTGACGGAAGAAGTGGTGGTGAAAAACAACAATGCCGTGGGCAAACGCCTCAGCCAGTTGAATCTCACCGATCACGGATGCTTTCTGAACCGCGTGATCCGCAGCCAGATTGAAATGCCCATCGACGACAGTATTGTGCTGAACAAGGGCGATGTATTGCAGATAAGCGGCGACGCACGGCGTGTAAAAAGCGTGGCCGAGCGCATCGGGTTTATCTCCATTCATAGTCAGGTCACGGACCTGCTGGCGTTTTGCGCCTTCTTTATTGTCGGCCTGATGATTGGTCTGATTACCTTCCAGTTCAAGAGCATTACATTTGGTATCGGTAATGCGGCGGGCCTTTTGTTTGCCGGTATCCTGCTTGGCTTCCTGCGCGCCAACCACCCTACTTTTGGTTATATTCCGCAGGGTGCATTGAACATGGTAAAAGAATTCGGCCTGATGGTGTTTATGGCAGGCGTAGGACTCAGCGCCGGGGCGGGTATTAACCACGGGCTTGGCGCGGTTGGCGGTCAGATGCTGCTTTCCGGTTTGATAGTCAGTCTGGTTCCTGTCGTAATCTGCTTTATTTTTGGCGCCTATGTCCTGCGGATGAACCGCGCATTGCTGTTCGGGGCCATTATGGGCGCGAGAACCTGCGCACCCGCCATGGAAATCATCAGCGATACCGCCCGCAGCAACATTCCGGCGCTGGGCTATGCCGGAACCTATGCCATCGCTAACGTATTGCTGACGCTGGCCGGTACTTTGATAGTGATAATCTGGCCCGGAAGCTAAAATAAGCCGTTGAGCCGCAAGGCAGTTCTAAAAAACAATAAATATTTGTATTTTTTTTGAACCGCCGAGAACTTTCGATTCTGGAAGTAGTCTGAATTATTGCCACTGCTTTTCTTAGAAGTCCCCATATTGGAGAGCCCGATAACCCCGCCTGCTTAGGTTCAAGGTTATCGGGTTTTTTCTTGCCTGAAATTCGGCAATGAAAAACCCGCATTGCTGCGGGTGAGTGTGAAAATGAATGTGCGGTGTAGGTTAGCGGTTGTTGATCCATTTCGAGCGGGTAGATGACGAGTCTTCCATGTAACTGGCCTTGAGATCGGCGATATAGACCTGAAGTCGCTGTTTCACCTCTTCGTCCTGTTCTGCATCCACTTTCTTGGCGACGTTGTTTAAAACCATTCCCGCCTCAATGACGCCAAGCCGGTTCAGAATCTCGGAAATGAATAAAATCGTGATTTGGTCACGGCATGACTGTTCGAATTCAGAAGCAGTAGACATGGTGTCTCCCTATAAAAAGGTCATTAATGCCATCCAACAGGATGTTAGTTAACCAATATTAATGTTAGACACATTTTTGATCTTGAGAGAACTCATCGGGTTAATAAAAGTAAAATTTCGGAACAACGTCGTGGTCGCTAAAACCTAAAAACAGATCGTTTCAGTTTTCGGTGTTCGAGCATAAACATTTCATCAAAAAAACTTATGTTTCGGTATTGACGGATTTTTTACCTGATGAGATAGTCAAATCATGAACCTGTATCGCGCACTGACCCGAACCCCAACGACAACGATTACCGCTTGCGGTGGGTCGCAGGTCGTCGTGGATAACAGTGCGCAATAAAGCGTTTCAAGCACAGTAACACTACTTCCCTAGCCCCGCCGAGAATGGCAGGGGCCGCTTTTTCTCCTGCTGTAACGGCATTTCAAGGAGAAAGATATGCCCTCAGCCTCATCGATGCCCAATCTGGCCCTGTTAGTTATTGATATGCAAATCGGCCAGTTTTCGGTCGAGCCCTTTCCCTTTCAGCATCAGCTGCTGTTGACCAATATCAACCGTCTAATTGAACACTTTCATCTTCAGGAGCAACCGGTGTTTTTCATTCGGCATGCTGGCCCTGCGGGTTCGCCTTATGCTGCCGGTGAGGCCATCTGGAATCTTGTCCCTGAGTTGAAAAGAGATGAAGAAAAGGATGTTATTGTCGACAAAGTTCGCGCCAGTTGTTTCGAGGGTACGCCGCTTACCGAATTACTTCATCAGCAACAGATTGGCGAGGTCGTGATCGTGGGGCTGAAAACTCAATATTGCGTAGACACCGCCTGCCGCTCGGCAGCACTTTCTGGATTTAAATCGATACTTATCTCTGATGGACACAGTTGCATAGATACGCCGCAACTCAGCGCAGAGCAAATTATTAATCATCATAATGCCTGTTTGCATGGCCCTATTTCCCGAGTCATGAGCACCGACATTTTTATTGATAATAAAAACACCTGATCGGAATATAACAGCAAGAATATTGATAATTATGGCCAGGAAATACCTTGGCCATAATTTCGACAACCTGATAGATTAATAGTCAACCAAATGTAATTTAAGACTATTCTTGAATGCTGTTTCATTTTTAAACGATTGAATCCTTAATTTAAGCTTATCTTAAGATAAAGGCTTTAATATCAAGTCTCTTGCTTACCTAGACAGAAGTTAAATGAAAGACAGATATTGCGCAATGTCGCTTTACGCTTCATGAAGTTAGTCCTAACGTGGAACTGATGCTGTTATTCACGGTCAGTAGGTCAGTAAACTTGGGTTAGTGAATGTAATTAACTTTTCGGCGCCTATTTTGCCGGCAAATAGATGAGGGTATTTATGGAGCAGCTTAATCACACGCTGTTTACCTGGATCAATGCGACACCAGATTCGCCAAAATGGCTATTGAGTATCGCGCTATTCCTGGCAAACGATTTAATATTTATTGTCCCGGTGCTAATCGTCACGCTTTATCTTTGGGGACACCACCACCGCATAGCTTTCCAGCGCGAGTTAGTGAGCAAGACGGCTATCGCTTTGGTGTTTGCCATGGTCTGCGCCAAAACGCTCTCCGAGCTATTCCCTCATGCGCGGCCGTTTATGGAAGGTTTTGGCTACAACTTCCTGCACCACGACCCTGACAGCTCGTTCCCGAGCGATCACGGCACCGCTATCTTCACCTTTGCTCTGGCATTTTTGTTCTGGCATCGCGTCTGGTCCGGCACCCTTTTCCTGGTCGTCGCGCTTGGAATTGCCTGGTCTCGCGTTTATGTGGGCGTGCATTGGCCGTTGGACATGGTGGGCGGCTTGCTGGTCGGTATGCTGGGTTGCCTGGTTCTCGCAGCTGATTTGGAATCTGTTTGGCAACGCAATCAGCGCCATGCTCGACAAAATTTATCGCTTCAGCTTTGCGCTGCCTATTCGCAAAGGCTGGGTCCGCGAATAACGGCATTGGGAATCTGATGGGCATAAAAAAGGCGAGGAATTTATCCTCGCCTTTTTTTGCATCAAAAATTCGAAATTACGAAGCAGATTTTCCAAACACGCTGTCGTACAGACCGCTGATTTTCATCATCACGAAATCAATGATTCGGCTGAAGAAGCCACCTTGTGGCACATCGGCTTTCGCCACGAGTGGACGTTGGTCGATGACTTTACCATCCAGCGAGAAGTTGATGGTGCCAACCACCTGATTTTTGGTAATCGGCGCTTCAAGCTGTGGATTGGTCAGCGTGAAACTGGCCTTCAGATTTTTGAGCTGCCCTTTCGGGAACGTCAGCGAGGCATCTTCCGCTACGCCAAGCGGCACCGTTTTGTCGGCTCCGAACCAGACACGCTGGGTGGTGAAAGCATCTGCGGCCTTGATTGGCGTAATGGTTTCATAAAAACGGAAGCCCCAGGTCAGCAAGGATTCGCTTTCGCTGAAACGAATGCGATCGCTTGGCGCACCCATGACGACCGCAATCAGGCGCATTCCGCTGGAATCGACCGCCGAAGACACCAGATTGTAGCCCGCGCCCGACGTGTAGCCGGTTTTAATGCCGTCAACGTTGAGATTGGTGCTCCACAACAGGCGGTTACGGTTGACCTGGCGAATTCGGTTAAAGGTAAATTCTTTCTCTTTATTGAGTGCATACTCTTCCGGCGTATCGTGGATAAGCGCGCGGGAAAGCAGTGCCATGTCGCGAGCCGAAGTATATTGCCCGTCAGAGTCCAGACCGTGTACAGTTTTGAACATCGTATTGCCGAGATTCAACTGCTGCGAGTAGCGGTTCATCAGGCCCACGAAGGCATCCTGACTGCCGGCAACATAATCACCCAACGCGATACTGGCATCATTGCCTGATTGAATCACAATCCCTTTGTTCAACTCGGATACCGGCACCTGATCGCCGGGTTTGAGGAACATCAGGGAAGACCCGCGCAGTACCGGATTGCCGGTCGCCCAGGCATCCTTACCCACCGTGACCAAGTCACTTTCGTGAATCTTACCGGATTTAAGTGCCTGACCTACGACGTAGCTCACCATGATTTTACTCAGGCTTGCCGGGTCAAGGCGGGCATCGGGCTGTGACTCGGCAATGATTTTGCCGCTGCCGTAGTCCATCAGCACCCAGGATTTTGCGTTAATTTGAGGGGCGGCAGGCGCGCCCGGCGTTGCAGTTGCAGGGGTAAGCGCGACCGGTTTGGCCGGTGCCGTGTCGGCATGCGCTACAGGAAACGTCAGCAGAAAAACCGTGCCGCTGAACGTACAAAGAAGGTTCCGTTTGGATAAGAGAGAAATTGTCATAGGTTATTAGCGCTTCTGTCCGGGTAACTGAAAATCGGTTTATCTTTCAATCAGGTCTTTGAAGATGAAGTAAAAACTCGACCGACGTAAAAACTAACGTTTTATCCAGCGATAAGAAACCACTCCATTGTAAAGTTTCTTCGAATAGTAGACTTTAATGCGCTTTTGTCTGCTTTACATCCTCTAATTAGACGAAATTTAAACAAAATTTTCGCTTTCCACTTTTCATCGGCTAGCTTAACGATCCCACTCCCTGTAAATCTAAATGATCTGTCAACAATTTGGTAAATTCAGAGAAATATCAGATTCTGGAGTCTGGCGAGCCAATTTCATACTAAAAATATTCTTATTTCGTATAACTGTTCACAGTTTTTTCCACTAACCTCAATTTACATCGACCAAAAATGCAGGAACCGGTTATGGATTTAGCGCTGTTCGACCTCGACAAAACGCTGATTTGCGATGACAGTGCCAGTCTTTGGCTGCAATGGCTTATCTCTCAGGGTTATACGTCACCCGCTACCCTGCAAAACCACCAGCGACACATGCTTTCTGCCACCGAATATACCGATACTCCGCCCGACCCCCACAGCATTGCATCCTATTTGAAACTGACCCTTGGCCCCATGAGCGGATATCACTGCCGCACCGTTTCAGGCTGGGTAGAACGTTTCGTTCATCGCGATATCCTGCCACGTCTTTATCCGCAGGCCCGTCAGCAGATTGCCTGGCATCGCGAACGAGGTGACGTAATCGCGCTGGTCTCCTCCTCCGGAGAGCATCTGGTTTCTCCGATAGGCAGACGCCTCGGCATCGATCAGGTGTTTGCGCTGCAACCTGAAATCACGCAGGATCCCCTGTGCTTTACCGGTGAAACCACAGGAGACATCACCTTCCATCAGGGAACCGTCGAGCGCCTGCAAACCTGGCTCGCCCAACCCGCTACGCCGCGTTTTAGCACTCTTTATGCCTATACCGATTCGATATTCGATCTACCGCTGCTGGAATTTGTCGACAAGCCGACGGTGGTCAATGGGTGCCCTGCACTGCGCCAGATGGCGGTTGAAAAAGGGTGGCCGAGCCTGACGTGGACACGTCATCCGGCCCGGCAGACGGCGTATTCCTGAGCCTTATTCCAACCTGTTGAGAGACGTTAAAGGGCAAAGTCGCGTTCAAACGCGGCGCTTTCCCTTGCCAGCAGATCACAGCTGAAATCGATAAACTGACTCAACGCCGCCGAACGATGTTTACCCGCCTGTGTCTGTAGCTGCAGGGTGCGCTGATTCAGCTGCTCGATATTGATGGATTTAAGGATTAACCCATCGGTGCGGGCTTTGAACAGCACAGAGAAATGGCTGCAGGCAACAATTGCGCCGGGGGTCTCGCGCATGAAATCGTAAAGCGTACTGAAGCGATTACAGCTGAGAGCAGGCTCGAGGAAAATACCGCTCATGCGACAGGAAAGGTCGAACAGCTGGCGGATAGTGCTGGTCGGTTCATTGAGCGCCAGCGGATAGGCATGTAAATCCGTAAGCTTGATATCAGCGGCCGCCAAAGGATGATCGGGTCGCATCGCCATTCTGACTGTGGCCGGATGCGATGCCAGCACATCTACCCCACGCTCCGGCGACAGGCTGAACTGCAAGGCCAGATCGCAGTCGCCGCTGCGGATCATCTCCGACACCTGCAACGCCGTCCCGACATTGAGATAAAACATCACGCCCGGATTGATTGCCCTGAAGCGGGCAAACATCTGCGGCAGCAGGTCAAAGGCCGGGCCATCGGTACAGGCCATACGAATCACGGTGCGGCGAACCGCTTTTAACCCCTGAATTTCGGCAATCGCAAACTCCATATCCATCATGCTCTTACGCACATGATTTTCGAGAATTTGTCCGGCGTCATTAAGCACCATGCCCCGCGCGTGGCGCTCGAACAACGTCGCGCCGATTCGCGCTTCCAGCTGTTGAATCTGCCGACTGATAGCCGAAACGGCAACAAAAAGCTGCTTGCTGGCGGCACTGAGGGAACCGGTGCTGGCCACCGCCATAAAATAACGGATTTCGGTACTCTGCATGATTGCCCCTTAACTGTGCATGCCTCTCTTTCGTGCATGCCAGCGTTATAATTAAAGCAACGCTACATTGCAATTATTATTATTGTAGCAACGCTCGGAATGCTAGTAGATTGAATCGATAAAAACATAAATGACACAACATCAGGACATTTTATGACAGTGGAAAAAACGGTAGCACAAGCTCTGGGCTGGTTCGACAGTGGGGAGTTCAGGCAGGTTTTGGCGCGTCGCGTGGCGATGCCAACGGAAAGCCAGTCAGCCCTGCGCGACGACGCGCTGTTGAGCTATTACGAACAAGAGATAAATCCGGCGCTGGTCGCCATGGGCTTTGGGCTGCAACTTATTGAAAATCCTCATGCAGCCAATCGTCCTTTCCTGATTGCCACCCGAATCGAAGACCCGGCTTTACCTACCGTGCTGAGCTACGGCCACGGTGACGTGGTCTTCGGCGACGATGAAAACTGGCGTGAAGATCTCACTCCCTGGGAACTGAAAGAAGACGGCAACCGCTGGTATGGTCGCGGCAGCGCCGACAACAAAGGGCAGCACAGTGTCAATCTTGCGGCACTGGAGCAGGTCTTTGCGGCCCGCGGCGGCAAACTGGGATTTAACTGCAAGCTGCTGTTTGAAATGGGCGAAGAGATAAGTTCGCCGGGGCTGGCTGAAATCTGTCACCAATATAAAGACGCGCTGAGTGCCGATGTGTTTCTGGCCTCGGACGGCCCACGCCTGAGCGCCGAGCGCCCTACGCTGTTTCTGGGTTCACGCGGCGCGGTCAACTTCCGGCTGAGCGTCAACGCGCGTGACAAAGACTACCATTCCGGCAACTGGGGCGGCCTGCTGCCTAATCCGGGCACCCTGCTTGCCAATGCCGTCGCCTGTCTTGTCAATGCACACGGCCAGCTTCAGGTCGAGGCCCTGAAACCGCCTGCGGTCAGCGCGGCTATCCGCCAGATTCTCGCCGACGTCGAAGTGGCCGCCACGCCGGGCGACCCTGAAATCGATATTCACTGGGGAGAAGCGGGTCTGACACCGGCCGAACGCCTGTTCGCGTGGAACCAGATGGAAGTGCTGTCTTTCCTGACCGGTAATCCTGCCAGACCGATGAACGCCATTCCGGGCAAGGCGACGGCGGTGTGCCAGCTGCGCTTCGTGGTCGGCACCGACTGGCAGAATCTACAGCAGCACGTCCGCGAGCATCTCGATGCCCACGGTTTCCCGCAGGTGGAGGTTGAATTCCTGCGCGGCTCGCCTGCCACGCGCTTTGATCCGACCGACCCGCTGGTTGACTGGGTTCTTGACGTCATGTCGAAAAGTAGCGAGAACAAGCCTGCGTTGCTGCCAAATCTTGGCGGTTCACTGCCCAACGAAGTGTTCGCGGATATCCTCGGCCTGCCTACCCTGTGGGTGCCCCACTCCTATCCGGCCTGCGGTCAGCATGCGGTGGATGAACATATGCTGATTTCGATTGCCCGCGAAGGGCTTGAGATAATGACCCGCCTGTTCTGGGATTTGGGCGAACGCGGTACGGCGCTGCTCGATGCCCACCACGCACACGCCGCCAAAGGCGGTAAACAATGAGCCAGATTTCCTCACTCAAGACCGCCGCGATGCAAGGCAGCACCGTCAAGCCCAGCCTGACCAAAACGCTGTTCGTCACCTGCATCGGCAATGCGCTGGAATGGTTTGATATTGCGGTTTACGGCTTCTTTGCGGCCTATATTGCCCGCGCCTACTTCCCGACCACCGATCAAACGGTATCGCTGTTGCTGGCATTCGGCAGCTTCGGCGTTTCGTTCCTGATTCGTCCGCTGGGCGCGGTTGTGCTGGGCGCCTTCGCCGACCGCGCCGGTCGCAAGGCTTCGTTACTCGCCTCTATCAGTCTGATGATGGTGGGCAGCCTGATGATTGTCGTTACGCCGTCCTACGCGACAATCGGCATCGCGGCACCGCTGCTTATTCTGCTGGCCCGTCTGATTCAGGGCTTCTCGGCGGGCGGCGAATTCGGCAGTTCCACCGCGTTTCTGGTGGAACATTTCCCGGAGCGCAAAGCCTACATTGCCAGCTGGCAGTTTGCGACACAGGGTGCCAGTACCTTGCTGGCTTCGGCCTTTGGTCTGGGTCTGTCGCAGTGGCTATCGGAAACGCAGATTCAGGATTGGGGATGGCGCATTCCGTTTGCGTTCGGATTACTGATTGGTCCGGTCGGGCTTTATATCCGTCGCAACATCACGGAAGCAGAAAGCTTTGTGAAAGCAGACAAGACTGCCACGCCACTCAAAACCCTGTTTGGCAAGCAAAAATCGTTACTCTGCATGGCGATTGGCCTGATGGTGGTGTCAACGGCGGTCAACTATATGCTGAACTATGTGCCGACCTACGCCACCAAAACCCTGCATTTCTCGGGCCAGATTGCCTTCACCGCAACCCTGCTCGCCGGGGTGATTTTGACCGTCGCCACGCCGCTGATGGGCCTGTGGGCTGAAAAAGTGGGTCGACTGCCGCTGATGTGGGGATCGCTCATTCTGCTGCTGGTCACCATTTATCCGGGATTTTGGTTGATGACGCATTACACCACCGCGTTCTCGCTGGTGGCGCTGGTTTGCTGGATGGCATTGCTGAAATCGGTCTACTTCTCGGCAGTGCCGTCGATGATGGCCGACCTGTTCCCGGTGGGCACTCGCGCAAGCGGCATGGCTATCGGCTACAACATTGCCGTGACCGTGTTTGGCGGCTTTGCGCCGTTCATCTGTACGCTGTTGATTAGCGCCACCGGCACCAGCCTGGCACCCAGCTACTATCTGATGGCGGTCGCCTTGCTCTCTCTGTGGGCCTTGATCAAATCCCGGCAGGTTCGTCGATAACAGACGCAGCCTCGCCGATGCGGGTCGGCGAGGCTGCTATCATCGCGTCAAGTTTACTTAGGCGACAGCTTCAGCAATTTACCGTCAGTTTCGTCGGTCAGGACATAGACGTATCCATCCGGCCCGACCTGCACCTCACGAATACGCTGACCCAAATCGGTCAGGCCGCGCTTTTCATTCAACACTCGCTTGTCATTGACTCTCAACTGAATCAGCGTGGTCTCTTTAAGTGCGCCGACAAACAGCAGGTCTTTCCACTGCGGGAATTTATCGGAGGTATAGAACGCCATCCCGCTCACGCCCGGCGAAACGCGCCAGTAATAAATCGGGTCTTCCATGCCGTCGATGTGCGAGCCTTTGGCTTCGGGAATGGGCAGGCCGGAATAGTTGATGCCGAACGTCGCCACCGGCCAGCCGTAGTTGCTGCCCGCCTTGAGAATATTGACTTCATCACCGCCGCGCGGACCATGCTCGGTTTCCCACAGTTCACCTGTCTTCGGATTAATCGCCAGCGCCTGCGGATTACGATTGCCGAAGGTCCAGATTTCAGGGCGTGCGCCGGTGGTTTTGACGAACGGATTATCCTGTGGAATACCGCCTTCCGGCGTCAGGCGAATCACCTTGCCGCGCAGAGAGCTCATCTCCTGCGCCTGACTGCGCTGATTGTTGTCACCCAGCGACATCAGAATATTACCCTGTGCGTCGAACACCAGACGGCCGCCGAGGTTGATGCCGCTTTCAAGCGCCGGAGTTTCAACAAAAATCGTCTTGAAGTTTTCCAGATGCAGCCCGTCTTGCGACAGAGTGCCATAACCCAGCTCCGCATGCGGCTCGCCCTTGTCATCCTTTCTGGCATAACTTAAATACACACGGCGGCTGCTGGCAAAATCGGGAGCCAGACGAACATCCCAAAGCCCCGCCTGACTTTCTACCCACACCGCCGGTACGCCGGTGAGCGGTTCGGAGAGCGGTTTTCCGGGCTGCCACAGGCGCAAGTTTCCGCTGCGCTCGGTAATAAGTGCGCCCTGATTATCAGGAAGGAAGGCCAGCGACCAGGGATGATTCAAGCCGGTGAGTTCGGTTTGCACGTCGAGGGCCAATTTCGGTACGGGCTTGCCCGCAGCCTGGGCGAGCGCAGCACCCGGCGTTGCCAGCACGCCAGCCACCAGCAGCCAGGGCCAGACACGGGCGGATAAATGAGGGGAACGAGCCATCGGATAATCCTTTTAGAGCGACAAAATCTTATTCTAGCCGACTAATCACGCCATATTGTATAGAGACTGTAAATTAGAACGCGGCTAACCCTCTGAAAATTCGGCCTCCCTAAAATCTCACCGCCTCAGGGGTAACAAAATGCATATAGCTTAAAAGCATAACCAAGGCGCGAAAAATACTAACTCGAGGTTATTCCCCTGCATTTCATAAGCCGCTACTATGCTTGTGAAATTAGACACCTAGCCTTATGGATGTCTAAATAGTTGAATACTGCTCGCCTCTTGTGCGCCTTATTGATTTTTCCTGCCAACGCCTGACGGAGTAATAATGAAAAAAATGTCCGCGTCACTGCTTGCACTAAGCCTGTATGCCGCCGTTCCTGCCTTTGCCGCAGAACAGGCAACGGTCGCCGCCGTGCCTGCCGCCATCGCGCAGCACAGCGGTCCCGTGCGTATTGCCGTGATCCGCAATCTGGGTTCCGACGACAACACCACGCAGTTTCTGGCCGGTGCCATCAAGCAGGGTCGCGCATTAGGCTTCAAGGTCGATACCTTTTTGAGCAACGGCGACGACGCCAAGTTTCAGGATTTCGTCAATCAAGCCATTAGTCAGAAATACGACGGCATTATTCTTTCTCAGGGTCGCGGCCCCTACTCCAATAATCTGGTCAAGCACATTACGGCGGCAGGCATTGCCGTCTCCGTATTCGATACCGAAGTCACCGAAGGCACGCCGGGCGTGACCGTGACGCGACAAGATGATAAATCCCTGACTCAGGCTTCGATGGGCGAACTGGTCAAGGACTTCAACGGCAAGGCCAATATCGTTCGCCTATGGGTGGCCGGTTTCCCGCCGATGGAACGCCGCAACGTCACCTACCAGCAGATTCTTAAAGATAATCCGGGCATTCATCAGCTGGAATCCATCGGTGCGGTCTCATCCGACGTGCAGGGCGACACCGCCAATCAGGTCGGTGCTCTGCTAGCCAAATATCCAAAGGGCAAGATAGATGCGATTTGGGGCGCATGGGATGCTTTCAGTCAGGGCGCATACAAGGCGCTTAAAGAGAATGGCCGTACCGAAATCAAACTTTACAGCATCGATGCCTCGAATCAGGATTTGCAGCTGATGCGCGAGAAAGACAGCCCGTGGAAATTCACCGCGGCGGTGGATACCCAGCTTATCGGTGCCGTGAATCTGCGTCTGGTCGCGCTGAAGATTGCCGGTGAAAAAACGCCGTCTACCTACGAGTTCCGGCCCAGGTAATTCCGCAATCCCTGCTGCTGAGCCAGCCGGGTGCCGTCAACGTCAATGCGCTGGGTAAAATTATTCCGGGCTGGGGCAAGTCGGAAGACTTTACCGCGCCGTGGTTCGCCACACTGGAAGCCAAGTACAAGAAGTAGTCGTCAACCGCCTTGTGCAGCCCGCCCGTCGTCATGACAGGCGGGCTTTTCTATTTATGTCCTTCATCATGACGTTAGGCCCTTTCTGTCATCACCTTGTGGTATCACGTTCAACATCTGCCAGGAAAATTGCAGATGTGATGGCGATCACACTGGCAAGCCGATAAGTTTAATTGTATGATGAATGCATATTTCGACTGGGGCAAGGTTATGAAATCCGCACTCTCTCTACCTATCCAATATATTCGGGCATTTATTCTGATTTATGCCTGCCTTTACGCAGGGAATGCTGTTTCAGCCCTGCTTCCGCTCACCATTCCGGGCAGTATTATCGGCATGCTGATTCTGTTTGTGCTGCTCTCGACGCAAATCCTGCCCTATAAATGGGTCAAACCGGGCTGTAGCGTGCTGATTCGCTATATGGCGCTGTTGTTTGTGCCTATCGGCGTGGGCGTCATGAACTATTACGATCAACTGCGCAGTCAGTTCGGGCCGCTGGTCGTCTCCTGTTTTGTCAGCACCTTTATCGTGCTGCTGGTGGTCGCCTACTCGTCACACTATATGCACGCCGAACGCGCCACCGTGGTCAAACCGGAGGATAAGCCATGAGTGAAATCTGGTGGTCGCTGCCGTTGACGCTGGTGGTGTTCTACATCACCCGTCGGCTGGCGATGAAATTTCGTATGCCGCTGCTGAACCCGCTTTTGATGTCGATGGTGATTATCATTCCTCTCTTGCTGGTGATGCAGATTCCGTATGCGCGCTATTTTGCGGGCAGCAAAATCCTCAACGACTTGCTGCAACCCGCGGTCGTCGCGCTGGCTTTCCCGCTCTACGAGCAACTGCACCAGATTCGCGCCCGCTGGAAATCCATCATTGGCATCTGCTTTATCGGCAGCGTGGTGGCGATGACAACGGGTACCGCGATTGCGCTGTGGATGGGCGCTACGCCGCAGATTGCCGCGTCTGTCCTGCCGAAATCCGTGACTACGCCGATTGCCATGGCGGCTTCACAGTCCATACACGGCATTCCGGCCATCAGCGCCGTATGCGTTATCTTCGTCGGCATTCTTGGTGCGGTATTTGGTCACACCCTGTTGAATCTCCTGAAAATAACCACCAGGGCGTCGCGGGGACTGGCAATCGGTAATGCCTCTCACGCACTCGGGACGGCGCGCTGTGCCGAACTCGACTATCAGGAAGGTGCCTACAGCTCGCTGGCGCTGGTCATTTGCGGCATTATCACCTCGCTGCTGGCCCCATTCCTGTTTCCCGGTTCTGCTGAAACTCTTTGGTTAACACACTGGCACCCTGCCCATTGCGGGGTGCTGCACCAACACCTCTCAGGCCGATTTCAAAACGGATCATTTTAGTTCGCCCTGCCTATATTGACCGGGCACGTGTTCGCCACATTCTGCGCGCCCTGCGACTCCCGCTTATTGTCTAAATGTTTCAAAATGTTGGCCTCTTTATTGCTTGGTGACTTATTGCGTAGTCATGGACAGGTACCGATCTGTCTCTTTCACAGCCAATAAGGATTTTTGCCATGCAGCCAACCGATGCTTCGCCCTCAGCCGCAGACAGCGCCCTGCTTCAAGAAATTTGGGCGCTTATCGATGAGAAGAAAGCGATATTCTGGGATCTTAGCGACCGTATCTGGGCCACTCCCGAAGTGAATTACACCGAATTCAAATCTGCCGCCGCGCACCGCGAGCTGTTAACGCAGCAAGGTTTTCGCGTGACCGAAGGCGTGGCCGGTCTACCGACGGCGATGATCGGTGAAGCGGGTTCCGGCGGGCCAGTTATTGCCATCATGGGGGAATACGATGCGCTGCCGGGCCTCAGTCAACAGGCCGATGTCGCAGAACCTCTGCCGCTGGAAGAAGGCGGCAACGGTCATGGCTGCGGACACAACATGCTGGGTTCCTCGGCGCTGCTGGCAGCTACCGCAGTCAAGGATTTTCTCGAGGCTCGGGGTCTTGCCGGTCGGGTGCGCTATTACGGTTGTCCGGCGGAAGAAGGCGGGTCGGCCAAGGGCTTTATGGTGCGCGCCGGCCTGTTCGACGACGTGGATGTCGCTATCTGCTGGCATCCCGGCGCGTTCAACTGCGTCATGGACGCCAATTCCCTCGCCTGCAACGAACTCAACTACCACTTCACCGGCCGCGCCGCGCATGCCGCCGCGTCTCCTCATCTGGGCCGCAGCGCGCTGGACGCCGTGGAGCTGATGAACGTCGGCATCAACTATCTACGCGAACATATGCCCAACAGCGCCCGCATTCACTACGCCATCACCGACAGCGGCGGTTTTTCACCCAACGTGGTGCAGGCCCGGGCGACGGTGCGTTATCTGGTCCGCACACGCACGCTGCCGGAACTCACCGCGCTGCTGGCACGCGTCGATGACGTCGCCAAAGGCGCGGCGCTGATGACCGGCACCCGCATGAAAAGCACTGTGCTGAGCGGTGATGCCAACCTGATAGGTAACCGCCCGCTTGAAGAACTGATGCACTCGCACCTGCTGCAACTCGGCGGTCCGGGCTTTGATGAGGCGGATAGCGCCTACGCCGCGCGTTTTCGTGAATCGATGGATGGAGAGGAAGTGCGCAGTGCCTATCAGCGCATGAGTATTCCTGCAAAATCCGATGAACTGCTGTGCGACTACGTGCTGCCGCTGGATCGCCCCGAGAGTTCGCTGATTGGCTCGACCGATGTCGGCTCTGTAAGTTGGGTCGTGCCGACCGTTCAGTGTCGTAGCGCCACCTACACTATCGGCACACCGGCTCACTCGTGGCAACTGGTCGCACAGGGGAAATCCGCCCTGGCGCACAAGGGGCTTGCACATGCCGCCAAGCTGATGGCGAGCACGGCGATAAGTCTGTTGACACAGCCTGCGCTGATTGACGACGCCAAGGCCGAGCACGCACGTCGTCTTGACGGCACGCCGTTTGTGAATCCTATTCCCGACGAAGTACAGCCGCCGTTTCCGGACAGCCACTGAGTCCTGAACGGGCGGATAACACGTTGCCGGATAACACAAGGAGCGCGAGATGGGGAATTTGGGATTTTTGAATACATTGAGCTTCGGGCCGGGCGGTTGGGGGCCGATGCTGTTATCCGGCGCGCTGATGACCGTCGCTCTGTCACTGTCCGGCTTTTTGCTGGCCGCTGTGATAGGCGGCGTATTCTC
Source organism: Rouxiella chamberiensis (assembly GCF_026967475.1). Lineage (NCBI taxonomy): Bacteria > Pseudomonadati > Pseudomonadota > Gammaproteobacteria > Enterobacterales > Yersiniaceae > Rouxiella > Rouxiella chamberiensis. Next base: position 1,255,196 of record NZ_CP114058.1, on the reverse strand, counting down.
GTGGGCAAAGATTTGCGGCAATCGCCCGCTGCGCTGGTTTGCCGACGGCTATACCACTGTAGTACGCGGCATTCCCGACCTGTTGATTATCTATCTCCTGTATTTCGGCGGCAGTCAGTTGCTGACCCATCTCGGCAAGCTGTTTGGCGAAGGTCAGTTCATCAGTTTTCCGGGATTTCTGGCGGGCATGCTGGCCGTAGGCATTGCGGCGGGCGCGCAGCAGACGGAAGTGTTTCGCGGGGCCTTTTACGCCATCGCGCCGGGTGAACTCGAGGCAGCGCGGGCCTTTGGCATGAGCACGCCGGTGCGCGTTCGCCGCATTGTCATTCCTCTTTTGCTGCGCCACGCCTTGCCCGGCATGGGGAACGTCTGGCAGTTGGTGCTGAAAGCCGCAGCGCTGGTATCGGTCACGGGTCTTGCAGAATTAATGAACAAGGCACAGACGGGCGCAGGCTCGACCGGCAAGCCTTTCGATTTCTACTGCGCCGCCGCCCTGCTGTATCTGCTGATTTCGGCCTGTTCGGGCTGGTCGCTTCGACAAGCCGAGATGCGCTATTCGCGCGGAGTGAAACGCTGATGGACATGGAATTTCTTGTCGATACCCTGTTTCAGTTGCTGCCCGGCATACCGCTAACGCTGGAGCTGACCTTCTATTCGGTACTCGCAGGGTTTTGTCTCGCGCTGCTGCTGGCCTTTGCGCGTCTTTCGCCCTACCGCTGGCTGAGCGCACCTGCACGACTTTATGTGTTCTGTTTTCGCGGCACGCCGCTGCTGGTGCAACTCTTTCTGATTTACTACGGCATGGGCCAGTTCGAGAGTGTTCGCCAGAGCTTTCTCTGGCCGCTGCTGCGTGAACCTTTCGGCTGCGCGTTGCTGTCCCTGTCGCTCTGTACGGCGGCCTACGGCAGTGAAATCCTGCGCGGTGGCTTGCAGTCCGTGCCGCACGGTGCGCTCGAAGCCGCCCGCGCCTGCGGCATGTCTCGCCTGCTCATGGTGCGACGGATTATTTTCCCCATCGCCATTCGTCAGGCTCTGCCCGCCTACGGCAATGAACTTATCTCTATGGTGCAGTCCACGTCGCTGTGTTCCATCATCACGCTGATGGATATCACGGGCATTGCCGCACAGATTATTTCCGACACCTATCGCGCCCTTGAAGTCTTTCTGGTCACGGGTGCCCTTTATCTGCTCATCAATCTGGTGATAAGCCGTCTGGTGATGCTGCTGGAGTACCGAATCACGCCCCATCTGCGTGCGCCGGTGACGCGTCCACGCAAGAAACCCCTTGGCGAGGTGCATTGACGCGTCCTGCGTTGCCGATTTCCCTGCCAACCGGCAGATATCCCGCTGTAACTTTGAATCCATGCATGACGAAAGAGGTTGTAAAACATGAAATTGGCAAGCTTGGTTAGTGCTTTGTGCTTAACGGCGTCGCTGGTCATCAGCGTTAGCAGTCATGCCGAGGAAGGTAAAAAATGGACCGTGGTCAAAATCGCCACTGAAGGCGCTTTCCGCCCTTTTAACTTCACCAAACCCGACGGCACGCTGGACGGTTTTGAAATCGATCTGTACAAGATTTTGTGCCAGAAGATGAGCGTTAAATGCGAAATTGTGGTGCAGCCTTTTGCGGGCATCATTCCAGCGCTCAATGCCGGAAAGTTTGACGCCATCATCGACGGGCTGTCTGCCACCGATGCCCGCAAGAAAATCATCGATTTTTCGGTGCCATACAGCAATGCGGGGCAAACTTTTGCCGTCTTGAAAAGTAGCCCGCTGGCGCAGTTGCCGGATCTCGGCCAGCGCTTTTCGCTGACAACCGATGAAGCCGGTGCAGAGGCCGAAGTGAAGAAACTCGCCCCGCTTCTGAAAGGCAAAGTCGTGGGTGTGCAAGGCTCGTCAATTGGTCAGCAGTTCCTGGAAAAGTACATGAAAGGCATTGTGACCGTTCGCCAGTACAAGACCACCGAAGAGCACGATCTGGATTTGAAATCAGGGCGGGTTGACCTCGTCTTCGCGTCTGCGACCTATCTGACCGGTGCCAAAGCCAAGGCAGGCAATGAAGAGATGCAGATGGCAGGCCCGCAGTTTATCGGCGGTCTGCTCGGCGCAGGATCGGCGGTCGGGATTCGTAAAAGCGATCCGGAGCTTAAAAAGATGTTTGACGAGGCCATCTTGCAGACCAAGCAGGACGGCACGCTGAAAACGCTGGCAATGAAGTGGTTCGGCACAGATACCGTCCCGCAGTGAAGTCTCTCGCAATCGGGTGAGTGGATTAAATCTGGCCTATCGATCGACGCGGAATGAACGCCGCGTCGAAATTCGGCATCACACCGGCCTCTTCACCACGCAAGTCACAGATTATCCGCCTTGCCGCCTCTCTGCCCATCTCGTACACCGGCTGGGCTATTACCGACAGCGGGGGCGAAACGATTTCCGTCCACGGAAAGTTGTCAAACATCACAAACGAGAGATCCTGCGGCACCTTGAGACCCCGATTGCCCAACTCGCGCAGCACACTCATCGCAATCAGGCTGTCTGAGGCAATCAGCGCGCTGGGCGGCACGGCGTGGTGGAACAGGTCGTCGATAATTGCGGCGATGGCCGCGTCGCTGCTGGCACGGGTTTTAATAAGGCCGGGAACAAATGCCACCTCCCGTTCGGCGAACGCCTGTTCCATTCCCGCCACGCGCTGCGCCACCGGCGTCAGGCCCAATTCGGACGAAGAGACAAACGGTTTGTCGAGCGTCATGCTGGTTAAATAGGCGATGCGCCGATGCCCGGCATCAAGCAGGGCCAATGTAGCCTGTCGCGCGGAGGCCGTGAAGTCGACCATGATGGTTTCCACCGCCAATCCCGGCACGCCGCGGTCAAACAGCTTCAACGCCCTGCCGTCGGCAAGAATTTGTGCCAGATGCGCGCTGTCGGCGGGCAGTGACGAACATGGCGCAATGATGATGCCATCGACCTGCTTCTCAAGCATGACTCTCACCGCGTCCTGCTCGTCCGCAGCCGTTTCATCGCTGTTGCCGAGCAGCACATGGTAACCCGCCTGCCGCGCGACATCGGCAATTCCGCGCAGCGCCAGACCAAAGTGCGGGTTTTCGATATCGCCCACAATGACGCCCAGGGTATTCGAGCGCCCGGTATTCATGCTGCGGGCCAGTTCATTGGGACGATACGCCAGCTTTTGCGCAGCCGCCATCACCCGCGCCAGGACGTCTTCACTGACCGACCCATAGCCGCCCAAAGCCCGCGCCGCCTGCGCTTTCGAGACTTGAGCCTCTCGCGCGACATCGGCCACGGTCGGCGCTTTACTGCGAATGTTGCCAAGACTCATAAGTTATTCGTATCACAGGTTGCGTTAAGGGAGATTGACGTTTCGATAATGCCGTTGCTAGTATCATCATAACTGATTTGAGACCGGTCTCACAAACGATTCCACTCGCTTATCAGCACCTGCATTGAGAACGGCTTATCATAAAATCGACAGTAAAGCCGCCTCACGTGTCGTTGATGTTAACTACAACAAAAACGGACTCACCATGAAATCGCAAAAGACCCTGATTAAGCTGGCCGCTGCACTGATAGCCTCAGTGTCACTCTTTTCACTTTCAGTCCCCTCTGCGTCGGCGGCGGGTAAGCAGGACAACCCTTACGGCCTTATCCAGCCCGGCGAACTGCGTGTCGCCAGTCTGGGTGATGCCAAGCCTTATACCTTCACTGATGCCTCGGGCAACTTTACCGGCTTCGACGTCGAATTCTTTACCGATGTCGCCAAACGTATCGGCATCAACAAAGTCGTGTTTATCGGTCAGGATTTTGCCGGCATTCTGCCTTCGGTCGCCAATGGCCGCTATGACGCCGGTGTCGCAGCCATTGGTATCACGCCCGCCCGTCAGAAAACCGTGGATTTCTCGCAAGGCTATCTCGCCGGTTATCTGACCGTTCTCACCCGCAAGGATTCGGGCGTTACCGATGTCAACTCACTGGCGAAACACCGTATGGCGGTGGTTCAGGGCACCTTGCAGGAAAACTATGCGGTTCAGCACTTTACGCAGACCGATCTGGTGCGTTTCCCGGACAACAATGCCGCGATATCGGCACTTAACAACGGCACGGTCGACGCGGACTTTCTGGATTACGAAGCGGCAAAGGATTACGCCACGCGCTTTAATCTGATCCACGCAGCCGATATTCCTTCCTTCGACGCGCCTGCCGGTTTTGCCATCGCCAAAAACAAACCCGAATTCAAGGCGGCGCTGGATAATGCTATCAAGGCATCCATGCAGGACGGCACCTGGAAAAAGCTCTACGAGAAATGGTTCCCTGGCTCGCCGATGCCAAAACAGTACCTGCCGGACGCCAGCTAACCCGCAGTCGTTACGACGTTTCTCTTCTTACATCCCGCGGTGGGGGCAACCTCACCCCGTTAAAGAGCGAGTCCCCGTATGAGTCTCTTTGAAATGCTTTCCCGCACCTTTTTCGATTTTCAATCGATGGGCGAAGTGTTGCCGCAGTTGCTGAAAGTCGGGCTTGTCAATACGCTCATCATCTCGATAGCCGCGACGCTGCTGGGCACCTCCATTGGCCTGATTCTGGCGCTGATGGGCATTTCACCCTCGCGCTGGCTGCGCGTGCCTTCCCGTATTTACACCGATCTGTTTCGCGGCCTGCCGTCAATTCTCACTATCTTGCTGATAGGTCAGGGGTTGGCGCGCTACAGCTATGAGCTGTTTGGTCCGTCGCCCTATCCGCTTGGCATTTTTGCCCTGAGCCTGATTGCCAGCGCCTACATGGGCGAAATATTTCGCGCCGGAATTCAAAGTGTGGAGAAAGGTCAGCTCGAGGCGTGCCGCGCCCTTGGCATGAGTTATGGCCGCGCCATGCGACTGGTGATTATCCCGCAGGGCATTCGTCGTGTGCTGCCTGCGCTGGTCAATCAGTTTATCGCCATCATCAAGGACTCTTCGCTGGTCTATCTTTTAGGTTTGATGGTCAACGAACGCGAGCTGTTCCGCGTGGGACAAGACGCCGCCGTGCTGACCGGCAACCTGTCGCCGCTGATGCTGGCCGGTTTGTTCTATCTCGTTATTACGGTGCCGATGACGCATCTGGTCAACTATGTCGATGACCGTTTCCGCACGGGACGCCGCAAGATGACGCGACCGGTCAGCAGCCTCAAGGAAGTCGACGAGCTGCAAAAAATGGACCCACGCGGCGGCGGCAGCAACGCCTTCACTATCGAGCGAGGACAATAATCATGACGATGACAGACACGCCTGCTTCCCGCGTTGAAACGCCTGCCTTTCATGGCGCCAGTGTGGAAATCCGTGATTTGACCCTGGCATTCGGCGACATTCAGGTGCTGCGTAACGTTTCACTCAACGTCGCGCCCGGCACCACAACCTGCATTATCGGGCCGTCGGGTTCTGGAAAATCCACGCTGCTGCGCGGCATTAACCGGCTGCACGAGCCACAGTCCGGCGATGTGCTCGTCTCGGGGCGGTCGGTACTGAAAGACAAACCTGACGCTCTGCGTCTGCGCATCGGCATGGTGTTTCAACATTTCAATCTTTTCCCGGACCACACCGCGCTGGAAAACGTGGCGATGGCCCCCTGGAAAATCAAGAAGCTGCCGAAAGCCGTGGCCTATAAGCTGGCCGCCGAGCGACTGAAAGAGGTAGGTCTCGAGCAGCGCGCCGATCATCGTCCGCGTTATCTCTCGGGCGGACAGCAGCAGCGCGTGGCGATTGCGCGCGCGCTGGCGATGGATCCCGAAGTGATGTTGTTTGACGAAGCCACCTCCGCACTGGATCCCGAACTGGTAAAAGGTGTGTTGAATTTAATGGCGGACCTGTGCCGCCGGGGCATGACCATGATTGTCGTCACGCATGAGATGGGCTTTGCCCGTAAAGTGGCGGATCAGGTGGTGTTTATGGATGAAGGGGAAATCGTCGAAGCCGGTACACCCGAGCAGATTTTTGACCGTCCGCAGTCTGCGCGTCTTCAGCGCTTTTTATCCGAGGTGCTGTGAACGCAGTCGGGTCACAGCAGCGTGAACTATCATTTTGTTTCGAATAGGAAATCTCCATGTCAGTTGAAAATGTAAACAACAGTGCCATTGTTCTGGGTGGCGGCATTATTGGCGTCTCGAGCGCCGTCCACTTGCTGCGCCGTGGCGTGGACGTCACCTTAGTGACCGATGCGGCACTGGCGTCGGGCGCATCGGGCCGTTCACTGTCATGGCTGAACTCGGCCGCCGACCGCACTCAGGAATACCACGCTATCCGCATGGCCGGGATTGACCGCTACCGCACGCTGTTTGCCCAGGATCCCTCTCGCGAGTGGCTCCGTTTCGATGGCGGACTGTATTGGGGCAAAGACAGGCAGGCGGAGACGCAGGCGCGTTATGCCTATGAAACGGCACACGGTTACGCCTCGCAGTTAACCGGGCCAGATACAGTGGGCAAGATAGATTCGCAGGTGAATGCCGAGGCCGTAGGTGAACCTGCCCTGTTCAATCCGGGCGAGGGCTGGGTGAGCCTGCCGCATCTGGTCAATTTCCTGCTGGTCGAGTTCCATAAACTCGGCGGTCAACTGGTGGAACATGCGGGTCAATGCTCGGTGTTGACCGATGCCAGCGGCAAGGCTACGGGTATTCGCACCAACAATGGCGAGAGCTTTAGCGCCGACGCGGTGCTGGTGGCCTGTGGTCCGCAAACCCCTGACGTCGTCGCTCCGCTCGGCGTGACCATTCCGAACGATTCTCCGCTGTCGATGCTGGTGATAACCGCGCCGGTCGAAGACAACATCAAGGTGGTGATGAATACGCCGCGTGTCGCGCTGCGCCCGAATCCGGGCAAGACACTGGCGCTGGACCACGACTGGTACGAATCTTCCATTACCCGTGATGAACAGGGCAACTACACCATTCCCGAGGCGGTGGTCGATGAACTGGTCGGCGAAGCGGCAAAAGTGCTGGCAGGCGACAAGGGACTGAAAGCGGCAAGCTGGAAGATTGGGTTAAAGCCGATTCCGGGTGACGGCAATCCGGTACTGGGTGAACTGAAAAGCGTACCTCATTGCTTTGTGGCCTTCACCCATTCGGGCGCGACCCTCGGGCTTATCGTAGGCGAACTGCTGGCCAGCGAAATCGCCAGCGGCAAGAAACACCCGATGCTGGCGACCTTCCGGCCGGAACGTTTTGACGTTTAACGGCACCTTTTCGCCTCAGGCCGATTGCAGATGAGGTGAAATAAACTGCTGAAAACGCGGCGACCCCTCCGAGCCAAACAGCGCCCGAGGGGCGCCTTTACAGTCAATCGCTCCCTGATGTAAAAACACCACCTGACTGGACACGCTGCGGGCAAAAGCCATTTCGTGAGTTACCACCAGCATGGTGCGCCCTTCTTCCGCCAGACTGCGCATCACTTTGAGCACTTCGCCTACCCGCTCCGGGTCCAGCGCCGAGGTCGGCTCGTCAAACAGCATGACCTCGGGGTCCATCGCCAGTGCACGGGCAATCGCCACCCGTTGTTTCTGGCCGCCGGACAACTGCGACGGATAATAATCTTTTCTCTCGAACAACCCGACTTTCTCGAGCAACGCCTCTGCCTGCTCGATACAGGTTTTTCGCGGACGTTTCAGCACATATCGCGGCCCTTCCATCACATTTTCCAATGCCGTCATATGCGACCACAAATTGAAATCCTGAAACACCATGCCAAGCCGTGAACGTATCCCCTCGACCTGTCGACGACTCACCGGTTGCTGAACGCCACGCGCATCGCGCTTCATGTGAATAATGTCGCCGCCAACCGCAATCGTGCCGGAATCGGGCGTTTCAAGGAGATTGATGCAGCGCAGAAAGGTGCTCTTTCCGGAACCACTGGCCCCGAGAATCGAGATGACATCTCCCTTTCGCGCATCGAGCGAAATGCCTTTCAGCACCTCGTTTTCGCCAAAGGATTTATGAATGTCGATTGCTGACAGCGTGATGTGCGGATAATTCGGGTGCATCGGCCTCTCCCTGCTCGAGATTTAATAATTCAATTAAAAATGAAGCAAGAAAGAGGCCAACCCCCTGATTTCGGATAAATATCAGGGAAAAATCAGGGTGGATAGCTGAAACTGACGGTGCAAAAACGCCGCAATGAAAACTGCGATGCTTAGGTGCAATTCTTTAGTTCAACGGCATACGCTCGGGATCGGGATACTGGTATTCGAACCCCAGCTCTTTCACGATACGGCTGCCATCGACCAGTTTACCCGTTGAGTCGGCAGGTTCGGGCGCGAATGTGGGTTCGGGCAGGCCGAGTTTTCTGGCCGACAGCGGGTAAAACTGCTGCTTGGCCGGATGTGCCGGTGCGCAGAGATTGTACGTATGGCCTCCACGCGGCAGCGAAAGCAGCAACTGCACTGCCGCAACCACATCGTCCTGATGCACCAGATTGACGCCGTGGTTTGCACCTTTAACGTCGGTTTTACCGGCCAGAAAACGCCCCGGATGACGTTCGGCACCCACCAGTCCGGCAAGACGCAGCACGTCGACGGAGGTGTTCGGCAACTGGTGGAACCACTCTTCCAGCTCCTTGAGCACCTTGCCGCTTGACGTCACCGGCAGGAGCGGCGATGTTTCGCGCACCATGCCCTCGACATCGCCATAAACGGATGTCGAACTGGTGAAAATCATGCGGGGAACATTGTGCGCCAACGCGCTGTCCACCAGCATTTGTACCGCCTGAAAATAGAGTTCGCTGCCCTCAACGGTGCGACGCGCCGGTAAGGTGATGATAAGCGCATCGACGTTGAGCAACACATCAAGGTCGTCGGCATCGCACTCCATCGTGACGCCCGGAGTGAAGTTAAGCTGATAGCATTCGATGCCGCTCATACGGGCGGCTTCCACGCCGTCAAGCGTTGTCTTGCTGCCCACCACCTGATAACCACGGGCGCTAAGCGCCATGGCCAGCGGCATGCCAAGCCAGCCTAATCCAATGATCGATACCTTCTTCATCCTGCTCTCCAAAGCTGCGTATTCTTGTTCATAAGTCTAGCAGGCTACCGTCGTGCCCTGCTCAACTCAATGCGAGAATCGTGAATGAATTTAACCGTCTTTTCAGTTGTTTACTCTGTACGGCATCTTGAGGTCTTCTATACAACTCATGACAATCCATTCACATTAATCATTAGACCCTGAAAGATATTAATATTACTCATCACCCTAAAAAAGGTTGCGCCCTCGGGCGCGGTGGTTTAGGTTAAATGCCAACAGATTATCAACCTGTTGCCCTATCGCGGCAGGTCGCAATTCATAAAACGAGAGAAAGACACATGCTTAACGTTCTGATCAACCACCATCATCACCATCATCCTGACTAGTCTTTCAGGCAGATTGGTGCTGGGAGACTTTTAAGATCTTCCAGTGGCGCAGAACGCAGCAGAGAGCCCTCGGAAGATTTCTTCCGGGGGCTTTTTTTACCCTGAAGATTTCTAAAAATGAATTAAAACATCGACTTAAACTTAAAAATACACATTGCTGGAAGGATTGAATCATGTTGGACAAGAACCGTTTACGTATCGCGATGCAAAAATCAGGTCGCCTGAGCGACGAATCCCGCGAGCTGCTGGCCCGCTGCGGGATCAAAATCAACCTGCAGGAGCAGCGCCTGATTGCCTTCGCCGAAAACATGGAAATCGACATCCTGCGTGTACGTGATGACGACATCCCGGGTCTGGTGATGGACGGTGTGGTCGACCTCGGCATTATCGGTGAAAACGTGCTGGAAGAAGAGTTGCTGAGCCGTCGCGCCCAGGGCGAAGACCCGCGTTACTTCACCCTGCGCCGTCTGGATTTCGGCGGTTGCCGTCTGTCGCTGGCCACCCCGCTGGACTTCGACTATACCGGCCCGCAGAGCCTCGGCAACAAACGTATCGCCACTTCTTATCCACACATCCTCAAGCAATACTTCGACAAAAAGGGCCTCGACTTCAAATCCTGTCTGCTAAACGGTTCGGTAGAAGTGGCTCCTCGCGCCGGTCTGGCCGATGCCATCTGTGATCTTGTTTCTACCGGCGCAACCCTTGAAGCCAACGGCCTCAAGGAAGACGAAGTTATCTACCGCTCCAAAGCCTGTCTTATCCAGCGTGACGGTGAAATGCCGCAGTCCAAGCAGCTGCTGATTGACAAGTTGATGACCCGCATTCAGGGCGTTATTCAGGCGCGTGAATCGAAATACATCATGTTGCATGCTCCAAGCGCCCAGCTGGACGAAATCATCGCCCTGCTGCCGGGAGCCGAACGTCCGACCATTTTGCCGCTGGCCAACGACAAGCAACGCGTGGCGATGCACATGGTAAGCAGCGAAACGCTGTTCTGGGAAACCATGGAAAAACTGAAAGCGCTGGGCGCCAGCTCGATTCTGGTATTACCCATTGAAAAGATGATGGAGTAAGACGATGCAAGCCAACGGTTTCTCTACCCCCATTGACTGGCAAGCCTGTGACGCGCAGCAGCGCCGCGAGTTACTGACGCGCCCGGCTATCGCCGCCTCGGGCAGCATTACCGAAACGGTGACGGAAATCCTGACCCGCGTGCGCAACGAAGGCGATGTCGCGCTGCGTGAATACTGTGCGCGTTTCGATAAAACCGACGTCGATCAGATTCGTGTCACCGCCGAGCAGATTGAGCAGGCATCGGCGCGTCTGGGCGATGATGTGAAGCAGGCGATGGCCGTCGCCGTGCGCAATATCGAGACTTTCCACGTCGCGCAGAAACTGCCGGTTGTGGATATCGAAACCCAGCCGGGTGTGCGCTGCCAGCAGATTACGCGCCCGATTGCCTCCGTCGGCCTCTATATTCCCGGCGGGTCTGCCCCGCTGCCGTCCACGGTATTGATGTTGGCGACTCCGGCGCGCATCGCCGGATGCCAGAAAGTGATTCTGTGTTCGCCGCCGCCGATTGCCGATGAAATTCTGTATGCCGCCAAACTGTGCGGCGTCACCGAGGTGTATCAACTCGGCGGCGCGCAGGCGATTGCCGCCATGGCATTCGGCACTGAAAGTGTGCCGAAAGTGGCGAAAATCTTTGGTCCGGGCAATGCCTTTGTGACGGAAGCCAAACGTCAGGTCAGCCAGCACCTGAACGGCGCGGCTATCGACATGCCCGCCGGTCCCTCCGAAGTGCTGGTGATTGCCGATGCAGGCGCCACGCCCGATTTCGTGGCCTCCGACTTGCTGTCGCAGGCAGAGCACGGCCCTGACTCGCAGGTCATTCTGCTGACGCCGGACCTCGGGATGGCCAACGCGGTGGCTACCGCGGTTGAAAATCAGCTGCAAAGCCTGTCGCGCAGCGGGATTGCCCGCAAGGCGCTGGAGAGCAGCCGCCTGATAGTTACCCGAGATCTGGCGCAGTGTGTCGAAATCAGCAACGCCTACGGCCCCGAGCACCTGATTTTGCAAACCCGCGAACCGGAAGCGCTGGTCGACAGCATCACCAGCGCAGGATCAGTCTTCCTCGGCGACTGGTCCCCGGAATCGGCGGGTGATTATGCTTCCGGCACCAATCACGTACTCCCGACCTATGGCTATACGGCGACCAGTTCCAGTCTGGGTCTGGCCGATTTCCAGAAACGGATGACCGTTCAGCAATTGACACCGGCCGGCCTGCTGGCACTGGCGCCGACCATTGAAACCCTGGCTCAGGCCGAGCAGTTGACCGCACACAAAAATGCCGTCACGCTGCGCGTTGCCGCCCTGATGGAGCGTAAATAATGACTGACAACAGTAAGAGCATCGTATCTCTGGCGCGTGAAAACGTGCAGCAGCTGACTCCCTATCAGTCGGCGCGCCGCCTGGGCGGTAACGGTGACGTCTGGCTCAACGCCAACGAATACGCGACAGCCCCGCGCTTCGAGCTGACCGCGCAAACGTTAAACCGCTATCCTGAAAGCCAGCCCGTGGAAGTCGTGCGTCGCTATGCCGCCTATGCCAAGGTGCAGCCCGAACAGGTTTTAGTCTGCCGGGGTGCCGATGAAAGCATCGAACTGCTGATCCGCGCGTTCTGCGAACCGGGCAAGGACGCTATACTTTATTGTCCGCCCACCTACGGCATGTACAGCGTGAGCGCCGAGACGTTTGGCGTCGAAGGCCGTACCGTGATGGCCAAAGCCGACTGGCAGCTGGATGTCCCTGCCATCGAACAGGCACTGGACGGCGTAAAACTGGTCTATATTTGCAGCCCGAACAACCCGACCGGGCAGTTGATTAATCCTGACGATATCCGCGCCGTACTGGAGATGACGCGCGGCAAGGCTGTCGTTGCCGTCGACGAGGCGTATATCGAGTTCTGCCCGCAGGCGACCGTTTCCGGCTGGCTTGAAGATTATCCGCACCTTGCCATTTTGCGTACCCTGTCCAAGGCCTTTGCGCTGGCCGGTCTGCGCTGCGGCTTTACGCTGGCAAACGTTGAACTGATTGACGTGCTGAACAAGGTTATCGCGCCTTATCCCCTCGCCACCCCCGTAGCCGACATCGCCGCACAGGCGTTGAGCGACGAAGGGTTGGCCGTGATGCGCCAGCGCGTGGCAGAAGTGACCGAGACACGCCAATGGTTACAGCAGGAACTCGAAGACTGCGACTGCGTCGAGGAAGTCTTCACCAGCGAAGCCAACTATTTACTGGTACGCATGACTGCGTCGGCAAGCGTATTTAAAACCCTGTGGAATCAAGGTATTATCTTGCGTGATCAAAACAGGCAGCCGAGTCTTTCCGGTTGTCTGCGCATTACCATTGGCACCCGTCAGGAGTGTCAGCGCGTCCTCGACGCCCTTCGTCCGTTACCGGGCGCATCATCATCCGTCAATGAAAACCGTTGCGCCAGCAAGGAGCCTATGTGAGCCAGACCCCTGTTAGTCAGAAAATCCTTTTTATCGACCGTGACGGTACGCTGATTTCCGAGCCACCGGAAGATTTCCAGGTCGACCGCCTGGATAAACTGGCCTTCGAGCCGGGCGTTATCCCTGCGCTGCTGGCCCTGCAAACGGCAGGCTTCAAGCTGGTGATGATCACCAATCAGGACGGACTGGGCACCGCAAGCTTCCCGCAGGAGACGTTTGATCCGCCGCACAACCTGATGATGCAGGTGTTGACCTCGCAGGGCATCGTGTTTGACGACGTGCTTATCTGCCCACATCTGCCGGCGGACGAGTGCGATTGCCGCAAGCCGAAAACCCGACTGGTGCAAACCTATCTCGACAGCGGCGTGCTGGACAGCGCCAACAGCTACGTGATTGGCGATCGCGAGACGGACATTCAACTCGCCCAGAACATGGGCATCGGCGGCCTGCGCTATCAGCGCGACTCGCTGGGCTGGGCGGCCATCGCCAAACAGCTGACGCAGCGCGATCGTCACGCCAAGGTGAACCGCGTAACCCGCGAGACGGCGATTGACGTCGACGTCTGGCTGGACCGCGAAGGCGGCAGCAAAATCAAGACCGGCGTCGGTTTCTTCGACCACATGCTGGACCAGATTGCCACCCACGGCGGTTTTCGCATGAACATCGAAGTCAAGGGCGACCTTTACATCGACGATCACCACACCGTGGAAGATACCGGTCTGGCGCTCGGCGAAGCGCTGAACAAGGCGCTGGGTGACAAGCGCGGCATCGGCCGTTTCGGCTTTGTGCTGCCAATGGACGAATGTCTGGCGCGCTGTGCGCTGGATATCTCCGGCCGCCCGCACCTCGAATATAAAGCCGAATTCAGCTATCAACGCGTTGGGGATCTCAGCACGGAGATGGTGGAACACTTCTTCAGCTCGCTCTCCTACGCGATGGGCTGCACGTTGCACCTGAAAACCAAGGGCAAAAACGACCACCACCGCGTCGAGAGTCTGTTCAAGGCCTTTGGCCGCACACTGCGTCAGGCGATCCGCGTCGATGGCAACACGCTGCCGAGCTCGAAGGGAGTGCTCTAATGAACGTCGTTATCCTCGATACCGGCTGTGCCAATCTGTTTTCCGTCAATGCGGCTATCAAGCGTCTGGGTTATGAGCCTGTCATTAGCCGCGATGCCGACGTAGTGCTGCAATCCGACAAGCTGTTTATGCCGGGCGTAGGCACCGCGCAGGCCGCCATGGACAAACTGGAAGAGCGCGACCTTATCGAGCTTATCAAAGCCTGCACCCAACCGGTGCTCGGCATTTGTCTCGGCATGCAGCTGCTGGCCTCGTCGAGCGAAGAGAACCGGCGGCATTGCGACGCTTGGCATCATCGACAAGCCAGTGATCAAAATGCCCGATCGCGGCCTGCCCCTGCCGCACATGGGCTGGAACAAGGTCAAGGCGCGTGCCGGACATCATCTGTTTCGCGGCATCGATGAAGACGCCTATTTCTATTTCGTGCACAGCTTCGCGATGCCGGTGTGCGAAAACACCATCGCCCAGACGCTGTACGGCGAGCCGTTCAGTGCGGCCGTCGAGAAAGACAACTTCTTCGGCGTGCAGTTCCACCCCGAGCGTTCGGGTGCCGCAGGCGCGCAGTTGATCAAAAACTTTTTGGAGATGTAAGCAGCATGATTATCCCCGCTTTGGATTTAATCGAGGGCAGCGTGGTGCGTTTGCATCAGGGCGACTATGGACAGCAGCGCGACTATGGCAATTCGCCGTTGCCGCGTTTACAGGATTATCAGGCTCAGGGCGCGCAGGTGCTGCACCTTGTGGACCTCACCGGCGCCAAGGATCCGGCCGCCCGGCAGATCCCGCTGTTGAAACAACTGGTGGCGGGCGTCTCCGTGCCGGTTCAGGTTGGCGGCGGGATTCGTACCGAGCAGGACGTCGAAGCCCTTCTGGCGGCGGGCGTTTCGCGCGTGGTCGTCGGTTCAACGGCCATTAAAAATCCCGAGCTGGTGCAGCAGTGGTTTACCCGTTTTGGTGCCGACGCGCTGGTGCTGGCGCTCGACGTACGTATCGACGACGCGGGCAACAAGCACGTTGCCGTCAGTGGCTGGCAGGAAAACTCGGATTCCACGTTGGAACAGGTCGTTGAACAGTTTTTACCGTTCGGCCTCAAGCACGTGCTGTGTACCGATATCTCCCGCGACGGCACGCTCGCCGGTTCCAACGTCGAGCTGTATCGCGAAGTCTGTGGCCGTTTCCCGCAGGTTGCGTTTCAGGCTTCCGGCGGTATTGGCGGTCTGGAAGATATCGCCGCCCTGCGCGATATCGGCGTCAAGGGCGTTATCGTGGGCCGCGCCCTGCTCGACGGCAAGTTTACTGTATCGGAGGCAATCTCATGCTGGCAAAACGGATAATTCCCTGCCTCGATGTTAAAGACGGACAGGTCGTCAAAGGCGTTCAGTTCCGTAATCACGAGATTATCGGCGACATCGTGCCGCTCGCGAAACGTTACGCCGAAGAAGGTGCCGACGAGTTGGTGTTTTATGACATCACCGCGTCTTCCGACGGACGCGTCGTCGACAAAAGCTGGATAACTCGCGTGGCGGAAGTGATCGACATTCCCTTCTGCGTGGCGGGCGGCATCAAGACACTGGAAGATGCAGGTCGCATTCTTGAATTCGGCGCGGACAAGATTTCCATCAATTCCCCTGCGCTGGCCGACCCGACACTCATCAGCCGTCTGGCAGACCGCTATGGCGTGCAGTGCATTGTAGTGGGTATCGATACCTGGCATGACGCCGAAACCGATACCTATCAGGTGCATCAGTTTACCGGCGACGAAGCGCGCACCAAAATCACCACCTGGCAGACGCTGGACTGGGTGCAGGAAGTGCAGCAGCGTGGCGCAGGCGAAATCGTGCTGAACATGATGAATCAGGACGGCGTGCGCAACGGTTATGACTTGCGCCAGCTGAATATGGTGCGCGAAGTCTGTCAGGTTCCGCTGATTGCCTCGGGCGGCGCAGGCGAGCGCGGCCACTTCCTTGATGCCTTTACGCTCGCGAAAGTCGACGGCGCACTGGCCGCCTCCGTGTTCCACAAACAAATCATTAATATCGGCGAGCTGAAACGCTATCTGGCCGAACCAAGGCGTGGAGATCCGCTTGTGAGTAACGCAGAACAGAATCAAGATGTGAAAAGTATCAAAGAACCCCGCATGCTGAGCGCAGAACAACTCGCGCAACTCGACTGGGAAAAGACTGATCACATGATGCCGGCCATCGTGCAACACGCCGTCTCCGGTGAAGTCCTGATGATGGGCTACATGAATCAGGAGGCGCTGGGCGTCACGCAAGACACCGGCAAGGTGACCTTCTTCTCGCGCACCAAGCAGCGTCTGTGGACCAAGGGAGAAAGCTCCGGCCACTTCCTGAACGTCGTCAGCATTACGCCGGACTGCGACAACGACTCGCTGCTGATTCTGGTCAACCCTATCGGCCCGACCTGTCACAAGGGCAACAATAGCTGCTTCCACCCTGCGAGCAGCGACTGGGGTTTCCTGTATCAGCTTGAGCAGTTGCTGGCCTCGCGTAAAACCGCAAGCCCTGACAGCTCCTATACCGCAAGCCTATACGCCAGCGGCACCAAGCGCATCGCGCAGAAAGTCGGTGAAGAAGGCGTTGAAACAGCGCTGGCAGCCACCGTCAATGACCGCTTCGAGCTGAAGAACGAAGCCTCGGATCTGCTGTATCACCTGATGGTACTGCTTCAGGACCAGGATTTGGATTTGAGTACAGTTATCGATAATCTGCGTCAGCGTCATAGCAAGTAACCGCCTGCGAAGACGACTCGCTGGCAGAATTATCTCGCTGCGATAATCAAAAAGGCCGCCTGAAATTATCGGGCGGCCTTTTTTGTCAGTTTATTTGGAGGGACACGTTATTTTTTTATGATAAATCGCGGTCGTCCCTTGGTTTCAACATATATTCTGCCGACATATTCACCCAGCACGCCAATACCAATCAGCTGAACGCCGCCCAGGAACAGGATTGACACCATGACGGAAGGATAGCCGTGAACGGGATTTCCAAAAACCAGCGTGTCGAGAACCAGCCAGGCACCGTAGACAAATGAAGTCAGCGCGACGAGCAGCCCAATATAGGTCCAGACGCGCAACGGGAAGGTTGAAAAGCTGGTGATACCTTCCAGCGCCAGATTCCACAGTTTCCAGCCATTGAATTTGGAGGTACCGGCTACCCTGGCCGCGCGGGAATACTCGACGACTTCCGTCTTGCCTCCAACCCAGCTCAACACCCCTTTCATAAAGAGATTTCTTTCGGGAAGTTGCTTGATATTCTCGACCATATCACGCGACATCAAGCGAAAATCACCCACATTCTCTTCGATTTTGGGGTTGCTGATTTTGTTGTGCAAGCGGTAAAACCACAGCGCAGACTGCTTTTTCAGATGACCATCGGTTGAACGATCGGTTCGTTTGGCGAGAACCATATCGGCACCGGTCTGCCATTTTTCAATCAATAGCGGGATGACCTCGATAGGGTCTTGTAAATCCACATCGATAGGAATGATGGCATCGCCCGTGGCATGTTCAAGACCGGCCAGCAACGCCGGTTCCTTACCAAAATTTCGGGTAAAGTTAATCGCCTGCACGTTATTGTCGGCCAATGCCAGGGCATTGATAATGGACTCGGTGCTATCACGGGAGCCATCGTTGATAAAGACTATTTCAACGTCGTAGTCTTTCAACTCGGCATAACCACGGACCTCTCTATAAAAAATCTGAATAGTGTCTTCTTCGTTATACACGGGAACGACAAGAGAAATTTTCATTATGCTTTTTTCCTGAACACGATGAAATTCGAATAAAGAAATCCGATGAGCAGACTGGTGCCTGAAAAACCGATCAGGGTAATGTACGGATTCAGTTTTAGTTCATCAGCCAGCAGGCCAAAGCACAGCGCGACAAGTCCCATGAAACCGACAAACATGAAATATCTCATGGAAGTATGCTCGGCTTTGAATGTCCATCTTGCATTGACATAGAAGCTGAAAGTGACGGCAACACAGAAAGCGACGAAGTTGCTGATCATCTGATTGCGAACAATCAGATTATAAACAAGGGCAAATGTGGCCCA